>NZ_JBILOS010000145.1:0-3248 GCF_044374345.1 Sphingorhabdus sp. | reverse complement strand
ATTGGCTCAGCATCATCGGCATGCCCGGCGGCACCGCATGGTTCGGCTTGCTCAAGGTTGCCGAAGCGAAGGCTGGCGAAGTCATTTTCGTATCTGCCGCTGCGGGTGCC
This sequence comes from Sphingorhabdus sp., assembly GCF_044374345.1. Classification (GTDB taxonomy): domain Bacteria; phylum Pseudomonadota; class Alphaproteobacteria; order Sphingomonadales; family Sphingomonadaceae; genus Sphingorhabdus_B. Next base: position 3,138 of record NZ_JBILOS010000145.1, on the reverse strand, counting down.
GTTGGTTCGACCGTCACGCAAATTGCCAAGGCCAAGGGCATGAAAGTCATTGGTTCAGCCGGTGGCGCAGAAAAATGTGCCTGGGTCAAAGAACTCGGCGCCGATGCCGTGATCGACTATAAATCGGGCAAGGTGCTGCCGCAGTTGATGGCCGCGCTGAAAGACATGGGCGAAAGCGGCATTGATGTCTATTTTGACAATGTCGGCGGCGAACATTTTGATGCGGCACTTGCCACGTCCAAAGAATGGGCCCGCTTTGCGATTTGCGGCATGATTGACGTCTATAACGACTTTAAAGCCCAACCAATGCAATATCTTCCGATGATCATCGGCAAGCGCATCATGATCAAGGGCTTCCTCTACCCCGACTTCTACGCACAGGTTCCGGAATTCAACGCCGATATGGCGGGGCTGATCAAATCTGGCGCAGTCAAAGGCCGTGAAACGGTGAAAGACGGGCTGGAGAAAACACCAGAAGCCTTTATCGGCCTGTTCAGTGGCGAAAACACCGGCAAAATGCTTGTGAAATTATAAGCAAATTGCTGCGCAGCATTGCTTGCTATGTTACGGAAAAGTCTGTTCAAACTGAACAGGTTTTCCGTAACGTCAAAAATGTCAATGTTGCAATATTGACGCACTGAATGAATTTCAGGAAAACCGCTGTTAACGGCGATGACATTGCCATGTCCATTCGTTAGATTGTGACCAATTCATTTCAACACAGGAGAGAAGCATATGTTACGACGTGACAAATCCCTCAGCCACGCATTGAAACTATCGGCCGCGTGCCTCGCGCTTTCAGTGCCAAGCCTCGCATTTGCGCAAGAAGCCCCTCAGGCCGACGATACAGCGGACGAAGAAATCGTTGTAACCGCGCAAGGCCGCAGCCAGCTGCTTTCAGATGTGCCAGTGGCGATTTCCGCCGTTAATGCCGAAACCCTCCAAAATAGCGGCGCGAACGATATTCGTCAGCTGAACCAGGTTGCACCATCGTTGCTCGTCTCTTCGACGGGTTCGGAAGCCAATGGTTCTGCCCGTATTCGCGGTATCGGAACGGTCGGTGACAATCCCGGCCTCGAAAGCTCGGTCCCTGTTTTCATCGACGGCGTATACCGTTCGCGTTCGGGCATTGGCTTGAACGAACTCGGCGAAATTGACCGTGTTGAAGTACAGCGTGGGCCGCAAGGTACATTGGGCGGACGTAACTCGTCTGCTGGTCTCATCAGCATCTATTCCAAAAAGCCAAGCTTTACCTTTGGTGTTAATGGCGAGCTGACCTACGGCAATTATGACTTCATGCGCGCTGCAACCAGCATCACTGGCCCGATTTCGGATCAGGTCGCGTTCCGCGTCGATGGCGTTTATGTAAAGCGTGACGGTTTCTACCGTGACGACCAAAATGGCCGCGACGTCAACAATCGTAACCGCTACTTCCTGCGTGGCCAGTTGTTGCTCCAACCAACCGATGCGCTGTCGGTGCGTCTGATTGCAGACTATACCTCGCGTAACGAAGAATGCTGCGCAGCAACCTATGTCGATGGTTCCGTCAATCCATTCATTGGTGACCTGAACAACCCAAGCACGACCGGCGTGGCATCAACAGCGACATCCAACAACATCATCAACGTATTGCGTGACCTTGGCCAACCATTGGCTGCGTTTAACCAAGGCTATGGCCGTAACATCTCGGTCAGCGCCAACCGCGTTTTCAGCGGCGAAACCAAGGATTATGGTTTCTCCGGCCAAATCGATTATGATTTCGGCGGCGCAACTTTGACGTCGATTACGGCATATCGCCAATATCGTTCCGGTCAGGCGTCCGACACCGATTATGGTGAAGTCGACATTCTGTACCGCGCGCCAAGCGATGATGCTTATCGTCAATTCCACACCTTTACGCAGGAACTCCGCCTACAGGGTGAAGCATTTGACGGAAAGCTGGATTGGCTCGTCGGCGGATTTTTCTCGAATGAGAAGCTGACCGTCCGCGACAATCTGCGTTTCGGCAACCAATATGGCCGCTTTGCAACATGCCGCATCATTTCGGGTGGCGGTTTGGCTGGGCTCTATTCGCCCACCAGCCCATCATGCGTCATCCCTGGCGTCGGCACCGCAACCATCGGCGGCGCTTCGGGTCTGTCGGGTCCGGATATTCTGGCGGCGTTCACGCGGCTTGATAGCCTGAATGATCTGGGCACCACCAACGACCGTTATTTCCAGAACGGCACGAACTTCGCGGCATTCACGCACAACATCCTGCACATTACCGATGCGCTCGATCTGACGCTTGGCCTGCGCTACACCAGCGACAAGAAGAAGTTCGACGCCACCTTTGGCAATGACAACACCGTTTGTACGGCCGTCCAAGGCCTTGTGACCGACGACTTGGTGAACCCGCAGACAACGGCAACAGCGCGTGCACTTGCGGGTTCGTTGATTGGCCTGTCCTGTCAGGGCAACTCGACCGCGGAATTGAACGGCGTGTCTATCAACGACGAGCGCAGTGAAGATGAATTCACCGGCACCGCAATCCTGTCGTGGAAAGCAACCGACGACCTGTTGGTCTACGGCAGCTTCGCGCGTGGGTATAAGGCTGGTGGTTTCAACCTTGACCGTTCAGCACTGAAGTCGCCAATCGGCACATTTGCAGCATCGGGCGGCGCGCAGGCGTTGACGGGCAGATTGCAATTCGACCCCGAATTGGTCGACAGCTATGAAATCGGTGCGAAATTCTCAAATGGTCCACTCAGCCTGAGCGTTTCTGCGTTCCGTTCGGACTTCAGCAATTTTCAGCTGAATACGTTCAATGGCACCGTGTTCCTTGTGCAGTCGATCAACGGTTGTAGCACGGATTTGGCCGGTGCTGACCGTGACCAGAACCTGTCGGCAGCAGGCTCCAACTTCAACGCAGCAGCGGCAACAACGGGCGCCTGTGCGCCAAGCGACGTGGGCTATGGCGTGCGCGCTGAAGGTGTCGAGTTGGAAGCATCCTTGGTGCCAGCACGCAACTTCCGCGTGGCGGCAGGTCTGACATATGCAAACACCAGCTATCGTGAAAACCTGGTCGGCAGCAAAACCGGCGCACCACTTGACCCTGCATTGCGCAAGTTGCCGGGCGACAATCTGTCCAACGCGCCA
>NZ_JBILOS010000068.1:0-11294 GCF_044374345.1 Sphingorhabdus sp. | reverse complement strand
CGCCAGCGCTCCGACCGGCGGGTCGAGAGCGATATAGGTTCCGATTTCGGAAAGACTAGGCCTTTAGCGATGGATTCGGCCCGAGGCAAGTGGCTTTGGGAATGCACCCATCGCCCGCACCCGTTCTGAACAGCCTTGAACTGCTGCCGTTTTTGGTTATCCCTCGACGCTTCATCACATCAAGGAATTTGTCCACATGCCATCCGGTCTTGCCGCCTTACTCGACGACATTGCGACAATCGCCAAGGTTGCTGCGGCTTCTGTGGACGATGTCGCCGCTGCCGCGGGCAAGGCAGGCAGCAAGGCCGCAGGTGTGGTCATCGACGACACAGCGGTTACCCCGCAATATGTGACTGGGTTCACCCCCGACCGCGAATTGCCGATAATCTGGCGTATTGCGAAAGGTTCGTTTTTCAACAAGCTGGTCATCATTATGCCGGTTGCGTTGTTGCTGAGCCTGTTCTTGCCATGGGCGATTACACCAATTTTGATGCTGGGCGGCGCCTATCTGTGTTTCGAAGGCGCCGAAAAGGTCTGGGAAAAACTGGTCCCGCATGAAGAAGAGAGTTTGGTCGAAGAACTCGCGGAATTGACCAGCGCCGAGCATGAGCAAAATATGGTGAAGGGCGCGGTGCGGACCGACTTCATTTTGTCAGCAGAAATCATGGCGATTGCGCTGAACGAAGTGAAAAGCCTTGCCGAAACGTCAATCTGGCTTGAGGCAGGCGTGTTAGCCTTTGTCGCGATTGCCATCACGATTGCGGTGTACGGCGTGGTTGGGTTGATTGTTAAAATGGACGACATCGGCCTGCACATGGCCCAGCGTGAAAATGGCGGGTCGCAGGCCATTGGTCGCGGTCTGGTGAAGGGCATGCCAAAGTTGCTCGCCGCCTTATCAACCATCGGCACCGCGGCAATGCTATGGGTCGGCGGACAAATCATCGTCCACGGCTTTGGCATCCACCCCGCGGAGTTTTTCGGCCTGCATGAGGGCGCGTTGGCCTGGATTGCGGATGCCGCATTATGCGGAGTCGTCGGGCTCGCCATTGGCGCCGTGATTGTCTTGGCCCATCACATGCTGCCCAAGCGCAAGGCGCATTGAAGGCAGCCCATCACGCCTTGGCGGTAACCAGTTGCTCTACGGTTGATGACACGGAGGAATTGTATGCAGTCTATCCACATTCAACGCCTTATCGCTTTGCCCTATTTTGGTTTGGGCGGCTGGTGCTTGTTTGCACCCAATATGGTCGAACGGATGACAATCAATCCGGCGTACCAACATTTGAGCGCGACCAGTGCGCTGTTTATTGGTTGTTTCGGCGCACAAGCCGTTTTGGGCGGCCTGTTCATTTGGTTTAGCCGGTTCACGCGCGCATCGTTTCTGACTTATGCCGTCGCGCTGCTGCCGTTCTTCGGCTTCAACTATTATTTTGTATATGAATTGCCGATTTTGAACCGCTGGATGGCATTAGATTTCGGATCGAATGCTGCGATGTTTATGTTGAGTATATGGGGCTGGCGGATGAAGATCCGCGAAGAGGCCAAATTATAGGTGATACCAATAAAATGGCAGGAGTTGGGGGACTCGAACCCACGACCCTCGGTTTTGGAGACCGATGCTCTACCAACTGAGCTAAACTCCTGCACTCCGCTTTTCAGCGAAGAATTGGGCCCTTAACGCCGATATGCGAACGGGGCAAGCCTGCTTTCGCACACCCGCCCCGTTATTGCATGATATTGTCGGAAATTTAGAAGCTCATCTCGTCATACACGCGGGAGATGTCACCGGCCCATTCGCCGTGATATTTGTCGAGCATTTGCTCCGCGACGGTCTTGCCGCTGGCAACGATTTCACGCAGCGGGTCCAGAAAGCCGGTTTCATTGTCGCCACTGGCATTCAGGCGGTTGCGTGCGGCAAGTCCTGATGATGAGATATCAAGAATACGTCCGGCAAGATCAAGGAGCTTGCCGCCACCCGGTATCGCTGCATTCAGGCCTTGCGCTGGCACTGCACTGCGCAGCGTTTCGCGTTCTTCCATCGTCCAATGCTTTACCTCATCCCAAGCAGCATCAAGCGCGCCCTGATCATACAGCAAGCCGACCCAGAATGCGGGCAGCGCACAGATGCGGTTCCATGGCCCACCATCCGCGCCGCGCATTTCCAGGAAGCTTTTCAACCGCACTTCGGGAAAGGCGGTCGACATATGGTCTTCCCAATCGGAAACGGTCGGTTTTTCGCCCGGCAGCACCGAAAGTTCGCCTTTCAAAAAGTCGCGGAAATCCAGCCCCGATGCATCGATATATTTGCCGTCACGGTACACGAAATACATCGGCACCTTCAGCATATAGTCGACATATTGCTCATATCCGAAGTTTTCATCGAATACGAACGGCAGCATGCCCGTGCGCTGCGGATCAGTGTCGGACCAGATGTGGCTGCGGTAAGAAAGAAAACCGTTTGGCTTGCCTTCCAAGAAGGGTGAGTTTGCGAACAACGCGGTTGCCAGTGGCTGAAGCGCGAGCGAGGTGCGGAACTTGTGGGCCATGTCGGCTTCGCTTGAATAATCAAGATTGACCTGAATCGTGCAGGTGCGCAGCATCATGTCGAGGCCCATGCTGCCCACGCGCGGCATATGGCGCAGCATGATGTCATAGCGGCCCTTGGGCATGATCGGCAATTCCGCCCGCGTCTTGTCGGGCCAAAGCCCAAGACCCAAGAAGCTGGTGTTGGTCTTGTCACCAATGGCTTTCACTTGCTTCAAATGCCGCCCGGTTTCGGCGCATGTCTGATGCAGGTTTTCAAGCGGGGCACCCGATAGTTCCAGCTGGCCTGCGGGTTCAAGGCTGACGGCGCCATCGGTACCGGTCATGGCAATCACCTTGCCGTTTTCGTATACGGGTTCCCAGCCAAATTCGGTCATGGCCATTAACAGATCGCGGATGCCGCCTGGCTCGTCGTAGGACGGCGCATGATGATCCGTGCGGTTATAGACGAATTTTTCATGCTCGGTGCCAATGCGCCAGCGGTCCTTAGGCTTTTCGCCCTTGGCAATCGCGGCGATGAGTTGATCGCGCGTTTCAATGACGGGATCGTCGCGGTCCGAAACAGTTTTTGTGCTCATGCGCGCGGTTTAGAAATGTAGCGTCTATATTGCCAGAAAATTCCGTCAGCACGGTTACGGGGCGCCGGTAAAGGCGCATCGCGGTGCGTGCCCGGCATCACAGGGGACTAAGCCGTCCAATCGCCATTTTTGGACATCCACACAGAAATCGCGGCAACAGCGGCGGTATCGGCGCGCAAGATGCGCGGGCCCAGTGACACTGGCCGCGCACACGGATGCGCGCGGATTGCGGCATTTTCACTATCGGTAAATCCGCCTTCGGGTCCAATCAGGACAGCGCCGGGGCCGGGGCGGATCGCGCCCGAAAAAGGTTCACCACCGCGTTCATCGCAGAAATATAGCGTTCGGTCTGCTGGCCATTTCCCAAGCAGCGCGTCGATGCGCGCAAGCGGGTCAATCACGGGCAAGGCGGTCCGCTCGCATTGTTCTGCCGCCTCGATCATATGCGCTCGAAGCCGGTCGTCTTTCAGCTTGTCGACAACACAGCGTGCCGTCAGCACGGGTACAAATCGGGCAACGCCAAGCTCGCAGGCTTTTTCGGCGATCCAGTCAAACCGGTCTTTTTTGATGAGCGCCTGACAGATCCAAAGGTCGGGGGTGAATTCGCGGTCGCGCAATTTGGCGTCCACGGTCAGAATAAGGTCGCGTTTGTGCGTTTCGGTGACGGTCGCCAGATATTCGCCCGAAACATCATCGAACAATTTAACAGGTGCGCCCTCTTTCAATCGCATCACGCCGATCAGATAATGGGCGCTGTTACCGCTAATGTTTAAAGTCGCGCCCTCGGCCAACGGCTGTTTGACAAACAGCCGCGGCGTTGATTTTGGGGGCCAGGCGGGTGTTGCGGGCATGGCGCGTGCATAAACACAAAACTCCGCGCCGTCATCTGCCAACTTCCAGATGACGAACAGGATAAATTTTGGCAGGGCATTGCTATGACCACACAACTTGTGCCCGACAGCGAATATACCGGCATTATGAAACTGCTCCCGGCAAAGCTGCGGGGCTTTGCGTTGCTGGCACGTTTTGACCGGCCGATCGGCTGGTGGCTATTGTTCTGGCCATGCGTGTTCGGCTTGGCGCTATCGGGCGGGCTGATTGCGCGATGGGATTTGGCGCTGTGGATGTTGCTCGGTTCTGTGGCGATGCGCGGCGCGGGCTGTGTCTATAATGATATCATTGATCGTGATTTGGATGCACAGGTTGCCCGCACGGCAAACCGCCCGCTGGCCAGCGGGTTAATTTCACGCAAAGCGGCTTGGGCGTGGCTGTTGATGCTGGCGCTGGTGGGTTTGATTGTGATGCTGCAGTTGAACCTGAATGCGCAGCTTTTGGCGTTGGGAAGCCTACTGCTGGTCGCGGCCTATCCATTTATGAAACGCATCACATGGTGGCCCCAGCTTTGGCTTGGGCTAGTGTTCAGCTGGGGCGCGTTGGTGGGCTGGGTCTCGATTGCGGGGCAGGCCGATGTAGCGATGTTCTGGCTATATGCAGGCACGATATTCTGGGTGGTGGGCTATGATACGATCTATGCCATGCAGGACCGCGAAGACGACGCGCTGGTGGGGATTAAGTCGAGCGCCTTGCGTTTGGGCGGTAGCGTGCGGGCAGGGGTGGCTATATTCTATCTCCTTGCGCTTTCCGGCTGGGGCATGGCGATATGGAGCGTTCGGCCGGAGCAGCAGGCATTGGTCGCGCTCGTTCCCGCTGCCTTTCATCTGGTTATGCAAGTGGCGTCATTACAGGCCGATGGCAGCAATGCCCTTGGCCATTTCAGGTCGAACCGCATGACGGGTTTACTCGCGGCGCTCGCATTTTTGGTCGTTGGTGCGGCCGGACAATATTAGGGGGAGAAGAATATGGAACATCGTCGCATTGGCAAAAGTGCCGTTTACGTCTCAGATATCTGCATGGGGACGATGACATTCGGGTCGCAAACCGATGAAGCGGCGGCGCACCGCATACTCGACCGTTGTTTGGACGCCGGCATCAACTTTTTCGACACCGCCGAAGGTTATCCTGTGCCGCCCGACATCAAATGGGTCGGCCGGACAGAGGACATTGTCGGCCGCTGGATGAAGGGCAAAAACCGCGATGCCATCATCATGGCCACGAAGGTTTCGGGCCCAAGCCATACATGGTTCAAGTCGCCAAAGCGCGGCGGGATGACCGCGCTTGATCGTCACAACATCGTCACCGCGGTTGAGGAAAGCCTACGCCGTCTGCAGACCGATTATATCGATTTGTACCAGACCCACTGGCCAGACCATGGCACCGACTATGACGAAACGATGGAAACACTCGACGATCTGGTCCGCGCCGGAAAAGTCCGCGTTTTGGGTTGCTCCAACGAAACCAGCTACGGCCTCATGAAGTCGCTTGCGACATCGGAGCGTTTGGGCACGGCACGTTATCACAGCATTCAGAATAACTTTTCCATCAACAACCGCCGGTTCGAAGATGAACTGAAACAAGTCTGCCGTCAGGAAGGCGTATCGTTGCTCCCATATTCGCCATTGGGCGGCGGCGTCTTGTCGGGCAAATATCTGGACGGCGCGCGCCCCGAAGGCGCTCGTTTCTCCCGCTATCTGGAAATGACGGGCGCACGTCAGGCCGAAATGGCGCAACGCTTTGCCGGACCACGGGCGCTGGAAAGCACGATGCGGATCGTGGAAATTGCCAAGGAAGCCGGCATGTCGCCGGTGACGCTGGCGACCGCATGGTCAAAGCAGCATGACTTTGTCGCCTCCACGATTGTGGGCGTCAGCACCGAAGATCAATTGGACGATATTTTCGCCGCGATTGACCTAAAACTCAGCGCAGACGTGATGACCGCCATTCACAAGGTGACGAAAGAAATTTTGTACCCGATGGGGTGAGGTCAAACCCGTCTGGCCGTAGCAAAGCCCCGTCCGGATCCATCCCCCGGGCGGGGTCTTTATATGCGCTTCATCCTGCGGCGGGATTGACCGTCACGGGCCCAAGCTCTTTCAAGCAGGCCTGCAATTTGGCCATGCCTTCGGACGGGCTGGGCGGATTGGCGGCAAGGTCGGACATGCTTTTGCCATCCATCACCTTGTCGGCGGCACAACCGCAGACCTGATTGACGTCGACCCCAATGCCTTCGGGAATTTGCTCGCTCGCGGCGGTGGTGCAGGTGGCGACGATGGATTCGCGCACGCTGACCTTAACCGTGTCGTTCAACGCGCTGCCTTCGCCGCACGCGGCCAGCGCGAGCGACAGAACAGCGACCGATAATATCCGTTTCATGGCTTTTCCTTTGTCCAGAAACCCCCGAACAGCAGATGTGGGCAGCGCGCGTTGCTTTACAAGCGCGCGCCCATATAAATCCGCTTTATTTAAAGCCGCCTTATTTAAAACCCAGGGCCGCGCGCATGATTTGGAATATCGTGTGCTGTTCAATCGTGCCCTTGAACAAATGCGCCTTTGGCCCGGCGGCGCGGGCGACGACATCTTCGCCGCTGTGCGTTTCGGAACCGGTGGGGATCAACGCCTGCTGCCGATAATTCAGCGCCTGCGTATCTTCTTTCAACGGGTCGGTGCGGGGCAATGTCGTGACCGCGCCGGGGCCGTTGATATAGCCCAAGGTTGTATATCCCTTGCCATCAAAGGCCAAGGTTGATTTGCCTTTCTGGTCAACCACGGGGGCAAGGATGGGGTTCCCGCGCTCGGGATATCCCGCCATGGTAAATGTGTGGCTATGGTCCGATGTGACGACGATTAACGTATCGCGCAGGTCGACAGTGTCCATCGCCGCCTTCAACGCATCATTCAGCGCCACCGTGTCCTGCAACGCGCGATAGGCGTTGCCGCCATGGTGGCCATGGTCAATCCTGCCCGCTTCGACCATCAGGACATATCCCTTGCGGTTTTTGGACAGCATCGCGATCGCCTTCGTCGTCATTTCGGCGAGCGAGGGTTCTTTTGATCCGCTCGCGGTGCGGTCGGCGTCAAATTGCATATGCGATTGTTCGAACAGGCCAAGCAGCTTGTCGGTCTTTTTCGCGTCCACCGCGGCAAAGCCTTCGCTGTTCCAGACATAGGCGCTTTTGGGGTTGGCGGCCTGCCAATTGGCGATCAGGTCCTTACCATCGGCGCGCTTGCCCTTTTTGCCCGCATATTCGGGGTCAGCCGCCGTGTTGGGCATGAAATGCTGGCGTCCGCCGCCCAACATAACCTCAAATCCATCACCATGCGGCCATTCGACCATTTGGCGGGCGATGTCGGTGCAGCCTTCGGCCTTTGCCGCGGCGGGCATATTCGCGTCCACTTCCCAATCGCGTTGCGCGACATGGGCATAGGTGGATGCGGGCGTGGCGTGGGTGATGGTCGCGGTGGACACGATGCCGGTGGCATATCCCTTGTCCTCGGCCATTTCGAACAATGATTTGACCTTAAAGGGCTCGGTCGCCTTGCAATTGTCCTCCACCGCTTGCGGGCCAACGCCCAGAACGCCGTTCAGTGTTTTGACGCCGGAGATCATGGCAGTGGCGGTCGGCGCGCTGTCGGGCACCTGGCCATCATGCGAATAGGTTTTGACTAAGGCGGTGTGCGGCAGGCGGTCCATTTGCGCGACATAGGATTCGCCATCGACGCCCTTTTGCTGCCCTTCAAAAATGCGCGCGGCGGTCAGGGTGGTGATGCTCATGCCGTCGCCGATGAACATGATGACATTGCGCGCCTTGCGATTGTTGGGCGTATCCGCCTCCAAACGGGCAAGCTCGGCTGCGCCAGCCTTCAGATAATCGTCACTGGTCGTCAGCGGCGGCGTACCAATGGGCCGCGCAGGGGGCAGGGGAGCCGCCGCCGTCGCCGCCGCAGGATCCGGCGTCGCCGCATATTGCGCGACAACCGGCGCACCGATCAGGCAAGACGCCAACGCCAAAGACACAGGCAGGCCAGCGGACACAAACGGCGACACTTTACGCATTTTACTCTCCAAAAATGTTTCAGGCCCACACATCGCAGACGATGATGACTGGCGCAAGACAGTGGCGGTTTATGGGGGCGATTTTGGCGAGGGAGGGGGAGTGGTGGTGTTTGGGAAGGATTTTGATTCACGCAGAGGCGCAGAGGAGTTGAGGGGGTGTCCTACCTGTCACCGTAATTCCCGTGTAACCGGAATTAAGGCTTCCCAAATTGCGAGGCGCGATCCGGTGAAGGAGCTGGGGAGTTCTACAGGGGGGAAAAGCTAGGACCTTGGCCTTCCGAGTCGTGTCTTCAAAATGACTGAGGTCGCGACGGTGAAAGGCAACGCGATAAGTGATGCCATCCCGATAATTGCCAAAAGCATCCCGAATCCCGGGTTTCGATAAATGAATTCAGATGTCAGGAAGCCGACCAAAAAAGTTGATATAGGGAAGGATAATCCAATCAATATTGAGAGGCCCCACCCAAAGCTAAGCCCCTTCCAACGTATCAAAGAAAGGTGCAAGCCAATAGTAAGTCCGCACTGGATAATAACGAACAGAAAAATATATAGCTCTTTCATAAATCATTTAGGTCCATGGCGTGAGTAGAAATCTTCTACACTGTCGATCATCGTTGGAGCCCGAGCGTCATCTAACATGCCGTCAAAATTCTCATGAATTGCGGCGTCAGTGCACTTGATTTCCTAATTCATCCCAAGATTCTTCCGCTGACGCGGAGTGAGGGATGTGATTTCTTGAAAAGTTAAACCTGTATCTTTAAAGACGTCAACACCAGTAATTTCATAATATGCAAACCCATTTTTCATTTTTTTTCTAATGTACCTTCGAAAATATACACTTTATCGCCAGCGTCAGGTAACGGGAGATGAGTAATAAAATTTGATGATAATGGCTTGTTTAGATAACCGTTCTTAGCAAGTTCACCGTTGTCTCCCGAAACACTTACTGCATTTAGATAGTTCAGAAAGGCCGTTCCCTTAGGGTATGCACTATCAACAACATCACATGTGCGAGAAATAAAGTAAGGAATATGACTTTCTTCTTGGTTCGTGAGAACCATGATAGCACTAAAGTTTCCACTCTCATTTTTCCAACATTTATCAACGCTAAAATATTCATCAGGCGAAACAGCCCGCAATTTATTCGATCCTGCCGAACAGCCAAATAGAAAAATGACTAATATGATTCTGAACATTAAAATGGGATTACGGTGACAGTGCACTTAATTGCTCCTCCGTCGTGGGCCCCGCTTTTGTGCACGAGGATCGCGTCCACTTAGTGCTTTGATATGCTCCATGAATGCATCATTACCAACATCGAATGTCTATAACTTACAATATTTAATTCATCCGAAAATAAATTATGTAAAATAAACTAGACATTAAAAAAATAATAAATGTTATTGGAGAATATAAAATAAAAAAACAGATATGCGCGCCGTATATTATGTTTGTAGAAGCGATTAATAACGATAATGATCGATATTTTAATGTAAATGCAGACAGAACTATTATTATAAAAAGATATGTATCTGGAGCAATATATAATTTTTCATCATATCTAATGCTATATATAATAGCAATAAAACATAGAAATATTGCTAAAAATAGCACTGACAATTTAAATAATTTATCCATTATTTATCTAAATCCTAATGATTTATTTAATTATCGTCAGGCATTTTTAAATACAGGATGACGTAAATTGGAAAATCGTACGTATCGGAAATGTAGCTACAAATCCAATCCACCAAATAACGTTGAGATTTGAGTCGTACGAAATCAATCTAGCAGCATCGGCTGCAAAAAAAAGAGCAGCATGCCAAGTAAACTAGGACTCCTTTGACCCATTTTGATAACCTAAGATTTGTCATTGGTAGGTCCCGTTCTTAAAACATCTCTGAGCTAAGGGTTTTGCATACCCTGCGTATATCTTAAGTGTCACCGTTATTCCGATGAGGATTAAGAATCGTCCGACCCGTTCTCGCCAGCGAACTGATCATAGATCATCAGATACTCATCGAGCGTCACGATGCTGAGGTTTGAGTGCATTGCTTCTAATTCGCGTCGCTTTTTCCGCACAATGCGGGTGTCATGTGTTATGAAATATCCACCGTATTTTGCCGCTTCAAATACATGTTTTGCATCGGCAGAATGCCGCCCTTTTCTTGCGTTACCTTGCAGAACCGCGTCGATACGGGCGATCTGCTGTTCTTCAGTTGAGCAACTTTCAACTTCCTCTGTGAATAATTGTACAGACATCATGTCTTTAATCTGAATGGGGGTATTTGGATGGGCAATTTCCGATAGCACTCCATGCGGCACGATCAGTGTTATTCTTCCTTCCGCTATCAACGACAGCAGTCGATTAACTTGGTTTTGATCAGAATGTTCGAAGGCATTGTTATCGAGGAGCGTGTTTGCCCTGCGGGGGTCTAGTTTACAACGGGCCATGCTCAACGATTGCACGTCACGAACCAATTGTCAATTTTTGTGAATATCAGCAATTGGTTTATGGACGGGAGGCCTTTTCCAACCACGATCTCTATCTTCGTCATGCTGAACTTGGTTCAGCATCTTACTTTTTGTCGGCGGTCGGAATTAAGATCCTGAAACAAGTTCAGGATGACGGGTAGTGGTGTCGGGATGACGGTGGGTGTTTCAACAGCCTCAGCGTGCCTTTTCCAGCATCCGCCTTCGCCAAGGCTACGGCGGACACGTCGGCGGGCAAACCCCTACTTGCCTTTGGCAAGCATGGGTTTGAGATAATGCCCCGTGTAGCTTGCCGCGACCTTTACCACATCTTCGGGCGTGCCTTCGGCGACAATCTCGCCGCCTTTAACGCCGCCTTCGGGGCCGAGGTCGATGATCCAGTCCGCGGTCTTAATGACGTCGAGATTATGTTCGATGACCACCACGCTGTTGCCCTGTTCCACCAAACGGTGGAGCACTTCGAGGAGTTTGCGGACATCCTCAAAATGCAGGCCGGTGGTGGGCTCGTCCAGAATGTACAAAGTCTGGCCGGTGGAACGGCGGCTGAGTTCCTTGGCGAGTTTGACGCGTTGCGCTTCGCCGCCCGATAGGGTCGTGGCCTGTTGCCCGACCTTGACATAGCCAAGCCCAACCTCCGCCAGCATCGCCATTTTGTCGCGGATCGGGGGGACAGCCTTGAACACCTCCACCGCGTCCTCCACCGTCATGTCGAGCACGTCGGCGATCGA
>NZ_JBILOS010000066.1:0-11402 GCF_044374345.1 Sphingorhabdus sp. | reverse complement strand
ACATCATAATGCGCCAGCAGACGCTCGGCGATATCCCCAGAATTCTGGTCAGTCTGTTGGACGGCAGGCATGTAAAATGGCATGGATTAGGTGATGGATAAAGGCAAGCCACCAACAGCGCCAAAGGGCCCGAAAAAGCCGGTAACGCCCAAGACGTTTCAGCGTCCGCGCGGCGGCGAAGCCAAAGCGGTGTCCGCACTGATGCCCGAAATCGGCAGGGCCGCGTTCCGACGCTTTGGCTTTGTGCAAAGTTCGGTCGTCAGCCGCTGGGACGAAATTGTTGGCGCACGATACGCCGCTGTGTCTGCGCCAGAGGCGATCCGTTTTCCGATTGGCAAAAAATCCGACGGCACGCTTGAGCTGACCGTTGAAGGCGCGCATGCCACGATGATCCAGCATGTGCTTCCCGAGATTATCGAGCGGGTGAATCGTTTCTTTGGCTATGGCGCGGTCGCACGGGTGAAGGTCCGCCAAGGGCCGGTTGCAAAGCCACCCGCACGGCAACCGGTAGCGCCGCCCTCGCTAAAGCCTATACCGATGGAACTGGGCGAATCTCTGCGCGAAATCGGTGATCCTGAATTGTTTGCCGTGCTCGAAAGCCTTGCAAAAAGCCTTGCCAAAGGCAGCGAGTGATTCCAGATGCACGTCATGGTTTCAATGGCTAAGGCTATGTTGATGTTGCGTGCAAAAAAATCCTTGTTTTTCATCTTGTTCGGTGCGGCGGCGCTTTCCACGACTCTGGCCGCGGCCCCTGCCCCAAGCAAATGGCTTTCCACCGTTACGGTGACCGAAAAGGGTGCGCATATTTTGGGCAATCCGGCAGCCCCAAATAAGGTTGTCGAATATCTTAGCTACACCTGCGGCCATTGTGCGGACTTCGAATTGAAAGAAGCGCCCGCATTCAAGGCGCAGTCGGTTGCAACGGGCAAAGCCAGCTTCGAAGTGCGAAATATGGTTTTGAACTCGGTTGACCTGACCGCCGCTATGCTTGCGCGTTGCGGTGGCAAGGGCAAATTCTTTGGTAATCAGCGGCATTTGTTCGCAACCCAGTCGATCTGGTTGGGCAAGACCAAAAATATCAATGCTGAAACGCAGGCAAAGCTTAAATCCGCAGATTATGCTGGTTTCATGATTGGCGCTTTTGACGCACTCGGGCTTGGGCCAATCATGCAACAGCGCGGCATCACGCCAGCACAGGCGAAAGTCTGCCTCGCGGACAAGGCGGCACTGAATGCGGTCATCGATATGACCGAAGCCGGAGCCGCTCTGGGCGTGCGTGGCACACCGTCATTCATGGTCAACGGCGTCTTGCAAGACCACATCCATAATGCGGCCGAACTGAAAGCCGTATTGAAGTAACTCGACATCCCAAATTGAAGGATATCCCATGCGTATCAAGACACTGATTTCGACAACACTAGCGGTTTTGGCGCTCGCAGCCTGCAGCGGCGGTGACACAGCCGGCGCGCCGAAAGGCGAACCGATCGCTAAGATAGCAGCGCCCGCCGGCACGGCATGGGTCGATGTTGTTAGCAAAACCGAATTCGGTGGCTATAAAATGGGCAATCCGGATGCGCCGTTGAAGCTGGTCGAATATGGCGCAATCACATGCCCCGGCTGCGCGCAATTTTCCGTGCAATCATCGGAAGAGCTGCACGAAATCGTCAACAGCGGCCGCGTGTCGATGGAATTCCGCCCCTTTCTGGTTCGAGGTATTCAAGACATTCCCGGTTTCCTGCTGGCGCAATGCAGCGGTCCTGAGGCATTTTTCCCGCTGACCGAACAGCTATATGCCGAACAGCCAAGCTGGCTGGGCAAAATCAGCACGGTGACCGAGGCAGATCAGCAAGCCATGCAGAAAATGTCGCCAGAGCAAATTACAACCTTGCTGGGCACGAAAATGGGTCTGATCGAATTCGTAAAGTCGCGTGGCATTAGCGAAGACCAAGCCAAGGCATGTCTGTCGGACAAAGCGGCCATCGATGCCCTGATTAAGACCACGGAGCGCGGTACAAAAGATGACGGCGTAACGGGAACGCCATTCTTCATCCTCAACGGAGCGAAGCTTGACGCCAGTTCGTGGAACCAGGTGAAGACCAAGCTGATCGAGGCTGGCGCGCGCTAAGCATGACTCGGGGGGGCACTGACATAGCCTCATTCGCGAAAGGGGCAGCCCGTTGCGGATAAAGAAGCTGAAACTTGTCGGCTTCAAAAGCTTTGTCGAGCCCGCCGAACTGCGGATCGAAAACGGCCTGACGGGTATCGTCGGGCCGAATGGTTGCGGCAAATCCAACCTGCTGGAAGCGATCCGTTGGGTCATGGGCGAAAGCAGCGCAAAATCCATGCGCGGCGCGGGCATGGAAGATGTGATCTTTGCGGGTACAGCGTCCCGCCCACCGCGCGACTTTGCCGAAGTAACCATCTTGGCGGAACGTAGCGATGATGGTGACGCTGCAACGGACGGTAATCAGGAACTGGAAGTTACCCGGCGGATAGAGCGCGGCGCCGGATCGGCCTATCGCTCGAATGGCAGGGACGTGCGCGCCAAAGATGTCGCTCTCATCTTCGCCGACGCCGCCACAGGTGCGCATTCGCCTGCGCTCGTCAGTCAGGGCCGAATTGGCGCGATCATCTCTGCAAAGCCACAGGAACGGCGGCAGATGCTCGAGGAAGCGGCTGGCATCTCCGGACTGCACGTACGGCGCAAAGACGCCGAACAAAAACTACGCGCAGCAGAAAGCAACCTTGCACGGCTGGCAACCATCCTCGCCGACATGGACGCCCGCGCGGGGCAATTGCGGCGGCAGGCCAAACAGGCCGAACGCTACCGCACCTTGTCAAAAGACATATTGCAGGCCGAAGCGCGGCTTATTTTCGTGCGTTGGCGCGAGGCCAAGGCTGCGGCCGATGCTGCGCGTGCGGAGGCCAATGCCGCGACGGCAGCCGTAGATAGCGCCGCCGCCACGCAGCGCGCTTTAACCGAACGGCAACAGGATGCCGTGACCCAATTGGCAAACGCCCGCGCCGTTGCAATGGCAGCACGCGATGCGGCGAATGACGTTTCCAACAAGCTCGTCCAACTAACGGGTGAGCAGGAACGGATATTGCAGCGGCAATCGGATTTATCTGCGCAAGCGTCCCGCATGGCCGAAGATGGCGCGCGTGAGGGCAAATTGACCCATGACGCTGCTGACGCGCTCGCGCATCTTCAGAGCGAGAGCGTGGCTTTATCGGAACAGATCAAGGCACAGGAAGAAGAGCGCCCTGCCCTGTTGCGCGCGGCTGGAAATGTCGAACGTCAGGCCCGCGAAAGTGAAATTGCCTTGGCAAAGGCAGCCGCCGAGCAAGCCAGAGCCGACGCCGAATTGCGCGTGGCCGACGCCGCTGTTGCAGCGGCAACCGTGCGTGCCGAGCGGGCAGCAGGCGCCGTTGCGCGCATGGCCAGCGAGCGTGATGCCTTGGGCGATGAATCTGCATGTGAGTCTGCCAAAAAATCGGCAGAAGCCAGCGTTGCTACCTTACAAAAGCATTTGCAGGAAAATACACAAGCCAGCGAAGCGGCAGAAACGCGCAGGACCGAACTGATCGCGGCACGCGACGGCGCGCAGGCCAGCCTTGCAAGTGCCAAAGCAGAGCTCGCGGGTTTGCTGACCGAGCAAAATGCGCTCGAACGGTCCCTTGCCAAAGGGGACGGCGACAAGGCGATTAACCGTATCAAGGTTCGGCCCGGCTACGAACGCGCACTGGCTGCCGCGTTGGGTGATGATGCCGATGCCACCATTGGTGGGGATGCCGGACGGCGTTGGCTGGGCGGGACGCCCGCGATGGGCGCATTGGCCGAAAATGCCCTGATCCATTATGTCGACGCACCTCAGGAACTGGCTGCACGCCTTTCCCATGTGCGGGTTGTCGAACAAGACAATGGGGCAGCGCTGACACCGGGTGAGCGCATGGTGACGCTTTCCGGGAAATTGCGCCGCTGGGATGGATTTGCCACCGACGGCGACGGCGCAACGACCGCTGAGCTGCTGGTCCGGGCAAACCGACTTGCGGAATTGAATGCATTGATACCGCCCGCAGAAGCGGCGTTGGCGGAACAGGCCGAGGCGCTTGCGCAAATGACGGATGCTATCGGCGCCGCGCAAGATGCTGTTCGGGCGGCCGCCACAGCGCGCGCCGAAACCGAAGGACAATTGCGGCAGGCTTTGCGCGCGGTGGACCAAGCCGAAGATGCACTGGCCCTGCTTAAATCTGCAAAGGCCGCGTTGCTGGATCGGATGGCGGCCAGCGAACAAGAGCTTGCCGAGGCAAAGTCCGAACAAAGCACCGCAGAAGCCGCCCGTGCCGCGTTGCCAGATGGCACGCATCATTCGGACCTCGTGCAAAAGCTTGTCATCGCGAACGAAGCTGCGCGCGAACTGTTGGCGCGCAATCAAGCTGATTTGTCGTCACTTGAACAGCGCATTGCGCAAATTCGCGAACGACGTGCCGTCGCGCTTGCCGAAATCCGGGGATGGCAGGAACGCGCTGGCGAAGCGGAACGCCGGATCGCCGACATGAACAAGCGCAGCGCAGATATTGCGGCTGAGCAGGAGGCGATGGAGGGGCGGCCCGAAATTCTGGCACGCGAGATTGCGCGCCTGCGCGAAGATAAAGAACAGCTGGCCGAAAAGCTGAATGGCCTTCAAGTCACAGAAAGTGCCTGCGAAAAAACGCTTCGGGAACTGGAAAACGAACTCGCAACCGCTGCAGAGGCGCTCTCGGTTGCCAGAGAGGCCCGCGCGGGTGCCGAAGCACGCGCGGAAAATCAGGAACATCGCCGCGTCGAAATGGGGCGGATATCGGGCGAGCGTTTTGAATGCCCGCCGCCAGTGCTTCCCGAAAAGCTCGGGTTCGATGAACATGCAATGGAAGATGCATCGGTGGAGTCCGCACGGCTTGACCGGCTGCAAAATGAACGCGAGCGTATTGGGCCGGTAAATCTGATCGCTGCTGATGAGCTCGCGGAGCTTGAGGCGCAACAAGGTTCCGGCGCGGCAGAAAGCGAAGAGCTTACGCTTGCGATTAACCGTCTGCGCGGTTCCATCGGCAGCTTAAATCGCGAGGGCAGAGCGCGCTTGCTGGCGGCCTTTGAGGCAGTCGACGGACATTTCCGCCGGCTCTTCGCAACGCTGTTCAACGGCGGCCAGGCACATCTCGCATTGATCGACAGCGAAGACCCACTTGAGGCGGGGCTTGAGATATTCGCGCAACCGCCGGGCAAAAAGCTCCAGTCGCTGACACTTTTGTCGGGCGGAGAGCAGGCGCTGACGGCAGTCGCGCTCATCTTTGGATTGTTCCTCACCAACCCGGCGCCGATATGTGTTCTTGACGAAGTTGACGCCCCGCTGGACGATGCGAATATCGAACGTTTCTGCGATTTGTTGGAAGCAATGACGCGCGAAACCGACACACGCTACCTAATTGTCACGCATAACGCCGTCACCATGAGCAGAATGCACCGGCTATTTGGCGTAACTATGGTCGAACAAGGCATCAGCCGGTTGGTATCGGTTGACCTTGGTGGTGCGGAACAATTACTGGCTGCGGAATGACTTTACATGGCCCGATCACAAACAGCTTTATTTCGCAACGCCTTCGGCTGAATTACGTCGATTGGGGCAACCCCGATGCGCCGCCGTTGCTTTTGGTCCATGGCGGTCGCGACCATGCGCGCAGCTGGGACTGGGTGGCCGAAGAGCTGCGCCACGATTGGCACATTATTGCGCCCGACCTGCGTGGCCATGGCGACAGCGCGTGGTCACCCGATGGCAATTACGAAATGTCTGCCTTTGTCTATGATCTGGCGCAGCTGATCCACCAGCTGAACCTTGCACCCGTCAGCATCATTGCGCATTCAATGGGCGGCAATATCGCCACGCGCTATGCTGGGCTCTACCCCGAAAATGTCCGCAAGATGGTGAATATTGAGGGGCTTGGCCTTTCCCCCAAAATGCAGGCGGAACGCGACGCGATTGGCATACAAAATCGTTTCCGGCAGTGGATTGACGATAAGCGCAATGCGGCTGGCCGCACCCCGAAACGCTATCCCAATATTGAAGCCGCCTATGAGCGGATGAAGGCTGAAAACAGCTATTTGACCGATGAACAGGCGCGCCATCTGACGGTGCACGGCATCAGCCGGAACGAGGATGGCAGCTGGAGCTGGAAGTTCGACAATTACCTCAACATCTGGGCAATATTCGACATGCCACGCGAAGATCTGCTCGCAATCTGGCAGTCGATCACCTGTCCGATGTTGATGATATATGGTGCCGACAGTTGGGCGTCAAACCCCGAAAAAGATGGCCGCATCGCGCATTTTCCAACGGCAAAAGTCGTCGAATATGAAAATGCTGGCCATTGGTTGCATCATGACCAATTTGACCGCTTCATGGCCGACGTAAAGGCGTTCCTTTAATCGAACATCGCGCGCAAGGCGGATATGGTGTCCGCCTCTTCAGCAGGCTTGTCCCTGCGCAAACGCGATATGCGCGGGAACCGCATAGCCACGCCTGATTTGTGGCGCTTGGATTCATGCACCGCGTCAAACGCAACCTCAAGCACCAGCGACTTTTCCACTTCGCGGACCGGACCGAAACGGGCGACAGTGTTGTTCCGGACGAAGCGGTCGAGCCATTTCAGTTCGTCATCGCTGAACCCTGAATAGGCCTTTCCAACCGGCAACAAATTGCCATCTTCGGTCCAGCAACCAAAGGTATAATCGGAATAATATGAGGAGCGTTTTCCGCTTCCCCGCTGCGCATACATCATCACGCAGTCGGCCACGAGCGGTTCGCGTTTCCATTTGTACCACAAACCGACTTTACGCCCCGCCAGATAGGGCGAATCGCGCCGCTTAAGCATCACGCCTTCAATCGCCGCCTCACGCGCAGCGGCACGGATTTCTGCCAGATGCTCAAAATCGCGCGCCTCGATGACCGCAGATACATCAAACCGCACGGGGTCAAGATTGGCCGTAAACAGTTCAAGCCGGTCGCGCCGCACGGTCCATGGCTGGCTGCGCAAATCTTCCGCACCGTCGAACAATATGTCGTACAGGCGGACAAACACCGGATATTCCGCCTGCATTGCTGCTGTGACATTCTTGCGGCCCAGCCGTTGCTGCAACGCATTGAAGCTGGCGGCCTCGCCGCCCTGCACGTCGCCGCGTACCAGCAATTCGCCGTCGACCACGCCGACGCCATTGAACGCCGCCGCTATTTCGGGAAACGACCCCGTCACTTCGTCACCGCCGCGGCTGAACAAGCGGGTTTCGCCGCCGGTCGACGCAATCTGGATACGGATGCCATCCCATTTCCACTCGGCGGCAAATTCATCAAGATGCACGCTGCCATCCTCAAGCGGATGCGCGAGCATGAAGGGCCGGAAAAACGCGCTGTCGGCGGGATCGGGTCGTGCGGTCCGCCCTTCGCCCCATGCAAAAAGCTCGGTGTATGGTGGGCGAAGCGCGTGCCACACCTCTTCAACATCGTCGACGGACACGCCAAAGGCTTGCCCGAAAGCGGTCTTGGCAAGACGCGCAGATATACCCACCCGCATGCCGCCCGTTGCAAGCTTCAGCAGCGCATAACGGCCATTGGCATCCAACCGGTCCATCAACTCCGCCAACACCGCCGGAGCGCGCGCGCGGCTGGTACTGTTCAGCAAGTCGATGACTTCGGACACGGTCGGTGCGACATCGCCGCCGCCCTTGTCTGGCCACATCAGCGCGACCGTTTCGGCAGTATCGCCAACATAATCGCGGCTCATGCGGAACAGCATGGGGTCGAAACGTTCCTCTGCCATCGCGCGAATGGCCGCCGATTTGACCGTGGCAATGTTCAGCGTTCCGGCAAGTGCCGCCAAAGCCCAGCCGCGATCAGGGTCCGGTGTTATACGCAGATAATCGGCGATCAGGCGGATCTTCAAATCGCGCGACCGTGTGTAGATCAAGCCATCGATGAGCGCGGCAAAAGCTTGCATCAGCCTTCGTCCTCATCTTCGCGGCCAACAAGATCAAGCGCGCGCGCCTTCAACTGGTGCAGCTCACACCACCGACCCAGCGCATCGGTGCGGCCATGGGTAATCCAGGTTTCTGACGGGCGCAGTTCAAGCAGCGTATCGGTCAACTCTGTCCAGTCGGCATGGTCCGAAATGACCAAAGGCAGTTCGACATTGCGCTGTCGTGCGCGCTGCCGGACGCGCATCCACCCCGATGCCATGGCGGTTATGGGTTCCGGCAGCCGCCGTGCCCAACGGTCATTCATCGCAGAAGGTGGCGCAATGACAATCGCGCCTTTCAATTCCGATTTAGCAAGGCCCGTTGCCATGATGAGTTCACCCAGCGGCACATTGTGCGCGGCATATAGATCGCACATTTTCTGCATCGCGCCATGGATATAAATGGGGGCGTCATAACCCGCCCTGCGCAGCTCAGCGATGACGCGCTGCGCCTTACCCAACGCATAGGCACCCACGATAATGCAGCCATCAACATTGGCTTCGCGGGCGGCGAGCAATTTGGCGATCTCGTCCTCAATCGGCGGATGCGTGAATACGGGAAGGCCAAAGGTTGCTTCGGTAATCAAAACATCGCAGGCAACGGGTTCAAACGGGGTGCATGTCGGGTCAAAACGCCGCTTATAATCGCCGGTCACCACAACCCGCTCCCCGGCATGTTCAAGCAATATCTGCGCGGACCCCAGCACATGGCCAGCGGGGTGAAAGCTTATCTTCACGCCGCCATGTTCGAACCCGTCGCCATAAGGCACTGGCGTTCCCATTTCGGTTCCATATCGCAGCGCCATGATAGCCAACGTTTCGGGTGTCGCCCAAACCGCCCCGTGACCGCTGCGTGCATGGTCCGCATGGCCATGGGTGACAAGCGCGCGCGCGGCAGGACGCGACGGATCAATCCACATATCTGCAGGCTTCACATAGATGCCATGCGCGTGCGGCTCTATCCAATGTTGGGCGGCGGTTCGGGAGATGTCGGCTGTCCTTTTCTGGATCAGAATATGGGCAGTGGCAGGTGCGATGTAAACCGCATGTGTCAGCGAAAGTTCACGACCGCAGCCCGCGCGCCGCAACTTCGTCGCGGACCTATCGCAAGCCCGCGAAACTATCGATGCCCGTCAGATGGCGTCGACGTAAAACAGCAAACAGGTTTCGGGATGCGCGTGGGGTAGTTGCAGCCCGCCGTGCATCAGCGCGGCACCGCTCAACGTCGCGCCGTGCTGATTTAGCCCAAGCTTCTCGATTGCCGATGGCCCCTTAATGGCTTGCCAGATTGTCGGCCAGATTAGCTTTACCAGATAATTTCGGTCCGGGTCCAAACCCGCAAACCGCAAGCGTTCTGGCAAAACCTGCGGATCGCTCAAGACATAAGCGACGGAATACAAAGCCTCGGAACGGTCACGCGCGACCACCCCGCTTGCCATTATCTGCGGTGCCGTATCGATCCGGACCAGATCGCCATCATGCAGCAACGCACGGTGGCGCTTATGCAAAGCGATGGCAGACTTTAGCGTGTCGAGGTCGCCCTGCCGTTCGGTCAACAGGTTGAGTTCAAGCCCCATATGCCCCGTGAATGCGGTCGCGGCGCGCATGTCCATCGACAGTCTACGTCCACTCACATGGCATCGCGCAGGCCCGACATGACATCCCATCACTTCGGGCGGCAGGAAAAAGCTCGCGCCGCGTTGGATATATTGCCGGTCAAGCGCATCATTGCTGTCGGAGGTCCAGACGCGGTCACTATGCGCCAGCACACCCATATCGGCGCGCGCGCCACCCGATGAACAGCTTTCAATTTCGACATCGGGATGCGCGGCGCGCACGCGATCCAGCAGCGCGTAGAGCGCGGTTATTTGTGCGAAGGCCTTTGCGGTGCCGGATGCACCACCCGGATGGCTTAGGTCGCGGTTCATATCCCATTTGATGTAGCTGATATCGTGATCGCGCAGCACCGCATCGATTGCGTGGAATAGATAGTCCGCGACCTCAGTCCGGCTGATGTCCAGCGCAAGTTGCGACCGGAACGGCACCTGATCTACGCCCTCCACACCCAGCACCCAATCGGGATGTGCGCGGTATAGTTCGCTGTCGGGGTTGACCATTTCGGGTTCAAACCAAAGTCCGAATTCCATGCCCAACGCCGTCACATGATCAACCAAGGGCTTTAGGCCGTCGGGGTACATATCGGCGGACACAGTCCAATCGCCAAGCCCGGCGCGGTCATGCCGCCTGCCGCCGAACCAACCATCATCCAGAACAAAGCGTTCAACGCCAATGTCCGCGGCGCGCGTGGCCAATTCTTTCAGCTTTGCGACATCATGGTCGAAATACACCGCTTCCCACGTGTTATAATGCACCGGCCGCGGCTTGGCGCGCATCGCTGGCCGCAGCAATTTTGTGCGGACATGTTCATGGAATTTGCGGCTCAGCGCGCTGAACCCATCGGCGCTATATGCAGCAACAATTTCGGGGCTCGCAAAGGTTTCACCCGGTGCCAGCCGAACCTCTCCGGGCAACAGCAGCGCGCCAAGGCTGGTCAGCACGCGTCCATCGGTCAGCGTGTCCACACGCAGGCGATGGTTCCCGCTCCACGCCAAATGAAAACCAAAGGCTTCACCCGCACTTTCGTTCGTGCCGGGCGTCGCCAATAGCATGGCGGGGTAACTGAAATGCGATGTGCGGCCACTGCGGTTTTCCCGCAGATATGTGCCCGCGCTGCGCTTCACCCGATCTTGGGTAAATTCCTGAGTCCAGCGGCCGGTAAATCCGACAATCTCGGTCATATACTCGGGCACAGGCAGGCAGGCGGTCATCACTTCAGTGACATCAAGCGCAGCCACGCCATAATTGGTTAAATCCGTGCGGATGCGCAGAACGCCCGTGGCCGGATCAAAATCAATGTCATATGCGAGGCCAAGCTGCGTGCGTTCATCACGGCATATGATTTTCGCGCCATGCGGTCGGCTCTCAACTTTGCCGACTTCGAAAAGACTGCACCAATCCTTGCCCTCCCGATGTGCAGCAAATCCTTGCATCATGGGGTGGCCTAGGCCGGGTTCCATGGCGAAAGAGAGCGGCAGCGCAACATCGGCGACGCCGTGCATAGCCTGCCGATAAAACAGGCTTTCCATCTGCGCCGCATCGACATTTTCGGGCAATGCCGCGCCCCAATAGATCACCGACGGCGGCGCGCCCTTGGCACAGGCCAATATCAATGTCGCGTCCGGGGCATCAAATCGCAAATGGTCCAACTCATGCTCCCCAGAAATTCCGTTGGCCGTCGCGACCCATTTGTTACTTTGTGTTTTGTATATAGCCGTTTAACCGGCATATTATCAAAAAAG
>NZ_JBILOS010000143.1:0-3330 GCF_044374345.1 Sphingorhabdus sp. | reverse complement strand
AGTTCGAATTCAAATATCTTGCCGTCGCCAATGGCGCCTGTTTCGGCGGCCTGCTGAATGGCCTCGACCACGGCAGGGGCTTGATCGGACGCGCATGCGACCTCAATTTTCACCTTGGGCACCATGTTGGTTGCATATTCGGCACCGCGATAAATTTCGGTCTGCCCTTTTTGTCGGCCAAAGCCTTTGACCTCAGTCACGGTCATGCCGGACACGCCCAACGCGGTGAGCGCTTCGCGCACCGGGTCCAGCTTGTGCGGCTTAATAATGGCAATAATATATTTCATGCACGCCCCCAATTTTGGTTGTGCAGTGCAATAAGCAAACACCGTGCCAGAAACGGGAAATGCACGTAAATGCGACGATTATAGGCGATAGGGGCAGCGCATATCAGCGCCGCCAGCGTCCATACTGCCTAAAATTTAATCAGAAGAGTATCACTGCCTAAATATTAGGCATTTAACCAATGCGGATCGATGCCCATAAGGGCAGATGGTCCGACGCCTGTTTGGACAGCGACGAAATATGGCTGTCGGCAGCGGTGACTTTCACGTCGTGGCTGACGATGATCCGGTCCAATCGGGCGACTGGGCGCGATGTGTGAAAGCTTTTGGGCGTTTGCACCAGCCGGTGATGATGGAACGCAAGTTCGTTCAATGCGCCGCTGTCCGACCATTGGTTGAAATCACCCATCAGAACGGTGGGCATATGCCGCGGACTGGCATCAATCGCCGCCAGCAACGCGCGGATTTGCTTGCGCCGCCACAGCCCGGATAAGTCCAGATGCACACCAATGACGCGCAATGCATGGCCAGCAACCGACAGTTCCGCCATCACCGCGCCGCGTGGTTCCAGCGTCGGCATATCAATCGGCTGACAATGGCGCACCTCCATGCCCTTGCGCACCAAAATCGCATTGCCGTGCCAGCCAATGGCGGCAGGACGGAAAGCCAGCGGCACGGGCATCCAAGATGTCTCCGCCTCCAGCATCGCCAGCGGCAATGCGCTGACCCGCGCGCCGAACCGGCGGTCGACTTCCTGAAGCGCGATGATATCCGCGTCGATTTCTTTGAGCACCGCCAATATGCGTTCGGGGTTGCGCCGTTGGTCAAGGCCAACCGCCTTGCGAATATTATAGGTCGCAACCTTGAGTGCGTGGCTCATATCGGGGTCATGCGGTTCATTCGGTCATATCGTAATTTGGACCGAAATAGGCACCCATCACCCCGCCGTGCCGCCTACCGTAAGCGCGCTGACCAAGGTTGTGGGTTGCCCGACGCCCGCAGGAACGCTTTGGCCGCCTTTGCCACACACGCCGATGCCGTCATCCAATGCCATGTCGTTGCCAAGGCCAATGACCTTGTTGAGCGCGGTGGGGCCATCGCCAATCAATGTCGCGCCTTTGATGGGATCGCCAAGCTTTCCGTCCTTGACCAAATAAGCCTCGGTGCAGCTGAACACGAATTTGCCCGACACGATGTCGACTTGCCCGCCGCCGAAGCTTTTGGCGAAGATGCCGTTTTTGACGCGGCTTAACAGTTCGGCAGGGTCGTCATTGCCGCTGCGCATGAATGTATTGGTCATGCGCGGCATGGGTGCATGGGCATAGCTTTCGCGGCGGCCATTGCCCGTGGGGGCAACGCCCATCAGGCGGGCGTTCATGCGGTCCTGCATATAGGCGCGCAATATGCCGTCTTCGATCAGGACATTTTCCTGCGTCGGCGTGCCTTCATCATCAATCGACAGCGAACCACGGCGGTTCATCATCGTGCCATCATCGACAACGGTGACGCCGGGTGCAGCAACGCGCTGGCCAATCTTACCGGAAAAGGCACTGCTGCCCTTACGGTTGAAATCGCCTTCCAGACCATGGCCGACGGCTTCATGCAGCAATACGCCCGGCCAGCCGGGGCCAAGCAACACGGTCATTTCGCCAGCGGGTGCGGCGACCGAGCGCAAGTTGGTCAGCGCCTGCGCCAATGCTTCATCAATGGCATGTTCCCATTCATGATCTTCGAACAATTTGTCGTACAGATAACGCCCGCCAAAACCATAAGTGCCGGTTTCGCGGCGGTCGCCATCTTGCGCGACGATGGAGACATTCAGGCGGACCAAAGGCCGCACATCGGTGGCGACAAAGCCATCGGCGCGCACGATTTCGACGACGCTCCAGCTGCCCGAAAGGCTGACGCTCACTTGCGCGACGCGTGGGTCACGGGCGCGGGCGGCGGCGTCGATCTGTTGGCACAACGCAACCTTTTGCGCGAATGGCACCAGTTCAAGCGGATTGCCGTCTGTGTATAAATGCCGGTTGTTCTGGCGCGGCGGCGGGGCGGGTTGCTCTTTCGCAGGATCAAGCAGCTTCAGCGTTTCGCCTGCCCGGCGAATCGCGGCCTCGCTCATGTCATTGGCGTGGCTGAACCCGGTCATCTCACCCGACACACCGCGCAGGCCAAAGCCCGAACCCGTCGAATAATCCGCCATTTTCAGCCGGCCATCGTCAAAACCAAAGCTCTCGGTCGCGCTATATTGCAAATAGAGCTCACCATCATCGCACGCCTTCAACGCGTCACGCGTAATACGCTGCGCTGCGTCAGGGTCGAGAAGGCCGGGTTGGTACAGATATGCGCGGGGATCGGTATAAGTCATTTTGCGTATATGGGACGGTGCGGCGGAGGTTGAAAGGGTAATTTGCATATTCATTCCGCAGCGGCTTTCCAACACCACAACTTCGTCACCCTGAACTTGTTTCAGGGTCTTAATTCCTTGCAACACTAAAGTAAGATGCTGAAACAAGTTCAGCATGACGGGTGGGGCAATACCCCAAGTGACTGGGCGTTCAGAAAAGTTGGTTTTCTCCAGCGCATAACCCCCCTAAAGCCGCCCGATGACTACGCGATTCCAGTTTTCGATTTCCGCCACGGATGGCAAGGCGCGCACCGGCAGCATTCAGATGATGCGCGGAGAAATTCGCACGCCTGCCTTCATGCCCGTCGGTACCGCCGCCACGGTAAAGGCGATGCGCCCTGCCGAAGTGCGCGCAACGGGCGCGGATATTATCTTGGGCAACACCTACCATCTGATGCTGCGGCCCGGCGCGGAACGCGTCGCGCGGCTGGGTGGGTTGCACCAGTTTTCGGGCTGGGACCGGCCGATATTGACCGACAGCGGCGGGTATCAGGTGATGAGCCTGTCGGCGTTGCGCAAAATCACCGAAGAGGGCGTGGCGTTTCAAAGCCATCTCGACGGGTCGAAACATATGCTGTCGCCCGAACGCTCGATGGAAATCCAGCGGCTTTTGGGCTCCGACATTGTCATGGCGTTTGACGA
>NZ_JBILOS010000142.1:0-3338 GCF_044374345.1 Sphingorhabdus sp. | reverse complement strand
GGTGATTTTGGACGGCCCCAGATGTTTTCACCCATGCGGCGGTCAAGTTTATACTTCGAGCTTGTACGCTTCGTCATTTTAAGACTCCAATTGCTAACAACGTTGTTTCCGGTCCCGCGCGACACATATGCATGTGCCGGACACCTGCTTCACCGGAATGCAGGGTCGATTGCGAAGCGGCGCCTATGGCTGCAGATCGGCCATATGTCAACATCTGGCTCGACTTTAGGCACGCTGAACCTTAAAGGCGCTGCCATGAGCAGCACTGATAGCCCCAAAACACCTGAGAGTTGCACCAACATGGTTGACGTGCGGGCAGGCGTCGACGCCGTTGATGCGCAGCTGGTCGATCTGCTGGCGCAGCGATTTGCTTATATGGATGCTGCGGCGCGCATCAAAACCGAACGCAATGCGGTGCGCGATGAAGCGCGCAAGCAACAGGTGCTGGCAAATGTGAAAGACGCCGCACGCAACGCTGGCATCCCCGCAGAGGTCGTCGGCGACTTGTGGGAGCTTTTGGTTGAAGCCTCCATCGCCTACGAGCTCGAAAAGTGGGATGCCAATCGCGCTTAAGGTTTAGATGCCTGATCCCATTGCCCCTGCGCGGTGCATTGCTTTTTACGCGTGGATGCAAACAGCCGGGGCGCGGTTACCAAGCCTCTATTCTTCGGCGGGTCGCCTTCTGTTCAATGTGGTCAGCACCCCGCGCAAGGTCCTGACTTCATAGGCGTTCCATGCAGGTTTTGTGAGCAAGTTGCGTAAGGTGCGCCGTGTGACGGGCGCACGATCGACCGGTGTGAAGTAATTTAACGGTTCCAGCATGGCATCAAGCTGCGCGATCAGGCCGTCGAGCTCAAACTGTGACGCTGGCGGTTCCAGATCGGTTTTGGGTGGGCTGGCCAGCGATTGGGTTTTTGACCATTCATAGGCGCACAGAATGACCGCCTGGGCGAGGTTCAGGGACCCAAACTCTGGATTGATAGGCACAGTGATGATGGCGCGCGCAACATTGACTTCGTCGCTGTCAAGGCCGGAGCGTTCCGAACCGAACAAGATTGCGCTTCGCCCGGCATTGCCAACAACTTCTTTAGCCGCTGTCTCAGGCGTGATGACTGGCTTGGTGACGCCACGCTTGCGCACGGTCGTTGCATAGATATGCGCGATGTCCGCTGTCGCTTCGGCAAGCGTTGGAAAAACCTGTGCATTGGCGAGCACAATGTCTGCGCCAGACGCCGCAGGGCCAGCATTCGGGTTGGGCCACCCGTCACGCGGCGCGACAAGGCGCATTTCCGTCAGGCCGAAATTCAGCATAGCGCGGGCGGCTTTGCCGATATTTTCGCCCAATTGTGGACGCACAAGAATGATGATCGGCGGCGAACTCATTTCTGCGCCGCTTCAACCACGCTCCCGGCGAAATCTTCAAAATCCTTCGCCTCGCTGAAGTCTTTGTAGACGGATGCAAAGCGAATGTAGGCGACGCTGTCGAGGGCCTTTAATCCGTCCATGACGAACTCGCCGATGCGCTTGGAATCAATTTCGCTTTCACCCAAGGTTTCCAGCTGCCGCTGAATGGCAGAGGCGAGCTTTTCAATCTGGGCATGGTCGACGGGACGCTTGCGGCACGCGACGGAAAGAGAGCGTTCAAGCTTTTCGCGCTCAAATGGCTCACGCTTGCCGTCGGTCTTGACCACCGATAGCTCACGCAACTGAATGCGCTCAAAAGTCGTAAACCGACCGCCGCAACCTTCGCACTGCCGCCGTCTGCGGATAGCGCTATTGTCTTCGGTGGGACGGCTGTCCTTAACCTGACTATCGTCGTTTCCGCAAAATGGGCAGCGCAATTATTTTTCCTGATTCTTTTTCTTGTTTACGTGACGGTAGGCAACGATACCGGCGCCAATCAATGCGCCTGTTGCTAGTCCGATTGGGGCAATGACCGCGGCTGCAGCGCCGATGGCGGCACCGCCAGCAACTTTCTTGACGGTATCTTGATCCGCCAAATGCTTGCCCGTGTGAAACGCATCCTTGGTCGCGCCCCACAATTCATCAGCCGCTTCACCGACATAATGCTTGGCTTGGTTGGGGAAGCTTTCGGCTGCAAGCTGCTCAGGCGTTTTGGCGCCACATTGCGGGCAGAACTTCATCCCTTCGCCATACTCGGCATTACACTCGTTACAAAATCCCATGGTTATTTCCCTTCTGTGTATTAGATGGGTAAGTCACCTATATAATTCAAGATGGGTAGATTGGGAAGCGTGCGCAAAGTGCCTCGGCTTCGTCCTTGATCCGTGCTTCGATCTGGCCGTCGCCAGCCTCGCCATTGTGACGAAGACCTTCGACGACATCGGCGATCATCCTGCCGATCTGGCGGAATTCCGCCGGGCCAAAACCACGGGTGGTGCCAGCTGGGGTGCCCAAGCGGAGGCCGGACGTGACAAACGGCTTTTCTGGATCGAACGGTATCGAGTTTTTGTTGCACGTAATCGAAGCGCGATCGAGCGCATGTTCGGCATGCTTGCCCTTGGCTTCTTTGGGCCGCAGATCGACCAGCATCGAGTGGTTGTCGGTGCCGCCGGACACGATATCGAGCCCTTGTTCCTGCAACGAAGATGCAAGCGCCTTCGCATTTTCGACGACATTGGCGGCGTAGCTTTTGAATTCTGGCTTCATCGCATCGGCAAAGCACACAGCCTTTGCTGCGATCACATGCACCAACGGCCCACCCTGCAGCCCGGGGAAAATTGCCGAGTTGAATTTTTTGGCCAGTACCTCGTCATTGGTCAATATGATGCCCGAGCGCGGCCCGCGTAACGACTTGTGCGTTGTGCTCGTCGTGACGTGCGCGTGCGGCACAGGCGAGCTATGCGCGCCGCCTGCAACCAGCCCGGAGATATGCGACATATCGGCCAGGAGGTAAGCGCCGACTTCATCCGCAATTTCCCGGAATCGGGCCCAGTCCCAGCCCCGCGAATAAGCCGTGCCGCCGCAGATGATCAGCTTTGGTTTGTTTTCTCTGGCGATGCGCGCAACTTCGTCCATGTCGATCCGATGGTCATCACGGCGGACACCATATCCGATCGGATTGAACCATTTGCCGGACATGTTTACCGGCGATCCATGGGTCAAATGCCCGCCTGCGTTGAGATCTAGGCCCATGAAAGTGTCGCCGGGCTGCAGAAGCGCGAGGAACACCGCCTGATTCATCTGGCTGCCGCTATTGGGCTGCACATTTGCAAATGCACAGCCGAACAATTGCTTCGCGCGCTCAATGGCGATGGTTTCGATTTCATCGACATATTCGCAGCCGCCATAATAACGCTTGCCCGGATAGCCTTCGG
>NZ_JBILOS010000141.1:0-3348 GCF_044374345.1 Sphingorhabdus sp. | reverse complement strand
ATATAGCTTCGTAATGAAGGGAATGACGAAAACCTTCCCCGGCGCAAGCAAACCCGTCCTCAACAACATCAATCTGCAATTCTATCCGGATGCAAAGATCGGCATCGTTGGGCCAAACGGCACGGGTAAATCCACGCTGATGAAAATCATGGCCGGAATGGATACAGAGTTTACGGGCGAAGCGTGGCCCGGCGAACATATCCGCGTCGGCTATCTGGCGCAGGAGCCAGAGCTTGATCCGAACAAAACGGTCAAGGAAAACGTCATGGACGGCGTTCGCGCGGTTGCCGATCTTGTGGATCGTTTTAACGAGATTTCGGCCATCATGGGCGATCCGCCGGAGGATGCCGACTTTGACGCGCTCATGGAAGAAATGGGCACGCTTCAGGAAAAGATTGATGCCGTCGATGGCTGGTCGCTCGATAGCCAGCTGGAGCTCGCTATGGACGCGCTACGTTGCCCTCCCGGCGACAGCCCCGTCACCAGCCTTTCGGGCGGTGAAAAGCGCCGTATCGCGCTGACGCGGCTTTTGCTGGAAAAGCCCGACATATTGCTGCTCGACGAACCGACCAACCACTTGGACGCAGAGTCCGTTGCGTGGCTGGAAAAGCATCTGGTCGATTATAAGGGCAACGTCATTCTCGTGACCCACGATCGCTATTTCTTGGATAATGTCGTCAGCTGGATCCTTGAGCTCGATCGCGGACGCTATTTTGTTTATGAAGGCAATTATTCGACCTATCTTGAAAAGAAGGCGAAGCGTCTGGAGCAGGAATCGCGTGAAGACGCCGGCCGTCAAAAGGCGATTAAGGACGAGCTGGAGTGGATCCGGCAAAGTCCAAAGGCCCGGCAAACCAAATCGAAAGCGCGTATCAAATCCTTTGACCAGCTGGTCGAGGCGCAGGAAAACCGTGCACCCGGCAAGGCGCAGATTGTTATCCAGACGCCCGAGCGTTTGGGTAGCAAGGTTATTGAGGTGAAGAATGTCACCAAAGCTTATGGTGACAAATTGCTCTTTGAAAATCTGTCCTTCACCATTCCGCAGGGCGGCATTGTGGGCGTCATTGGCCCCAACGGTGCGGGTAAATCGACTTTGTTCCGCCTGATCACCGGTCAGGAAGTGCCCGATTCTGGTGAAGTTGAAATCGGCGAAACCGTCCGTTTGGGCTTTGTCGACCAAAGCCGCGATGATCTCGACCCCAACAAAAATGTGTGGGAAGAAATTTCCGGCGGCGCAGACTTTATGAAATTGGGCAAGCATGAAACGCCGACCCGCGCTTATGTCGGTGCGTTCAATTTCAAGGGCACCGATCAGCAGAAAAAGGTTGGTCTATTGTCCGGCGGTGAACGCAACCGCGTGCACATGGCGAAGATGTTGAAGCAAGGCGGCAACGTGCTTCTGCTCGATGAACCTACCAACGATTTGGACGTTGAAACATTGTCGGCACTCGAAGAAGCGTTGGAAAGCTTCGCAGGTTGCGCCGTGGTCATCAGCCATGACCGCTTCTTCCTTGACCGTCTTGCAACGCATATCCTTGCGTTTGAAGGCGACAGCCATGTCGAATGGTTTGAAGGCAACTTTGAATCATACGAAGAAGACAAAATCGCCCGCCTTGGCGACGAAGCCACTCGCCCACATCGCGCAACTTATAAAAAGATGACGCGTTAATGATGGCATGAAGCGAACCCTCCTCTGCAACGCCAATGCAGCAGAGGAGGGCGCTTTGGCCAGTAGGATAATGTGACGCGGTTTAGGGAACCAGCCAGTTCCCAAGCCATAGATTTTGCGTTTGGTCCCACTGCCACCGTGCGCGCCGGTGCCCTGCATTGGCCAAATATAGCCATTCGATGCTGTCCGCCTGAAACATCAAAGCCGCAAAATTGCCTCGGTAATCGGCCAATTGATGTTCTTCCGGTTGTTTGCCTTCAATCCATTCGGGCAATCCTGACGAAGGTTGCGCAATCGGCGTGCCGGGGGCCGCTTCGGCCATGTAACAGCGGCGGGCAAATGGCGTTGAACCGGACCAGGCCGTATCTGCAAGATCGCCATCGGAGGTAATGTGGGCGCGACCGGATAGCCGGATCTGCGCTTTTGCTGTGGGGTCATAGACCAAAACACTGGCCGCTGCCTCGTGCTGCAGTTGCGCAATCTTGTCGGACCGTGCGTCGGTATGAAAGCGCAAGCTTCGGCTATCACGCGACACCGCGCGCAATATCATAATGCGCAATTGCGGCGTGCCGTCCGCATCAACGGTACCGACGGTCGGCGTGTGTGCGGGGCTGTTTCGATTCGTTACACCGGCTGCAACGACATTCCATGCTTCGGCAAAACTCGCGTCAAGGTCGTTATAATAGGCTGGCAAGGCGACCTGATGGGTCATTGAGCCTCAAACTGATCGCTTTGGTCGTTGAGCACGTGAAGGATGCCGTCGGCGATGCCGAAATAGGCACCATGTAGCTTCAGCTGGCCGGATTGCTCGCGCTCTGCAATGAATGGAAATGTGCGCAGGTTTTTCAAACTCACCCTTATGGCGTCCAGTTCCAAATCATGTTGGGGGTCGTCGGATGCCGACGCTAAAATCTTTTCGCGGGCAGGGCGGATAATGTCGACCCAGCCATCAATGAAGCTGTGCCCCCCGTGGCCGATATTCGCACCTTCTAATGATGCTTTTATACCGCCGCACTGGGCGTGACCAAGCACAACAATGTGCCGCACTTCCAATCCCATTACCCCAAATTCAATGGCAGCGGACACACCATGTAAACCGCCGCCAATCTCATAAGGCGGAACAAGGCTTGCCACATTGCGCAACGCGAACACTTGGCCGGGCTTTGTGTCGAAAACGGTGGCTGGATCGACCCTGCTGTCACAGCAGGAAATGATCATGATTGGGGGCGCCTGACCGTCATTCGCGAGCTCATCATAACGCGCTTTTTGGCGGACATAAGCGTCGGATTTGAAGCGGCGATATCCTTCAACCAGAACAGCAAATTCGGGCATTAAAATCTTTCTCCGCGCACAACCTGCACATCACCGATTGTAAGTAACATCCCATAGCTGTCCAGCAATGGCGCAATCGCTTCAATCAAGCCGGACGTCTTGGCTTCGGATGCAATGACCAGCACGATGGTTTTTGCGCTCGCTCCCGTGACATCGTCATCTTGCCATGCACCGGCGCGACCACCGCCCGAGTCCACATGGATCACGCTCCAGCCAGATATGTCGACCGCTTTCAATTGCGCGACAACACGCGGCACAAGCGGTGTATCCACCAGAATTTCGATCCGCTTACGGCTGACAGTTTGAATCATAAATCATCCTATTGCTTTGGCGAATGCCGCAAAAAT
>NZ_JBILOS010000140.1:0-3387 GCF_044374345.1 Sphingorhabdus sp. | reverse complement strand
GAGATTGTGCGCGCGATCAAGCGCTTCTTGAGGTTTAAGCATGATTCCCGCTTAGGCGCGGGCCGTTACAGCGTCAATCAAGCGGCGGTCAAAATACCGTAAACAATACCGCTAAAAATGCCGGAATGGCCACGGCAGCAGCCCAAAGCTTCAGCCGGTCCGCGACATAATGCGTCTTCAGACCGTCGCCATTGTATGCAGCGGCATCCAGTGCCTGCCAGCGGCGCTCCATATTGCGGCATGGCGGAATGACCACAGCCACAAAGAGGACCAAGACAAAATAAGGAAAAATCGACGTGCCACGCGATTCAATGGTGGGCGTCACCAAGAATATCAGTGCCAATGTGTAGACCACCAGCGCAAAGGCGACATGGTCGGACATACGTTTTGAATAGCTTTTATAGCTGCGCAATTGCGCCTGTTTGGCTTTTGCCATTTTTCTGCTCTCCTCTTCCCATCACAAGACTGTCATCTTTGGGAATAGGTTTCAAGCATATTTAATATGGGTCAGGGCAGCCCCAAAATCTTGTGGTTTTGCAGGGATAAGCGCCATTTTGGGCGGTCCATGACGAAGCGCGTGGCTTCCTCTACGCTGGCGGCATTTAGCTCGGCATGGCCTTTATCCATGGGCTGGATGAGGAAATGGGCAAATTGCCATCCCTCCATGCGGTCCAAATCACTCGCCAATTGCGGCCAGACGAGTTTCAGTTCATCGCCATGATGCTGGATGACGTCGGACCCTGCCTTGGGGCTGATGCAGACCCAATCGATGCCGGGGTGAACCGCGATAGTGCCGTTGCTTTCAATGGCGATCTGAAACCCGTGCGCATGCAATGCGTCGACAATCGCATCATCGACCTGCAACATGGGTTCGCCGCCTGTTATGACGACATAGCGCGATTGCGCGCCATCACCCCACAAAGCCGCGACTTTTGCAGCAAGGTCCGCCGCGTCATAACGGCCGCCATTTTCGCCGTTCATGCCGACAAAATCGGTATCGCAAAATTGGCAGATGGCCGAACTGCGGTCTTCTTCGCGACCCGTCCACAAATTGCATCCGGCAAAGCGCAGGAACACCGCACGGCGGCCCGCATGAACGCCCTCGCCCTGAAGCGTCAGGAAAATCTCTTTAACCGCGTAGCTCATGCGTAGATGGTGGGATCGGGCAATCCCGCATCGGCAAAGCCCTTGGCGCGCAAGCGGCAGCTGTCACAGCGGCCACAGGCTTTGTTATCGGGCGTCGGATCGTAGCAGGACCAGCTCATGCCCGCATCAAGGCCAAGCCGCGCCGCTTGCGTGGCGATATCGGCCTTGCTCATGTGCAGCAACGGCGTGTGGACGCTGAAATGATCGCCCTCAACGCCCGCCTTGGTGGCCAAATTGGCCATGCCTTCAAAGGCGCGGATGAATTCCGGGCGGCAATCGGGATAGCCCGAATAATCGAGCGCATTCACGCCAATCCACAAATCCCGTGCGCCGCGTGCTTCGGCAAGACCAAGGCATAAGGACAGGAATATCGTGTTGCGCGCAGGCACATAGGTCACCGGGATGGCGTTTTCTTCAACGCCCTCTTTGGGAACAGCAATGTCCGCGGTTAGCGCGGAGCCGCCAAAGCGCGTCAGATCAAGCGGCAGGACGATATGTTCAATCGCCCCCAAATGCGCGGCGATGGTCGCTGCACTGTCGAGTTCAATCCTGTGCCGCTGATTATAGTCAATGGTCAGCGCGATCAGGTCATAGCCCGCCTCGCGCGCCAAGCCGGCAACAACCATTGAATCGAGGCCACCGGACAACAGAACGATGGCAGATTTGGATTTTGCGGTCATGGCGAGAGGTCTCTGTATTCAGAGAGAAGAAAAGTGGTGCACCCGGAGCGATTCGAACGCCCGGCCCTCAGATTCGTAGTCTGATGCTCTATCCAGCTGAGCTACGGGTGCACTGGAAGGCGGCTATTAGGGTGGTGCCTTCCGTTGTGCAATAGCTAATTGAACCTCAAAGCTGCTTGCAGGTCGATTTTCTGCGGATGGCATCAATCGTTGGAAAGTCTGCCGCGTCCGTCATCAGAATGCGAATGAGAGCTAATCCTTTATCATAACGCAACGCCACGGGTTCATAGCCCTTTGGGACAGCCATACCCTTTCGAATCAAGGCAAGGCGCGCCGATTTACCGCCGGTATCACGATCACTGCGGACGGCCGCGACATCGGTGCGGGCGTCGAATATACTGATCGACCAATAATGGTCAGGCACGGGTTCAATGTCGAGCAACACGGGGCCATTGGCCAAATCAAAAACGCAGGTTGAATAGGATAAATCAGGACTGGGCCGGACGATAGGTTGATTGTCGGCTGTCGAAGGCTGGGTAAAAACGAATGTGTTTACCCGCCCAGTGGCGATTTTGTCCAAAGCGGCTGACATCAGCGCATAGGGTGTCGCGACCAGAGTGCCGTGCCATGCTGCGCCGGCAGTTATTAGTCCCACTAAAATGGGAAGCAGCCAGTTTCTTTTCATGCGCAGCTCTCCTTTTTTATCGTGGGTAATGTCGCATTTGCGGGATCAGTGAGCAAATTTCCTTTTGCATGATACAACCGCAGGGTCAGATCGAAACCGTCTATGCCGCCAGTCGGCAACCATACACCATTGGCTATTTTAGGCGATACGGTGAATGACCAGTTTCCATCGCTATCGCGGACTGGTTTATTTCCTGGCACCGACCAGCGGTTGGCCTCATTTTTTACGAGCCAGCCCTCGCCATGATACAGCGTTACACTCCACCAACGGGCGTCCAATGGCCCACCAAGCACCGTGTAAGTGCATTTGCCGTTGAGAGGCGCACCGTCGCTGTCCGTTTTGGCGATATAGTACATGGCTTCTTTTGCGGGCAGAGCCATGATTCCGTGCAATGCCACTTTGGCGCGAATCAACGCGGTCGCTTTCTCCGTCCCCTGAATGGTATTGGCGTTCCAGGGGCCATTACTGATCTGCTTAGCGGTGTAATCACCGCGCACTTGCGAAATGGCATATCCCGCGCCGCCGACTAAGCCCAACGTGATACAGATGCCGTATCGTTGCCACCTTTTCATAATGCTCTCCCTCAATCGAAGGTTAGAACAAATGATTATGTGCTGGCAAGTGCAGCCTGCGCAGCGGCCAATCGCGCGATAGGCACGCGATAGGGTGAGGCGCTGACATAATCGAGGCCGACCTTTTCACAAAAGGCAATCGACGCCGGATCGCCGCCATGTTCGCCGCAAATCCCAAGCTTGATGTCAGGACGCGTCGCGCGGCCTTTGTTCACGGCAATTTCGATGAGCTGACCAACGCCTTCAACATCAAGGCTGACAAACGGGTCGCGGGCGTAAATGCCCTTGTCGACATAATGCGTCA
>NZ_JBILOS010000007.1:0-40934 GCF_044374345.1 Sphingorhabdus sp. | reverse complement strand
AGCAGGCTTTGGGCACAGAATCGATCGCGATTGGCGTATATGCGAATGGTTTTGCCCACGCCGATGAGGAAGTGCCCGCCAATGGCGGCTTTAGAGAGATTCGCGCAGATCTTGATCCGCCCCGCTACTTGGACTGGGCACAAAAATGGGTGGCCTCAGGCGCAAATATGGTCGGTGGGTGCTGCGGAATAGGCCCGGAACATATCCGCGCGCTGAGGGACGGTCTGTCATGACCGACCGGCACGCGGCAATGGACCATTATTCATTGGATTTTGCATGAAGCGGCTGGGCGCGATCATCGCTGGCGGCAAGGCTACGCGCTTTGGCGCAGACAAGGCAGCCGCCTTGCTGAACGGCCAACCACTCATCGAACATGTCGCCGATGGCTTGCGCGATCAGGTCGACAAATTGATTGTCTGTGGACGCGCTTGGCGTGGAATGGATTGGGTCGAAGATCGGCCGTTCGCGGACATGGGGCCTTTGGGTGGCCTGAATGCGGCGCTGCATTATGCCCAGCAAAACGGGTTTGATGCGGTCGTGACCGCTGGTTGCGATGTCGTACCCGTGTCGCAATTTCCGATAGATCGCCCTTCTGAACGCGCCGTCTATATCGATGGGCATTATCTGTTTGGCGTGTGGCCGGTCGCGCTTGCGCCATTGCTGGACAGACATCTGCGTCATCAGGATAATCTATCTATGCGCAGCTGGATTGCTGTATCCGGCGCACAAGCAATCACATCCGCAGATGTTTTTCACAACTTGAATACACCCCGGGAGCTGGCACAATATGCTGCTCAACGGTCGAATATGGGTATAAGGTAGACATATGACATACCAGCCGCAAAATGATTTTGGGACCCCGGAAAGCCGTTCGGACGAAACAGTTTCGCTTACGATTGACGGCCGCAATGTAACTGTGCCTGCAGGGACAAGCGTCATGCGTGCGGCTGCGGAACAAGGCACGTCGATCCCCAAATTATGCGCCACCGATAGCGTTAAAAGCTTCGGATCATGCCGCCTGTGCTTGGTCGAAATCGATGGCCGCCGAGGGACCCCAGCGAGTTGCACGACCCCAGTTGAACCCGGCATGGTTGTACGCACGCAAACCCCGCATCTGGCAAAATTACGCAAAGGCGTGATGGAGCTTTATATCTCCGACCATCCACTCGATTGCCTGACATGCGCCGCCAATGGCGATTGTGAATTGCAGGATCAGGCAGGCGCCGTTGGTTTGCGCGATGTCCGTTATGACGTGCAGGCTACGCATCTGGGGCAGGAAAAAGATCACTCCAATCCCTATTTCGATTTTGATCCCAGCAAATGTATCGCCTGTTCGCGTTGCATCCGCGCCTGCGACGAAGTGCAGGGCACCCTTGCGCTGACGATGGAAGGCAGGGGTTGGGATTCAAAGATTTCGGCAGGTCTCGCGAGCGACAATTTCCTCGAGTCGGAATGCGTGTCTTGCGGCGCTTGTGTGCAAGCCTGCCCGACGGCGACATTGGTTGAAAAGAAAGTGGTCGAAGTCGGCACACCCGAACGCAGCGTCGTCACGACCTGCGCCTATTGCGGTGTTGGCTGCACCTTCCGCGCCGAAATGCGGGGCGAACAACTGGTGCGGATGGTCCCGTACAAAGACGGCAAGGCCAACCGTGGCCACAGTTGCGTAAAGGGCCGTTTTGCCTGGGGCTATGCACAGCATCAGGAACGCATATTGAAGCCCATGATCCGCAAGTCGATCAGCGATCCTTGGCGCGAAGTCGAATGGGACGAAGCATTTGCCTACACCGCGTCCGAACTAAAACGGATTAGCGCGAAATATGGCCGCAATGCCCTTGGGGGAATCACCTCGAGCCGTTGCACCAATGAAGAAACCTTCCTTGTGCAAAAACTTATCCGGGCAGGCTTTGGCAATAACAATGTCGATACCTGCGCCCGCGTATGTCATTCGCCCACGGGATACGGCCTCAAAACAACCTTTGGCACAAGCGCGGGAACGCAGGATTTTGACAGCGTGGAAGACACCGACGTCATCCTGATCATCGGGGCCAACCCCACCGACGGACACCCGGTATTTGCCAGCCGGATGAAGCGCCGTTTGCGCGGACAGGATGGTCGCCCGGGTGCAAAGTTGATCGTCATCGACCCGCGCCGTACCGACATTGTCCGTTCGCCGCATATCGAGGCGCAGCACCATCTTCCGCTTCGCCCCGGCACGAACGTTGCCGTGCTGACGGCGATGGCCCATGTTATCGTGACCGA
The DNA here is from genome assembly GCF_044374345.1 of Sphingorhabdus sp. GTDB lineage: Bacteria > Pseudomonadota > Alphaproteobacteria > Sphingomonadales > Sphingomonadaceae > Sphingorhabdus_B. The sequence continues at coordinate 38,675 of NZ_JBILOS010000007.1, read as the reverse complement.
GGGCCTCGCCGATGAGGCATTCATTCGGGAGCGTTGCGACTGGGACGAATATAGCCATTGGGCCGAGTTCGTTTCGCAAGCCCGCAATAGCCCCGAAAATCTGCAGCCGGTAACGCTGGTGGATGCCGAAGAGCTTCGCGCAGCCGCGCGGCTTTATGCCACAGGTGGCAATGGAGCGATCTATTACGGCCTTGGTGTCACCGAACATTCGCAAGGCAGCTCGACCGTTATGGCTATCGCAAACTTGGCGATGGCGACCGGCAATATTGGCCGCCGGGGTGTCGGTGTTAACCCGCTCCGTGGCCAGAACAACGTCCAAGGCGCATGCGATATGGGAAGCTTCCCGCATGAGCTTGCCGGATATCGCCACATCAGCGATGGCAATGCGCGGAAATTGTTTGAAGATGACTGGGGCGTGACACTGGATCCAGAGCCCGGCCTGCGCATACCCAACATGCTCGATGCCGCGGTCGATGGCGTATTCAAGGCGCTATATTGCCAGGGTGAAGACATCCTCCAATCCGATCCGAACACGGCCCATGTGTCGGCTGGGTTGGCGGCGATGGAATGTGTCATTGTCCACGATCTTTTCCTGAACGAGACCGCCAACTACGCGCATATCTTCTTGCCCGGATCGACCTTCCTTGAAAAAAATGGCACGTTCACCAATGCCGAACGCCGCATTCAGCCGGTGCGCAAGGTGATGACGCCGATGAACGGTTTGGAGGACTGGGAAGTCACGCAGCGGCTGGCGCAAGCGATGGGGCTGGATTGGAACTATACCCACCCGTCCGAAATCATGGACGAAATCGCGCGGCTGACGCCGACCTTTGCTGGTGTATCCTTTGAACGGCTCGATGAAGCCGGCTCGCTGCAATGGCCAGTGACCGCAGACGCGCCCGATGGATCGCCGATCATGCATGTTGACGGCTTCGTCCGTGGCAAGGGCAAATTCGTTGTGACAGATTATGTCCCAACGGATGAGAAAACCGGACCACGCTTTCCGTTGTTGCTGACGACCGGACGTATATTGTCGCAATATAATGTCGGCGCACAAACGCGGCGGACAGAGAATGTCGCCTGGCATCCGGAGGATTTGCTAGAAATTCACCCAGTGGATGCCGAGGATCGCGGCGTTAAATCGGGCGATTGGGTTAAATTGGCGAGCCGTGCGGGAGAAACCACGTTACGCGCGACCGTAACCGATCGGGTTGCACCCGGCGTCGTCTACACTACGTTCCACCATGCCGTCACGCAGGCGAATGTTGTGACCACCGACTTTAGCGACTGGGCAACCAACTGCCCCGAATATAAGGTTACCGCGGTTCAGATTAGCGCATCGAACGGGCCAACCGAGTGGCAGGAAGAATATGAAGCATTGTCGACACGCTCGCGCCGGGTCGAAACCGGAATTGCTGCCGAATGAACAGCGTTGAACGCCTCGTCCACATGGCGAACCAGATTGCAACCAATCTGGCGACCGATGCTGCGCCCGTATCTGCGGTCGCCGATCATATTCAGCAATTCTGGGATCCGCGCATGAAAAAGATGATTTTTGCGCACGGAACCGCGGGCCTGTCTCCGGTTGCTGCAGCCGCCATCACCTTATTGGCCGACGCGCAAAATGGTGCCTGATCAGGGTTCAAAACCAATCCATTTTTCCGTGCTGAAGCCTGATCAGGGCGTGACCGAAACCATAGAACGCAGAATCATTGTCGAAGCGCCGGTCGCAATCGAATATAATGGCATCGGCTATGCCGTGATGATGGCAACGCCCGTTGATCTTGAGGATTATGCCATTGGCTTTAGCATGTCCGAGGGGCTGATTAGCCGCGCTGACGAAATTTTGGCCGTCGACGCACATAAGGCCGACTTGGGCTGGATATTGCGGATTCAGGTGCCAGCAGAAAATGCCGAAAAAGTCTTTGCCCGCGCCCGTCAGCGGGTTTCGGAAAGCAGCTGCGGACTGTGTGGCATGGATAATCTGGAAGAGGTCATGCGCCCCTTGCCGCGGGTCACTGCGCAAATTGATGTATCTGACGCTGCGATGTTTACAGCATTATCGGCATTGCGTGCACATCAGACACTCAATGCCCAAACAGGTTCCGCGCACGCAGCGGCATTCTGTGGGCCCGATGGCTCTATCCTGATGACGCGGGAAGATGTTGGCCGCCACAATGCACTCGACAAATTGATTGGGGCGCTTGCCCGCGCGCACATAGACATCGCAGCCGGCTTTATCATTTTGACCGCGCGCTGCAGCCTTGAACTGGCGCAGAAGGCTATTCTTGCCAACTGTCCAATGCTTGTGACGATATCGGCGGCGACGGACCTTGCGATCGACGTGGCGGAAAAATCCGGCCTTCGCCTGATCAGCCTAGCGCGTGCAGACTCGGCGCTTGCCGCAATGCCGCGAACCGGTTGATCAGCCAGCTGCGGAACATGGAAATCGCGGGATCGCCCAAATCATCGGCGTGGAGTTTCAGATAATAGCCATAGCCGTCTTCGATGACTGCATCATATGGCATGACGAGCCGCCCGTCGGCGATTTCCCGGGCAAACATATCTATGTCGCCTAAAAATACCCCACTTGCGGCCATGGCATATTGCGCAGCGGCAATGGTCGTATCGAACGCGAGACCACCATGCGTGGCCATGGTCAGCCCATTTTGTCGCAGATAGGCCGTCCACAAAAGATCGCGCGGCTCTCCGTCCAGTTTCAGGTGAAGCAGCTCCTGACTTTCCAGAAATTCCTCCAGCGATTTGCCCTTACTGGCAATGGCCGTCGCGGGCGCACAGAGCGGCGCGACACGGACCATCCAAAGCAGGTCGGTAATCCGGTCGTCGACATTCGGGCGATCATAGGCAATGGCCATATCGAAATCGGTTGCTGGCAAACCAGTGACATGCGCGCTCGAAACATCAAGCCGGATGTCTGGATGTTCAGCGCGAAAATCGCGCAGCATCGGCAGGAACAGCTGCTGCAACAAGGATGGCGGCACATGGAGCCGAAGCGAACGGCTCGTCACTTCATCATTGCGGATCGAGTTCATCGTTTGCTCAAGCCGGTCGAGGCATTTGCTGACGACGGGCAACAGCTCTTCACCTGCGGGGGTTAGCAATAGGCGCGATGCGTCGCGGACGAAGAGTTGCTTACCCAGCAATTCCTCAAGCCCGCCGACATGCCGGCTCATGGCACTTTGCGACACAGAAAGCGCCGATGCGCCGCCTGTGAAGCTCAAATTCTGGCCCACCGCTTCAAAGGCGCGCAAGGCATTTAACGGCAACCAACGACGGTTAATATTACTGCGGTTGGAAATGGAATCGACCTTTCAAAAGCATATTGGTTTCCAATGACGTCACTGCCCTACATTTTGAGATAGGGCTATGCGAAAATGCGATTTTATTAGACCGGTCAAGTGGCCCATTCTCCAATCTGGGGAAAATTAACCAAAGGCATAAAAATGGACTTAGGGCGGATTGACGCGCTGTTCCAGCAGCGTCGCGAAGGACACACCTTACCGCAGGGTCTTTATACGGATCCTGATAGCTTCGATTTCGATATGGCCGCTATTTACGGCGAAAGCTGGCTTATGGCGGGTCTCGAATGCGAACTGCCCAAGGCCGGAAGCTATCTTTCGATGATGGTCGGCAAATGGCCGGTTATCATCACGCGTGATCGTCAGGGTGATATCCGCGCCTTTCACAACAGCTGCCGCCATCGCGGCTCCATGATTTGCGCCGTCGGCAGCGGGACCGCACCAAAGCTGGTGTGCCCTTATCATCGTTGGACATATGATCTGGATGGCTCTTTGTTTGCGGCAAACCGGATGGGCGATGATTTTGACAAAGCCGAACATGGCCTAAAACCTGTCGCTATCGAATGTGTTGCAGGGGCGATCTTCATCTGCCTGTCCGAAACACCGCCGCCCATTGACGACTTTAGCGCGAAGCTTGCCGAATATGCAGCGCCGCATAATCTGAAAGACGCAAAGCTCGCGTACGAAAGCGTTCTGGTCGAAAATGCCAACTGGAAACTGGTAATGGAGAATGGCCGCGAATGCTATCACTGCAGCACCGGCCACCCCGAACTGTCCAAAACATTTCCGGTCGGAATGTCGAAGCATTTTGATAGCGGCGAAGATGCACGCGTCATGGCGTTCGAAGAAAAAATGGATGCGCTTGGCCTGCCGCAAACCCCGGTTGAGGGGCATTATTGGCAAATCGCGCGCTTTGCATTGAACGAAGGCTGCGTTTCGATATCGGGCGATGGGAAGCACCTGTCCCAAAAACTGATGTGCGACGCCAATGACGGCGATATCGGTTCGATGCGCTGGGCAGTTGATCCGCACTGTTTTGTCCATTGCACCGCGGACCATGTGTTCATGTTCAGCGCTATGCCCGTTGGCCCCAATGAAACCCACGTCACCGGCAAATGGTATGTCCATAAAGATGCTGTCGAAGGCGTCGATTATGACGTCGAAAAACTCATTTCATTGTGGACCATGACAAATTTGGAAGACAAGATGCTGGCCGAAAACAATCAAGTGGGTGTGAACAGCCCCGGCTATACCCCCGGCCCCTATTCGCAAGAAGCCGAAATGCTCGCGTTGCGTTTTACGGACTATTATTGCGACAAGGCTCGTGATTATATTGCAACCCATGGCAAAGGATAACATCAAGGGGTTGCGTCCCGAAACGCTGGCAGTCGCATTTGGTTATGACCCGGAAATGGGCATGGGATCGGTCAAGCCACCGATCTTCATGACATCCACCTTTGTCTATCCCTCGGCGCAACATGCCAAGAATGTGCATGAGGCCTATTTCGACGGCACAGGACCGCTGGTGGGCGAAACCAACCACATATATTCGCGGTTGGGGCATCCAGGCTTGGACTTCCTCGAAAAACGCCTCGCGGCAATCGATGGCGCAGAAGAAGCGGTTGCATATTCCAGCGGCATGGCCGCGCATTCCAGCATTGCGCTTGCCTATGTCCGCCCCGGCGACAGCGTGTTGCATGGCCGCCCGATCTATGGCGGCGTCGATATGCTCTACAACAGCATCATGCCGCAATTCGGATCACATGTCGCCGCCTATACCGATGGCACGGACGAAGATGATGTCCGCAAAGCGGCTCATGAAGCGATGGCTAAGGGCCCGTTGAAACTTATCATCGCCGAGACACCCGCGAACCCTACCGCAGCCGTCGTTGATCTTGATCTGATGGTACGGATTGCGGACGAAGTGGGCGCAAAGCAAGGACACCGGCCGCTGGTGGTGGTCGACAACACTTTGCTCGGGCCATTTGCGCAGCGACCCATCGAACATGGCGTCGACCTATGCATGACCTCGCTGACAAAATATTGCGGCGGGCATAGTGATCTGCTGGCCGGCGGGATTTCGGGTCGCAAGGAATTGATCGACCATCTGCGCATGCAACGCACGACGTGGGGCAATCACCTCGATCCCTACACGTCATGGCTTGTCCTGCGTTCATTAGAATCGGTCGCGGTGCGCACCGAGCGTGCGATGGAAAACGCGCGCGGTGTTGCCGAATTTCTGCGCGATCATCCCAAGGTCGCAGGTGTGACCTATTTGGGTTTCCTTGAACCCGGCACACGCCGGCGCGCGGTTTATGACCGGCAGTGCAAGGCAGCCGGTTCGACATTTTCGTTCCACCTGCACGGCGGCGAGGCAGAGGCCTTCCGCATGCTTGACCAATTAAAGCTGCTTAAGGTAGCGGTCAGTCTGGGGGGTTCGGAAACTTTAATCTGCCATTCGGCGAGCACGACGCATTATGCGGTCCCCCCCGCCCAGCGGTTGGCAGGCGGTATTACCGATGGCACGATCCGGCTGTCCGTCGGGTTGGAACATGTTGACGATTTAATAGGCGATTTGCGCCAAGCGCTGGAGGCGGTGTAATGGAACTGAATTTTACCGGAACCGATTTATGCGCGATAAATGGAACGCGCAGCGCTCCTGAAACGCATTATGATACCGTGGTTGTTGGCGCGGGGCCAAGCGGCATCGCGGCGGCGATCGACGCGGCCAAAGCCGGCGCCAAAGTGCTGCTGGTCGATGAAAACCCCGTTTCGGGCGCGTTGATGGGCAATGATATACCGCTATATTTTGGCGGGCGGATGACCGCAGCGACCCAGAATACAGAACGCATGCTCGAAGCTATTTTCATGAGCATGCCCGCGCTTGAAACCGCAATGGATGCCGGGGTCGAATTGTTGCTCGGCACAACGGCATGGGGCGTTTACCGCAATGGTCCCGGCGTCGCCAGCCTGCCGCAGCAAGTTGTCGGCCTCGCCGATTCCGAACGATCATGGTTGGTCGGTTTTGATAAAATTGTCCTCGCGACCGGCGCACGCGATTTGGCGATGTCTTTCCCCGGTTGGAACCAGCCCGGCGTCATGGGCGCTGCGGCGCTTCAAATGCTGCTTACCCGTTATGAGGCGTTTGCCGGACAGCGCATTTTGGTCTTGGGCTCGCATGATCTCGCGCTCGAAACGGCGCTATTGGCGCAGGCGCGCGGTATCGACGTGGTTGGCCTGATTGAAGTCCGCGATGCACCGCAAGGCAATTCCGAACTGGTCGCCAAGGTTGCTGCCGCTGGCATCGCCATCCACTGCGGACAGACCATTACATCGGCAACAGGCGGCATCAACGGGGTCGAAGGCGCTACGCTGTCGTCCGGAGAGAAGATCGCCTGTGATACCATCTGCGTCGCTATCGGCCTGATCCCGTCCATCGAACTGGTGGATGCGATGCACGGCCCCCGCGCGCTGAACGCCACACGGGGCGGTTACATTCCGGCCGGCGAACCTTCGGTCATGGCCGTGGGCGATTGTGCGGGGCTTGCGGATAGCGGCTTCGACCATATCGCTTACCGTATGGACTGGATGCGCGCGCTATCGGACATCAGCGCCGATGACACGATCATTTGCCAGTGCGAAGAAGTCACGCGCGCCGATTTGATTGGCGTGCAGCCACCAAATTACCTGTCGCGCCCGGCGCCCATGTGTGCCCGTTCGCTGGACACTTTACTTCAGGACGGCCCCGCCAATCCGGACCAGATCAAGCGTCTGACGCGCGCGGGCATGGGCGTGTGTCAAGGCCGCCGTTGCCGCGATCAAGTTGCAATGTTGCTCGCGATTGAGGCGGACAAGCCATTTGGTTCAATCCCGCTCGCCAGCCACCGTGCGCCGGTGCGTCCGCTGCCGCTTAAAATCCTCGCTGAATGGGATGAGCCTGCGGAAATGGACGCTGCATGGGATGTCTGGTTTGGCATCCCGACCCAATGGGTGCCGGTTGAGGATATCAACACGCCTTATCAGGATGAGCATCGCCAGATGCTTTACACGGGGATGTACACATGAGCGGTTCGGAAGTTGTCATCGTCGGCGGCGGCGTTACGGGCCTGAGTGCGGGCTGGTGGCTCGCGCGTTCGGGGGTCAAGGTCACAGTACTCGACAAGTTCATCGTCGGTTGGGAAGCCTCCGGACGTAATGGCGGCGGTGCATCGCATTATTCGAGCCCATTGTTTGACGAAGAGCAGCGCCTTTGGCCGCAAATGGACGAATTGCTTGGCTATCCGACCGAGCACCAGAAGGGCCGCATCCTGATTGCGATGACCGAACGGCAGTGGGAACAATATCGTTTCATTGCTGAACGTCACACGCGGCTTAATCATCCGGTGGAATTGCTGGACGTCAAACAAGTGCAAGAGGCTGTGCCATTGGCAGGCGATAATTGTTTTGGCGGTGTGCATTATAAATTTGGCGGACATGCCAACCCGCAGCGCAGTGTGCAGGCTTATGCTTGGGCTCTGCAGGATCTTGGCGGAAAAATCGTTCAGCACAGCCCGGTAACCGGTTTTGAAACCGCTGGTGGCAAGGTGACGGCCGTGAAGACTGCGAACGCCACTTATGGCTGTGACGCCGTCGTGGTGGCGGCTGGACCGCAGATCCCGCAATTGATGGCACAGCTTGGCGTCAACGTGCCATTGGCAGCCGCCCGCGCGGAAATGATCATCACGGAACCTGCGCCAATGATGCCGCTTGGCGGCGTTGACGGCCATAAAATCTATGGCCGCCAAACGCTGCGCGGGAACCTTGCATATGGCGGTGGCCCGCATGAATGGCTTGATGTCGACGCAACTGGTCCGGCCGCACGTCCTTCAACGCCGTTGGCCCGCAACCTTGCGAAACGATTGGCGGAACTTTTGCCCAAGGCGGCGCATCTGAATGTCATCCGCAGTTGGGCTGGCATTATCGAAAACTCGCCCGATGGCCGTCCAATCATCGACCGCCTCACCAGCCCAGACAATGTCGTGGTTGCGTCAATGTCGAGCGTCGGCTTCGGCCTATCGCCAGCGTCGGGTCACGCGATCCGCGATCTGGTGATCGACGGAAAATGTTCGTTTGCCGATATCGATATCCTCAAACTATCGCGTTTCGACAATCTTGAGTCCGATTGGCGCGAAAAGCGCGGGTGGATGCCGATTTCATGAGCCAATATTCGGCTTTCGGATTGCTGCGCGGTGCTTTAAACGGGCAGAAGCATTGGCAACCTGCGTGGCGCGATCCGGAGCCTAAATCGCATTATGATATCATCATCATCGGCGGCGGCGGGCACGGGCTGGCGACGGCTTATTATCTTGCCAAGGTCCATGGCCTGAAAAATATCGCGGTGCTCGAAAAGGGCTGGATAGGCGGTGGCAACACCGGACGGAACACGACGATTGTCCGGTCAAACTACCGGCTAAAGCCATTGCACGACCTGTTCGAATTCGGCCTGAAAATGTGGGAGCATTTAAGCGACGAGTTGAATTACAATGTCATGTTCTCCCCGCGCGGCGCAATGTTTCTGGGGCACAGCGACGCGGATATGACCAAGCTTGCCGAACGTGGCGACGCGATGCGGTGCGACGGGATCGATGCCGATTTAATGACCCGCGACGAAGTGCAAAAGCTGGAACCGTTGCTCGACATGTCACGCAGTGCACGCTTCCCGATTGAGGGCGGCTTGATCCAGCGGCGCGGCGGCACCGCCCGCCATGATGCCGTCGCCTGGGGCTATGCACGCGGCGCAGACAGCCTTGGCGTCGACATCATCCAGAAATGCGAAGTCACAGGCTTTGTGCGCGATGGCGATGCGGTGGTCGGCGTGGAAACCACGCGCGGGCGGATCAATGCCGGTCGCGTCGGCATTTGCGTTGCGGGCCATAGCGGCCATGTCGCAGGGCTGGCGGGCCTTAAACTGCCCGTGGAATCGCAAACGTTGCAGGCGATGGTGACCGAAGGCGTCAAGCCAATGATAAACAGCGTGATCATGTCGCAATCCCTGCATTGCTATATCAGCCAGTCAGACAAGGGCGGCATCGTCTTTGGCGGCGATCCTGATAACTGGCCAAGTTATGCCCAACGCGGCAATCCGATGGTGATGGAGCGTGCCGTGGCACAGGGCCTGGCGCTCGTCCCGGCGCTATCACGTCTGCGCATGGTGCGGACATGGTCTGGCGTGACCGATATGAGCTTTGACGGTGCGCCAATCATTGGCGAAACGCCGGTGAAGAACCTCTTTCTCAATGGCGGCTGGTGCTATGGCGGGTTCAAGGCGACACCGGCGTCGGGTTGGACATATGCGCACACACTCGCAACCGGCAAACCACATGCCCTGAATGCGCCATTTGCGCTCGACCGTTTCGAACGCGGCGCGACAATCGATGAAACAGGGAGCGGCCCAATGCCGAACAGTCGCTAATGATGCAGTTCACCTGTCCCCATTGCGGCCCGCGCGATCAGGCGGAGTTTATATACGAACGCACCGTAGACGCGGTGGTGTCGCTTGATGCTGCACCCGAAGAAGCGATGAAAACGCTCTTCACACGCAACAATCCACGCGGTGTTGATGAAGAAATCTGGCGGCACACTTATGGGTGCCGTGCATGGATGGTCATCGCACGCAACCGCGTGACGAATGAAATCAGCGCCACCCGTGCCGTTGGTCCGGAGGCTCTGCCGTGATAAACTTCAGTTTCGACGGCAAGACCTATCAAGCGGAAAAAGGCGACACACTCGCTGCCGCGCTTTTGCGCAACGGCATTGGCCTTGTTGGCCGCAGCTTCAAATATCACCGTCCACGCGGGATCATGACGGCTGGCGTTGAGGAGCCAAACGCGCTCGTCACCATCGGTGATGGCGGACGCACCGAGCCCAATACCCGCGCCACCGATGTTTTTGTGTATGAAGGGCTGGTCGCCAAAAGCCAGAACCGCTGGCCGAACCTGTCATTCGATATCGGCGCGGTACTTGGCTTGGCCGCGCCTGCCCTGTCTGCAGGTTTCTATTACAAGACCTTTTTCGGTTCGGCCAAACGGTGGATGTTCTACGAATATTTCATTCGTAAAGCGGCGGGTCTTGGCAATGCGCCGACGAAGACCGACCCTGACCTTTTTAGCCAACGTGCGGCCTTTTGCGATGTGCTTGTGGTCGGTGCCGGACCAGCGGGCCTGTCGGCCGCTCTCGAAGCCGCTGAAGCAGGCAAACGCGTCATCCTCGTCGAACAGGACAATATTCTTGGTGCCTCGTTAATCCGCGACGGCCACGATCGCGATGGTGCCTGGGTGGAGGCGACCCAAGCCCGCATCCGCGCCGCCGGCGGACGCATCCTCACCCGCACCACCGCGTCTGGGTATTGGGAGCATGATCTGGTCACGCTGACGCAGCGCGTAGCAGAACCTGGCCAAATCCCGCCGCACGGCGTTGCACAGCGGCTTTGGCATGTGCGGGCGGGCCAAGTGATACTTGCGACCGGCAGCATTGAACGCCCGATGGCCTTTGCGCATAATGACCGTCCCGGCGTAATGCTGTCGCAAGCGGTGCGGACCTATCTGAATCGTTTTGGCGTCGTCCCGGGCAAACGCGTGGTGATCGCGACCAATAATGATGACGCGTATAAAACAGCCTACGCGCTCAAGGCAGCAGGGGCTGAGATCGTGGCCGTTCTTGATGCACGGCCAGCACCGGCGGGCGCGGACAGCGGCCTGCCAGTCTATCACAACGCCGTTCCGCTTTCGACCAAAGGCGCGCGCCATTGCCTGAAAAGCGTGACCGCGCGTGTCAGTGGCCTGACCCAAAGCTGGGATGCTGATCTGATCGCTGTTTCCGGTGGCTTCACACCCGTCGTGCATCTGCATATGCAGGCAGGCGGCACGCTCGATTGGAACGATGCTGCGCAAGCCTTTGTCCCAGCGGCATCGCGTCAGAATGTGACGACGATAGGCGGGGCCGCCAATCCCGAACCCGTGTTCAATGTTGTCCCAGTTTCCACACCAAAGAAAAGCTTCATCGATTTTCAGAATGATGTGACGTTGTCGGATGTCGATCTGGCGTGGGCCGAGGGCTATCGCTCGGTTGAGCATCTCAAACGTTATACCACACTCGGAATGGCGACCGATCAGGGCAAGCTCAGCAATATGGCGGCGCTCGGGCGGTTGGCCGAAAAGCAGGGCGTGGCTATTCCCGAGGCCGGGCTGACCACATTCCGTCCGCCTTATACGCCGGTTACGATGGGCTTGTTGGCCGGTGCCGGCGCGAAAGACGCGGGCGCGCATGTCCGCCGCCTCGCCCTGTACGATGTGCACGCGGCGAAGAACCCGATCTGGCAGCCGCTGGGATATTGGTTCCGCCCCCGTGCCTATCCGGTAGGCAGCGAAACTTTGGCGCAAGCGGCAATGCGTGAAGCCAAAGCGGTGCGTTCAAATGTCGGGATGACGGACGTGTCGACGCTCGCGAAGTTTGAAGTGTCCGGGCCGGATGCTGCCGCGTTTCTGGAAATCATCTGCGCAACGACGGTCGGCAAACTTGCGGTCGGACGTGGCCGCTACACATTCATGCTGCGCGAGGACGGTTTTGTTTTCGACGACGGTACCGTTTGGCGGTTGGACGAGAACCGCTATCTGTTGACCAGCTCAACCGGCGGCGCGGACCGGATGGCGACGCATATTTCCTATGTCCGCCAATATCTCTGCCCGCATTTGCGCGTCTCCGCCGTCAATGTGCAGGAACATTATGCCGGAATTGCGGTCGCAGGGCCGCAAGCTAAGGCGGCACTGGCGGCATTGATTGGCGAGGAACCACCGCGCCATATGTCGACGGTTCCGGCCATGATTGCCGGCGTTCCGGTGATTGTCCTCGCCGCCAGCTACAGCGGCGAACGCGCGTTCGAAATATATGTCGAGGCAAGCCATGCCGCACCCGTTTGGGCTGCGTGCGAGGCGGAGGTCGCCAAGCAGGGCGGCGCACTTTATGGCCTTGAGGCCATGGAATTCCTGCGTATCGAAAAAGGCCATTTGGTCGTCGGCGGTGAAGTCGACGGGCGGATGACCCCGCATGATCTGGCGCTTGACAAGATGCTCAACAAGGCCGGTGGCTATGTTGGCGCGTCCGGCCTATCGCGCCCTGCCTTGTCCGAAGCCGGACGACGGCAACTGGTCGGGCTCGAAGCAATTGAGGGTGACATTCCCGAAGGCGCAATGCTTGTCACAGGCGAAGGCGTGTCGCCGCAAGGCCATGTCAGCGCCGCTGCGTTTCGGATACTGGAAGGCGGGTCGATTGCACTTGGCCAATTGACCGACGGCTTTGCACGGCACGGCGAAGAGCTTATCGCAACCTCGCCCACGCGCGGTCAAATGGCGCGGGTCCGCGTTGTGGCACCGCATTTCTACGACACGGCCGGGGAGCGTTATCGTGACTGATGTAACAATCACAGTGCTGCCCGCAGCGCCGCTTCATGTTCTGGAGATATGGAGCAACCCGGCGTCTGTTGCGGCACGGTTTAAGAAAGCGGCAGGCTTTTCCTTGCCAGCCATGGGTCGTTCTGACGGCAGTGATGCACTCCGCCTGATCCGCTATGAACCCACCGTGTGGTTGGTCGAAGGCGATGTGTCGGCCCTACCCGGCATATTGGCAGATGACGGTGCGCTCACCGCAATTGGCGGCAGCGTTGTGCGGGTGCAGCTTTCTGGAAAAGGCTGGCGCACATTGTTGATGGAAGGCGGCGTTTTCGATGCGGAAAACCCGAATTTCGCGTCCGGATGCAGCGCGTCAACAATCATCGACCACGTCAATGTTCGCCTGCATGTGGTGGATGACGATATCTGCCATGCCTATGTTCCGCTCAGCTACAGCGAAGCCATGATCCATTTTTGGAAGACAGCCGCGCTCAATCTGACGCTTTAGGCGCATAAAGAAGCGTCATGCCGCGCGCATGCCTTTGCTGGAAACCCTTCCACAAGGTAACATTTTCTCCGCCCGGGCTATACGCACCCCATGGCGTTCCGGCGGGCGCATTCCACACGCCATCATCTGAATTTTCCGTGGCCACTTTAAGATACGCATTTTTGCTCTCATCGCCCCGTAAATGCACCGCCAGAAACGCGGAAATAAAGTGCAGGTTGATGGCATTGATCCGGTCCTGCCGCCAAATCGGGTCTTCGAACCAGTCGATATCCCACAGCGAACCCCGCATTTCGGGTGGCGCGGGATTGAGCGCGATTGCATGGCCTGCTTGCTTGTAGGTCAGCAAATAGCGGTCGGCATTCACAGCGCCACCAAAGACGGCCAGCGCGCCCGTTTTATAGTCAACCGTAAAGTCGCTATCGCCGTGAATCAGAAGCAGCGGCGCCGTTAGCGCGGCGAGGCCCTCGGCCCCCCATGCGCTGCTCGGTGCGCCGCCAGCCGGTGCCAGTGCCACCACGGCCTTGACGCCTGGCACTTTGATAGCGTCAGCATCCGCACTGCCGCGCGCGAATTTCTTCAGCCACCCGCCCGCAACCAGCTTCATATTCGGACCCACGGGGTCAAGTGTTGCGCCACCCGCGGTGAGCACCCCATAACCACCTTGTGAATAGCCGATCAGCGCAACATTATCCGGGGCAATCAAATCCCCCAAAGTGGCGCGGAGCTGCGCTGCTGCAAATACAATGTCATGCGGCCGGTTGAAATTCGGCGCAGCACGCGTGGTTGGTGCAACGACATAAGGGTTTGGATCGCGATGATGGATCGCCGCGACGACATAGCCTTTTGACGCAAGATTCTCGGTCAACCAGGTCATAACCGCCGGGTTGTTGCTATAGCCATGGCTTATAATGACCAAGGGGTGCTTGCGGCCTGCGGCAGGCGCGCCCTCAACCGCGATACCCTGTTGCGTGAAAGCGACCGGCGGAAGCGGTGGCTCTGCCCATAAGCTGCCGCGATACAGGACGGTTTTGGAACCCTTTTTCGCTATGGCAGGGTACCAAATGTCCACCTGCACATTGCGGTCGACAAGGCGAACGCTACTGGGGTCCGCTTGTGCGTTTTCCACGTCGGGCTGGTCACGATGCGTGAAGGTGACGGAACGAAAGCCAACGCCATAGCCACCCAACGCCGCAAGCTCCGGCGCATCGGCGCCGGGCACGCTGGGCGGGCTGGCGTGGATAGGGGCACCCAGCAATATCAGCAGGAAAGCGATAACGCGCTGCATCATGCTATTAACTCCGCGCCTTCGACCGACGCCGACGGCCACGCCAATTGCTGTGCCATCCATGGATATTCCTCGATGAGCGGCGGGAAGATTTTTTCCTGCAACACCTGCTGGCACAAGGCCGCGGTTAGGCTGGGGATATTGCCCAATTCATCGATCCGCGCGACGACTTGGACCGACCGTGAAAACCGCCCCCTTGTCATCGGCTCGGCGCGCAATTGGGAAAGCAGTTCCGGAACCGCCGCCAAACAAACCGGCGTGGTAATCGCCCAACCGATCCCCGCTGCCACCAATGCCAATTGCTGATGCGACGATTCCACTTCAACCATCTGCGGCAGTTTCAGCTTCATCCGGACAATCTGACGCTCAATCTGCTGCCCCGTTCCGGTAAGCCGCGAAAAGCGGATAAACGGCAATGACGATGGCAAGCCGACAAGATCCAGCGGCTCCCGAAAATCTTTGGGAAAAACAAGAATGAAGCTTTCCTCAAACACCGGGTGCAGCTCGACTGTGTCACGATGCTCAAGATTGAAGCTACCAGTTACGAGCATATCAATGTCGCGCGCCAGAAACTCGCCCTGATGCTCCATGGAGATGCCAGAGCGGATATTCCACCGGTCGGCCCGCGAACCGAGGCTATGCAAAATCGGGGCGGTCAGTTGGTTGGCAAGGCTGAACGACATCGCGACCGTAATGCTGGATATGGGCAAGTTTGCGCCTTCACGCACTTCGTCATAGGCCAATCTGGCGTGCGCAATCAGCTTTTGCCCGCGCGCAAACAGCGACTTTCCGCTGGCCGTTAGGCCCAATGGCCGCATCGTGCGGTCGAACAACGACGCGCCTATGCCGGCCTCAAGCTTCGCGATGGTTTGGGAAACCGCCGATTGTGTCACCTGCAAATGGGCCGCACATTGCGACATGCCGCCAAGTTCGACGGTCATCACGAATACTTCGAGCGCGTGCAGATCGAATTCTTGTGGCAGTTTCATGCAGCAACCCTCCCAAGCGTGCAGGCATAGCCCATGGCTAATATTACCTCAGCTAATGGCTATCCGAGACCGCCGGTAATAGTGCTATGCATTTTCGACATAGCCAGATTATGCGCCGGCTGCGTTGCAGGCTTGCATCACTTTGCTGGACATCGGCCCAGCTGCAAAATGTCCGCTTATATGTTCCCGCTACAGTCCGGATTGCGATGCAGCGCCAACAATCCTTTCAGCGTACCCAGACACATGCACAATAACACCAAAGCCAATGGCAAGCCCGTGGCGATTGCACCCGCCTGAAGCGACGTGAGGCCTCCACTGAGCAACAGAACGATACCAATACCGCCAACCGCGACCAGCCAGATGGTCTTTTGCCGCAGCAGCGTATCGGTGCGTCCACCCGCGGTCATTGTGTCAATCACCAGCGTACCCGAGTCCCAGCCCGTCACGAAAAAGATCAGGATCAAGCCGATGGCCACAAAGGATGTTAACTGCGCCCAAGGCAAAGTGCCGAGCAGCACAAATAGCTGCGTATCCAGCGATGCTTTGGCCAAGTCCGCACCATTGCCCGCAACGATTTGCGCAATGCTCGCATCCCCAAAAATCGTTAGCCACAAGATGCCCAGTAGGCTGGGCGCGATCATGGCCCCGGCAATGAATTCACGCACCGTCCGGCCCAATGAAATGCGCGCCATGAACATGCCCACAAATGGGGCCCAGCTGATCCACCATGCCCAGTAATAGACCGACCAATCATTGTAAAAGCCGGTGTCGGTGCGGCCAACCGGATTTGATAATGCCGGCAGAAATTTGAGATAGTTGACGATATTGGTCGCAAGATCGCCGATCAGCTGAAGCGTGGATCCGGTGGTTAAGACAAACACCAGCAAGGCAAAGGCAACCCACATGTTGACCTCGCTCAAAATGCGGATGCCGCGGTCAATGCCACCCCGGATCGACAAAAAGGTAATGCTGGCCATCACCGCTATCAACGCCAGGATCGTTACTGACGAGCTCGTTATGCCGTAAAGATAGACGATCCCCGCCATCGCTTGCTGCGCCCCAAGCCCAAGCGACGTGGCCAGCCCAAAGATCGTCGCAAGGACCGCAAGCACTTCTATGACGTCGCCGGTGCGGCCCCAAACCGCCTTTCCAAATAAGGGATAGAATGCCGACCGCATCGACAACGGCATTTTGAAATCAAAGCGAAAGAGCGCAAGCGCCAGACCGGTGACCGCAAAAATGGCCCATGGATGCAATGCCCAGTCAAAGATGGTCGCCGCCATAGCGATACTGCGCGCCGCTTGTGCGTCGCCAACAGCGCCGCCCAACGGCGCCGCAGGACCGCCTGCCATTGAAGACGTGAAATGGGTCACGGGTTCACCCACGCCATAAAAAACCAAGCCGATGCCCATGCCTGCGCCAAACAGCATCGCAAACCAAGACAATCGCGAATAATCAGGCGTAGCCCCTTTGCCGCCCAACCGGATTTTCCCCAGCGGTGAAAGTGCGACAATGACGCAAAAGATCAGCAGAAGATTGCCCGACATCATGAAGAACCAGTCGAAATGGGCAACCGCACCACTGCGCAAGCCCGCAAACAGGTCCGCCGATGCTTTAGGCGCGATCAGGCTGAATAAAATGACCGCGAACGCAATAATGGCCGTCGGGAAAAAGACAGCGGGATTGATATGCATCCCACCCCAATGGCGATTGGATTGGCCATAGTTCCCCAGATCTATTGCTTTGTCCCAATCCGCCAATGAACTCTCCTTAAGGTCTCAAGCGACCATCAATGGCTGGCAGCCGCCGTGAACGCGCTCCATAGCCATGCGGCAAAACTGCGCCACACCTCAACATGAAAACGATCTTCACCCTCGCGGATGATGATGATTTCGACCGTTTCGTAAATTGTTCGCGTGGCCCGACCGACTGCAAAATTGTCGAGATCAAGCGGGCAACCTGTCATCAGCAGTTCCGCTGCGCGTGGCCCTTCAAGGACGAGGCAGATAGATCGTTCGCTGATATCCGTGATAGCAACCGGCAATCCCGCGCCGGTCGGCATAGTCGTCTCCGCTGCCGTACGCAGGAGCCATTCGTCCGGACCAAGGCACGCAATGCCACCTTCGGTCGCGCCGATTTTCTGTGGCACTTTTGCGTTGAGCACAGTTTCCAGAGCCTCGGCAGTGCGCGCCCGCAGCGAATAGCGCTTCAGCGGCGCAGCAAGGCGGATGCTGACACCATCGGCTACGTACGGCGTTGAAGAAACAGGTTCGTTCCTGAAAAGGGCATCAGACATGCAGCCGCGCTCCTTCTGCATCATAAAAAACCATGCCGGTCACTTTCGCTTCATGCGTTTTACCCGGCATCGGGATGTGCAGCGTGCCGCCCATCATCTCATGCCCACCTGCCACTAAGGCAAAAGCGATCGACCGGCCAAGCGTTTCGCTCCAGTAAGAAGAGGTCACATGGCCGATCATCGTCATCGGGATTGGCTGGCGCGGGTCGGCAACAATCTGCGCACCTTCTTCCAATACAACATTGGGATCATCGGTCAGTAGCCCGACCAATTGTTTGCGCCCCGGCGCAACGATGTCAGGCCGTGCCATTGACCGTTTACCGACAAAGTCAGGCTTTTTCTTGCCCACCGCCCAATCAAGACCGGCATCAAATGGCGTTATTGTGCCGTCGGTATCTTGTCCGACGATAATGAACCCCTTTTCGGCGCGCAGCACGTGCATCGCCTCCGTGCCATAGGGGGTGATGTCAAATTTCGCACCCTCTGCCATCAGCCGTTCCCACAAAGCGCGGCCATAAGCGGTCGGCACGTTGATTTCGAAACCAAGTTCGCCCGTGAAGCTCACGCGGAACAGGCGCGTTGGAATGCCGCAGATTGTGCCTTCGCGGATGGCCATATGCGGGAAAGCATCGGCGGACAGGTCAATGCCCTCCACCAGTGGTTCCAACAATTTGCGCGCATTTGGACCCTGCAGCGCAATAACCGCATATTGCTCGGTCGTGCTGGTCAACCAGACATCAAGGTCAGGCCATTCGGTCTGGAGATAATCCTCCATCATATTTAGCACACGCGCGGCACCGCCGGTCGTGGTCGTCAGATGGAACCGGTCGGGCGCCAACCGCGCCGAAACACCGTCATCGGTGATGAAGCCATCCTCTTTCAAAAGCAGCCCATAGCGGCACCGGCCTGGCTCAAGCGCTTTCCAGGGGTTGGTATACATGCGGTTTAGGAATTCGGCTGCATCGGGGCCGACAACTTCAATCTTGCCCAAGGTCGATGCATCAAAAATGCCGACTGACGACCGCACGGCAACGCATTCGCGGTTCACTGCCGCGTGCATATCCTCACCCATTTTGGGGAAATAACGCGCGCGCCGCCACTGTGCGACTAGTTCGAACACTGCGCCATTTTCGGCGGCCCAGCCGTCGATATTGGTCGTCCGTGTCGGTTGGAACAATGCGCCCTTTGCATGCCCCGCCAACGCACCGAAAGTCTGCGGCGTATATGGCGGACGAAAGCTTGTCAGACCAATATCGGTAACCGGCTTGGCAAGTGCTGTTGATGCAATCTGCAAGCCATTGAGGTTCGATGTCTTGCCCTGATCGGTCGCCATGCCGTTGGTTGTGTAGCGCTTGATATGCTCGATAGAGCGAAAGCCCTCACGCACCGCCAGCTTAATATCCTTTGCCGTGACGTCATTTTGGAAATCGACAAAGGCCTTTATCCGGCTTTGGTCCTTGGGCGTTGGCAACACATCAACAATCGCGCCGCTACCAAAATCCCAACTGCCTGAACATGCCCCGACACAGCGTACATTCTCGTTCGGTTGGTCAGGAACATAGGCGCCAATGTCATCGCGCCATGCAAGCGATCCTTTGCTGTGCGACCATAGATGCACACTCGGCGTCCAGCCGCCAGCCATCAACAGCGTATCGCAATCGATGCGCGCGCCGACATAATCGTCATTATTGCAGATCTGGATGGATGTGACGCGGTGGCGGCCATTTACGCCCGTGACGCTATGGTTAAGGTGCACGTTGATGCCAAGCCGGTTGGCCTCGTCCAGCAGCGCAGAGGACACCTCGCTGCGCACATCAACGATCGCCTTTATACCGACACCGGCTTTTGCCAAGGCAAACACATCATGCCAGCCGCTGTCATGCGCGGTCATCAACGCGACCGACGTGCCGACCGCGACGCCGAAGCGAAGGCCGAAAACCTTTGCGGCGGAGGACAGCATCACGCCCGGCGTATCGTTGCCGTCAAAAACGAGCGGCCGTTCAATCGCACCTTGCGCAAGGACCACTTCACCGGCCCGCACGCGCCATAATTTTTCGCGCGGGCTGTCCGAATTGTCCGGCAGGTGATCGGTCAAACGCTGCACCGCGCCAATAAAGTTGTCGTGATAATAGCCAAATGCCGTCGTACGCGTGAGTATCGTGACATTGGACGCATCGATGAGCGCTTTGCGGCTGCGTTCCAGCCACGGCCATAGAGCCGGATCAGCAAGCGCACCGCCGCCAAGTTCATCCTGTTCATCGATCAGGATGATCCGCTTGTTCGAACCCATCGCTTCCAATGCGGCATCAATACCAGCGGGTCCCGCGCCAACGATCAACAGGTCGCAATGGGCATAAGTGGATGCATAGATGTCGGGGTCTTCTTGGGTCGGCGCATCGCCAAGTCCAGCCATCTTGCGGATCGCTGGTTCATACAGCTTTTCCCAAAAAGAGCGCGGCCACATGAAGGTTTTATTGTAAAAACCAGCGGGGAAAAACATACCCAGCCGGTCGTTTATCGCGCCAAAATCGCGCTTAAGCGATGGCCAACGATTCTGACTGAAGGCGTTGAGCCCCGCATGAATCTCGACACTGGTCGCACGCAGATTGGGCGTGAAGCGACCTGCCCCCCGATCCACCGATATGAGTGCGTTCGGCTCCTCACTGCCCGCTGCCATAATGCCGCGCGGGCGGTGATATTTAAACGACCGGCCGAACAGGCTGATACCATTGGCGAGCAAGGCCGAAGCCAAAGTGTCGCCAGCGAAACCTTGATAGGAATGTCCGTCAAAGCGGAATTCCACAGGTCGGCTGCGATCAATGCGCCCGCCATTTTCGAGACGATATCCGCTCATCGCCGCGGCTCCCCAGCCTTGTAAGTCGTTTCAAATTTGTCGGTCAATGTGTCACGCACGGCGTTGAAAAAGCGGCCGCACCCGTGCACATGCCGCCAGCGTTCGTGGTGCCGTCCGCGTGGATTGGCGCGGATGAAAAGATAGGCTTCCCATTCTTCGTCGCTCTGGCTTGACGGGTCCAATGGGCGGGCAACATGCGCCTGCCCGGCATTGGCAAATTCGATTTCGGGACGTTTCTCGTCACAATAAGGGCAGTGAATTAAGATCATTAGTGTGCCACCGCCGCTGCTGCTGCCTCGTCAATCAACCGGCCATTGCGGAAACGGTCGAGATTGAAGGGCGCGTTGATGGGATGCGGTTCGTCCTTTGCCATGGTGTAGGCCAGCAAATCTCCGGCCCCGGGCGTCGCCTTAAAGCCGCCAGTGCCCCAGCCGCAATTGACATATAGCCCCTTGACCGGGGTCTTGCCCAATATCGGTGAACGGTCAGGCGTAACGTCGACAATCCCGCCCCACGTGCGCAACATCCGCATCCGCCTGTAAATCGGAAAAATCTCACAGATTGCGGCAAGCGTATGTTCGATAATGTGAAGCGCGCCGCGCTGCGAGTAGCTCACATATTGGTCGGTGCCTGCGCCAATGACCAATTCGCCTTTGTCCGACTGGCTCATATAGGCATGGACTGTGTTCGACATAACGACGCACGGGAAAGTCGGTTTGACGGGCTCTGAAACCAGCGCCTGCAGGGGGTAGCTTTCCAACGGAAAGTCCAAACCGGCCATCTGCATAACAACAGACGTATTGCCCGCCGCCGACACGCCAATACGCTTTGTGGCGATAGGCCCGCGGGTGGTTTCAACGCCCTCAACCGCACCATCGGCACCGCGCCGGATAGCCGTGACCGCGCAATTCTGGATGATATCAACGCCCAATGCCGACGCCGCCCGCGCATAGCCCCAGGCAACCGAATCGTGCCGTGCCGTGCCGCCGCGCCGTTGCAACGCAGCCCCCAACACAGGATGCCGCGCGTCTGGCGAAATGTTTAAAGGCGGGCAATAATCTTTGGCCTGCTGCGGCGTCAGCCATTCATTGTCGACACCGTTCAGCCGGTTGGCATTGATATGCCGTTGCAGGCTCTGCACATCATGCACATTGTGCGCGAGCATCATGACGCCGCGTTTCGAATACATGACGTTGTAGTTCAGTTCCTGGCTCAACCCATCCCAAAGCTTCACCGCATGATCATAAAGATGCGCGCTTTCGTCATAGAGATAGTTTGACCGGATAATCGTTGTGTTACGCCCGGTATTGCCGCCGCCGATCCAGCCTTTTTCAAGCACGGCGACATTAGTAATCCCATATTTTTTGGCGAGATAATATGCCGCGCCTAGCCCGTGCCCGCCGCCGCCGACTATGATGGCATCATAAGCCGGTTTTGGTGCCGCATCGGGCCATTGTTCGGGCCAATCCTGATGTCCGCCAAGCGCTTTGGCGAAAAGACTGAAAGCACTGTGGTGGGTCATGATATTTTCTCAAGCGCAGCTGTAGCGCGGCTCACATAGAAACTCTTGAAGGCGTCGACCAGTTTTTCTTCCACGGCGTAAGGCCCCGGAATATAGCCGTCGGTGGCGATACCGCGATGGTTGATCGCAGAGAAATGCCCGTCCTGCTCGTTTGTTTTGCGCCACAATGCGGCCAAATGATCGGGATCGTAATCGACGCCCTCAACTGCATCTTCGTGCACCAGCCAGCTGGTGCGCAGCAATGTCTTGTCCGGCGAAATCGGGGTCAGTGAAAATGTCACAACATGGTCGCAGCAGAAATGGTGCCAGCTATTGGGCTGGGTCCAAACAGACAGGCTCGACGTTTCAGGCGCAGTAAATGGCCCGATCAATTTTTGACACGCAAGCTTGCCATCTATCGATTGGGTTACCGCGCCATTGGCCAGCGCCAACCGCGCGACCCGGTGCCACCAGCCGTCGGGAAATTCGATCAGATCATGGTCGATGCCGAGCGCTTTCCACTCTTCATGCTTTGCCGCATTATCGGGCGCATCTTTGCCAAAGCCTGTTGTCCCAAGCACGCTAATCAGTTCAGGATGACCAACGTCGCAATGGTAACATTCGCGATTATTCTCCATCACCAATTTCCAGTTGGCGTCTTCGATATAATTGTCCTGAACAACGACTTTTAGCTTTTCGAGATCATAGACCGATATCTGTTCGGATATGTCGGCCTTTACGCGGTCAATCGGCGGCGGATTGTCGCCCAAGCAGACAAAAATAAGTCCGCCGACATTTTCCAGCGCCACTGGCGAAAGCCCGTGATCCGCTTTGTCAAAATCCTCCGCCATGCTGCGCGCGGCAAGAAGTTGACCATCAAGGCCGTATGTCCATTGATGATAGGGACACATTAAACGCGGCGCCCGTCCGCGCTGTTCGAGGCAGATTTTGGCCCCGCGATGTCGGCAGCTGTTCCAAAACGCGCGCACTTGCATATCGCGGCCACGCACAATGATGACGGAATTCTGCGCCAGTTCGAACACGAAGAAATCACCGGGATTTTTCACATGCGCGACGGTGCAGGCATACAGCCAAACCGATTTTAGCATGACCTGCGTATCAAATTCGAAAGCGGCGTCGCTGACATATAATTCGCGCGGCAAGGTGTAGCCCTTGCGATCCTGCGCAAGCAAATCGGCGATGGGGGCGAAACGAGACATTGGCTTAGCTCTTCAGTGCATTATTGTCAGGGTCGAACGGTGAGTCCGCGATGATCGTCGCCTTGTGGCGAACGCCCAAGATCGCGATTTCAAACTCTGCGCCTATCTGCGCCAAATCAGGCCGCACCATCGCGAGCGCAAGCGATTTGCGCACGCGCCAACCATAACCGCCAGAGGTCACGCGGCCAACGATATCATCGCCATGATAAATCGGCTCAGACCCGCGCGCATCGGCATCGGTCACACCATGCACTTCCATCGTCACAAGCGTATTCGCAGCGCCCCGTTCGCGCCATGCAAGCAATGCATCGCGGCCATGAAAGCTTGGCTTCTTCAGGCTGACAAAGCGATCCAACCCGCTTTCAAACGCCGAATATTCAACCGACAATTCACGCGGGATCAGCTTGTAGCTTTTTTCGAGCGCCATCGACGTCATCGCGCGGATACCGAACGGCTTAATCTCAAATTCTGCGCCGGCCTCCATCAACCGGTCAAAGATGTAATTCTGCATTTCGATCGGATGATGGATTTCCCAACCAAGCTCGCCGATGAAATTGACCCGCAGTGCATCGACCTGCGCCAGACCAATGCTCATTTTCTTGCCGGTCAACCATGGGAAGGCTTCATTGGACAGGTCGGTATCGGTAAGCTTCGCCAACACATCGCGCGAACGCGGCCCCGCCAGAACGAGCACGCCCATAGCTGTGGTCAGCCGTTCAAAGCTGACAGAGCCATCGCGCGGCAGGGCCTTTTTCAAATAATCATGGTCATGCCGCTCATAGGCGCCAGCCGAGACAAGATAATAACGCTGCGGCGCGACTTTATAGACGGTGAACTCACTGCGCACGCCGCCCTTGTTGGTCAGCAGATAGGACAAGGTTACGCGCCCGACCTTTTTCGGCACCGCATTTGTCAGCAATTGGTCAAGCCAGGCTTCCGCCCCCGGGCCTGATATTTCGCATTTGGCGAATGCGCTCATATCCTGAATGCCGACTTTTTCGTGCACATGGCGACACTCATTGCCGACATGCTCGAAATAGTTGGACCGACGGAACGACCATTTTTCACGAATGGGTTCATCTGCAACGACGGGATGATTGTCGTTCAAAAGCACATCGGGCTTGTCGAGATCGGCTTCACTGAGCGCATAGCCATCCGGCGCGAACCAGTTGGGGCGTTCCCAGCCAAACACACTGCCAAACACCGCGCCCAGCGCCTTCATCCGGTCATAGCAAGGGGTGCGACGCAATGCGCGGCCCGCTTCGCGCTCTTCATCGGGATAATGCACGGTGAAGACCTTGGCATAGGCTTCTTCGTTCTTCTCAATCAAGAATCCGCGGCCAGCATAATCGCCAAAGCGGCGCGGATCGACGCCCATCATATCGATCGTCGGTTCACCATCGACAATCCAATGTGCCAATTGCCAACCAGCGCCACCTGCGGCGGTAACGCCAAAGCTGTGACCTTCGTTGAGCCAGAAGTTTTTCAGTCCCCATGCCGGTCCGACAATGGGCGACCCGTCGGGCGTATACGCAATTGCGCCATTATACACGCGCTTGATGCCGACCTCGCCAAAGGCGGGCACGCGCTTCATTGCGGCAAGAATATAGGGTTCAAGCCGTTCAAGCGCGTCAGGGAACAGTTCATATTCGCTGGTTGCCGAAGGGCCATCCACATAGCAGGCCGGCGCACCCAGTTCATATGGCCCCAACAACAGTCCGCCCGCTTCCTCACGCATATAATAGCTGGCGTCAGATTCGCGCAGGACACCCATTTCGGGCAAACCCGCTTTTTTGCGCGCCATGATGTCCGGATGCTGCTCGGTCACGATATATTGATGCTCAACCGGGATCACGGGGATATCGAGGCCGACCATTGCGCCTGTCTGACGCGCGAAATTGCCGGAGCATGAGACAACATGCTCGCACGTGATGTCGCCTTGATCCGTTGAAATAAGCCATTCGCCGTTGGGCTGCTGCGTGATCGCGGTGACGGTTGTGTTGCGATAAATGGTCGCACCGCGTTGCCGCGCGCCCTTGGCCAATGCCTGCGTTAAGTCGGCGGGCTGGATATAACCGTCATCGGGATGCTGGATAGCGCCAATGACGCCGTCCATATCCGCAAGCGGCCAAATATCTTTGACGTCGTCGGGGCTCAGGAAATTGACATCGACGCCAATGGTGCGCGCAACGCCCGCATAATAATTATACTCATCCATCCGGTCTTTGGTGGTCGCCAGCCGGATGTTCGTGACTTGCGAAAAACCGGCATGCAGGCCGGTCTCTGCCTCAAGCGTTGGATATAATCCGACCGAATATTGATGCAGCTTGCCGACGGAATAGCTCAGGTTGAAAAGCGGCAAAAGGCCCGCGGCATGCCAGGTTGAGCCGGAGGTTAACTCCTTACGCTCCAGCAAGACGACATCGCTCCACCCCATTTTTGCAAGATGGTACAACGTGCTTACGCCGACAACGCCGCCACCAATTACAACTGCCCGTGCTGTGCTCTTCATATAATCCACCAATTTTCGTTATCGCGGCCCTATGTCAGACTAAAAGCTGGTGCGGCAATCGGATTGCGCCATGGAATCACAGCAACAGGTTTTTCTAATATTAAATATTAGTACTGTTTACGTGGTGACCAAGCAAGGCTAAGGAAAAGGCGCTTGGCTGGCATCGTCAGTGACAATCCATCGACGAGTATGTGCTATGCTAACCCGTCTCTCTTCATCCTGAAACACGTTCAGGATGACGATATGATCACGAAGTGAGGTCGAAAGTCACCCCTTGCGCAAGCGGCAGTTCGTTGGAGTAGTTAATCGTGTTCGTCGCGCGGCGCATATAGGCTTTCCATGCGTCGGAACCGGATTCGCGACCACCGCCCGTTTCCTTTTCACCGCCAAAGGCCCCCCCGATTTCAGCGCCGGATGTGCCGATATTGACATTGGCGATGCCGCAGTCGCTGCCTTCTGCAGACAGGAACCGTTCGCACTCGCGGACGTCGGTCGAGAATATCGAAGACGAAAGCCCCGCGCCGACACTGTTTTGAAGCGTGATGGCGTGCGCCAAATCGTGATAGCGGAAAATGTAGAGTATCGGGGCAAAGGTCTCGCGCAATGCCGGGCCACTGTGCATGGGCATCTCGACCAGCGCAGGCCGGACATAGACGCCTGCCAAGTCCATCCGATAACCGCCCGTAATATTTGCACCAAGCGCGCGTGCTTCCTCGAGCGCGATCCGCATCCCGTCATATGCCGCTTCGTCAATAAGGGGGCCTGCCAAGTTGCCGCCATCTAATGGGTCGCCAACCGCCATCGATGTGCTGGCGGCCTTCAATGCCTCTACAAAATTGTCATAGACCGCATCATGTACAAAGACGCGCCGCAGGCTTGTGCACCGCTGCCCGCTTGTGCCGAACGCGGAGAACAAGACGCCGCGCAACGCCAATGCAAGGTCGGCCTTGTCGCTGATGATCGCGGCATTATTGCCGCCAAGTTCCAATATCGCCTTGGCAAAACGCGCGGCCGCAACCTGCCCGACTTTGCGGCCCATTTGCGTGCTGCCAGTGGCCGAGATGAGCGCGATGCGCGGGTCCGCGACCAAAGCGGCACCAACGTCGCGTCCGCCATGCACCACTTGTGATACATGCGCTGGAGCATCGCCAAACGCGGTCACCGCGCGTTCAAAAATGGCTTGTACGGCCACCGCCGTCAGCGGGGTTTTTTCCGATGGCTTCCAGATTACGCTATTACCGCAGACAAGTGCCAACGCTGCATTCCATGCCCAAACGGCGACCGGGAAATTGAATGCAGAGATGACCAGAACCGGGCCGAGCGGATGCCATTGTTCCATCATGCGGTGGCCGGGACGTTCGCTGGCGATGGTAAGACCATGAAGCTGGCGCGACAAGCCGACGGCGAAGTCGCAAATGTCGATCATTTCCTGCACTTCGCCGAGCCCCTCGGACAACGGCTTCCCACATTCGATGGTGACAAGGCGCGCCAGCTTCTCCTTATCTTCGCGTAAGGCATTGCCGAACAAGCGGACGAGCTCTCCGCGACGCGGCGCGGGGACGGCGCGCCAATTGTGAAACGCAGCGGTGGCATTTGCACACGCCACATCAATATCGGAAGCGGAGGCGGTTGGTACCGATCCGATATTGCTGCCATCGACGGGTGAGTATGACGCCATATCCCCCGAAATATGTGTTCCGAGGTGCGCCAAAATCGTCTCTACATCTGCTGCCAGCTTCACCGCTATCTCCCAATTGACTGCAAGGCGAATAGACGGGTTCCAAACATTTTGCCAGCTTGCCCGCAGCACGCAAAAAGTTTAGCGACCCATGCAACATTGGAGAAAGTTTATGGCCGAATTGGCAGCATTTGATTGGTCCGACCCCTTCCGTCTGGATGCGCAGCTTACCGAAGATGAACGCATGATCCGCGATTCGGCACATGCCTTTGCGCAAAGCGAATTGCAGCCACGCGTGATTGACGCGTACCGGACCGAATGTGATGCGCCCGAATTGTTTCCGCTCATGGGCCAAACGGGTTTGCTGGGTGCAACGATCCCGGAAGAATATGGCGGCGCTGGCGCCTCTTATGTCGCCTATGGCCTGATTGCGCGGGAGATTGAGCGCGTCGATTCGGGCTATCGGTCGATGGCGTCGGTTCAATCGTCGCTCGTGATGCACCCGATTTATGCATATGGTTCCGAAGAGCAGCGTCGCAAATATCTGCCCGGTCTTGCGGCAGGGACGCTCATTGGCTGCTTTGGATTGACTGAGCCGGACGCGGGGTCCGATCCTGCGGGCATGCGCACCTTTGCCAAAAAAGTTGATGGCGGATATGTCATCAACGGATCGAAAACGTGGATTTCAAACGCACCCTTTGCCGATGTTTTTGTCGTCTGGGCAAAATCGGAAGCACATGGCGGTGGCATTCGCGGCTTTGTGCTGGAAAAGGGCATGAAAGGCCTTTCTGCGCCAAAAATTCAAGGCAAATTGTCGCTGCGCGCATCCACCACTGGCATGATCATGATGGACAATGTCGAGGTTGGTGAGGACGCGCTTTTGCCCGACGTGCAAGGCCTGAAGGGTCCGTTCGGATGCCTCAACCGTGCGCGTTACGGCATTAGCTGGGGCGCGTTGGGGGCCGCGGAATTCTGCATGCATGCCGCGCGCCAATATGGCCTTGATCGCCATCAATTTGGCAAGCCGCTCGCCGCCAACCAGCTCTATCAAAAGAAACTGGCCGATATGATGACCGATATCGCGCTTGGGCTTCAGGCATCGTTGCGCGTCGGACGGCTGATGGACGAAGGCCAGCTCGCGCCCGACATGATTTCGATCGTCAAGCGCAACAATGTCGGCAAGGCGCTCGATATCGCCCGCGCCGCGCGCGATATGCATGGCGGCAACGGTATCAGCGAGGAATATCAAGTCATGCGCCACATGGCGAACCTTGAAACGGTCAACACTTACGAAGGTGCGCACGATGTCCACGCGTTGATTCTGGGGCGCGCCATCACGGGTATCGCCGCGTTCTGATAAAGAATGGGCCGCCAAGCTATACAGCGGCGGCCCAGTTATGGCTTTTCAGCCAACGGGGAGGAAAGTGTATCTCCTAAAAGACACGCATCCTTTTAACGTAAAGATGGTTAATAATTCATAAACGCCGCGACGACGGCGATTGGCCTAGCAAGGGCCAGTCCTTCGGCCTTCGACCGCAAATGAAAACGGCGCATTATTGTGAATGCCCTGCGACTGAATGTGGATGATCCGGTTGGATTCCTTACGGATGGTCGTCAGACCTTGTCCTTGACCTTTGCAGATATAGCTGACCGTCACCATATTCACGGTTGAACGGACAACGTACCGATCACAGGCGACACCGGAATGCTGGATTTGGGTTAGCAGCTCTGGGTTACCAAGACAGATTTTTGTCAATGGCGCCTCAGCCCCAACGGCCCGCAAACTCCACTGCCCCCGTTCCAGCGTGTGCAATAATGACAGATCATTTGCGTTCGCGAGCGCAAGTGAGGTTGAAGTGAGCGACAGTAAAATGGCGCCAACGAGATGATATTGGGAGAATTTCAATGTCATAAGCTTCAATCCATAAACCAGCCATTTTCATTGAAATGGCCTGTTTATTGTCGTGACATACCACAAAATGCTACGTTTCGCATGATAGAATGTGATGCATGAACGATGAATGACCAGATCGGCCCAATCGCCTCTATCAGTTATTGAAACTCGCCAAACTCACCGGAAAGCGGCGCGAGCAAAATTCGCAATCTACCACGATATCCCCGGCATCGTCGGCCATCTCCGCACGGTCTTCTGCCGGAAATTTTGCAATGACATCGCGGATATGCACAGGATCGCAGCGACAGCCCTTGGACAGAGGGTCGCCTTGTTCAATGCGCACTTCCTGTTCCTCATGGAACAAGCGCCAGACGATTTCTTCGAGTGGCAATGACGGATCGGCAAGTTCGGCGCGGGCGATGGTGGAGGCAATGATTTCCACATGCGCCCATTCGGGATGGTCAAGCCGGACATGCAGACGTTCGCGGCCTTCTTCGCCCTCAGGCAGATGCTGGACGAGCAGCCCGCCAGCCACACAGCGGCCGTTCACATGGTCAACCGCAACGCGAATGAGCGTCGGAATTTGTTCGGACTGCACGAAATAGTTCGCGGCGGCATCCGCCAGCGTATCGCCCTCAAGCGGCACGATACCTTGATACCGGCCGCCGCCCTCAACCGCTGGCTTCATCCGGTCAAACGTAATGGCAAGATAGCCTTTGCCGAAGATACCAAATAATGTGGCATCGTCGGGCAGCGCGGCAACGGTCGCTGGATCGAACTGCGCATATCCGCGCAACGCACCGTCCTTATAATCGCATGCCAGCAACCGAATGGCACCCTTTTCGGTTTGCGTCTGTAATGTCAGCTGGCTGCCATCTTCCTTCAGCGAGGCACCCAGCAATGCCGTGAGGACCAGTGCCTCTGCGAGCGTTTTCTCAATGACGGGCGGATAAGCATGCGCGGCCAATATTTCAGCCAACACCTCGTCAAGCCGCACCAACCGCCCGCGTGCGTCACGGGTCGGAATGGAAAAGCGCAAAGGCTGATTACAAAAAGTTTCGGACTGCCCAGCCATTAAATTTGGCCAAAACACCAGCGTAAGATGGATTTTTGCGCGTGCAGCCGGTTTTCGGCTTCGTCCCAGATGACCGACTGCGGTCCGTCGATCACGGCGTCGGTAACTTCCTCGCCGCGGTGCGCAGGCAGGCAGTGCAAAAATTTGGCATCGCCCTTCGCCATAGCCATCAGCTGCGCATTTACCTGATAGGGCATCATCGCGGCTATTTTGTTGTGGGCGTGCTCTTGTCCCATCGACACCCAAGTATCCGTGACAATCACGTCTGCGCCGCTTACCGCTTCGGCAGCGTCGCGCGTGAGCGTAACGTTCGCACCCGCCGCGCGCGCGCGCTCGATGAAGCTATCGTCGCTTTCATAACCCTGTGGCACGGCAATCCGCACGTTGAACGCGAACAATCCCGCAGCCTCAACGATGGAGTTGAGCACATTGTTTCCATCGCCCAGCCATGCAAGCTCAAGCCCGGGCAACGCCTTATTATGTTCGGTTATCGTCAACAGATCAGCGACAATCTGACACGGATGCGACAAATCGGTCAGTCCGTTTATCACCGGCACGCTGGCGTGATGCGCAAGCTCTTCCACCTTGGCATGATCATCGGTGCGGATCATGATGGCGTCGACATAGCGCGACAAAACGCGGGCGGTGTCGGCAATCGATTCCCCACGCCCAAGCTGCATTTGGCCCGACGCCATAAAAATGCTGTCGCCGCCCAGTTGCTTCATCGCCATTTCAAATGACGTTCGCGTGCGTGTCGAATTTTTTTCGAACACCATCGCCAATGTATGCCCGGCTAATGGCGCATCCGCATCTGCCTTGCCCTTGGGCCAGCCTTGTCGTGCGGCTTTGCGGTCAATAGCGTCGTTGAGCATGGCCGCAATCGCATCGCCGCCCGCATCCGTCAGATTGAGGAAATGACGGGTCATGCCGCCTGCGGCACCTGATAACTTGCCGCACCAGCCGAAAGCTTTTCCATGAAAATCTGTATTTCGGTATCGGTAATGTTCAACGGCGGCAGCACGCGGAAGGTGTTGTCACCAGCGGCAACCAACAGCAGCCCATGATTGTCCCGCAAATGCGCGACGAACGCGCGTGTTTCGTGCGTCATCATGACGCCCAGCATCAAGCCCTTGCCACGCACGCCGGTAAACAGGTCGGGATAATTGCCAATAAACTGTTCAAGTGAGGTGCGCACTTTATCGCCCGTCGCGCGCACATTTTCTAGGAATTCGTCATTGGCCACGACATCCCACACCGCTTGGCAGGCCGCCATCGCAAATGGGTTACCGCCGTACGTCGAACCGTGCGTCCCGACGACCATGCCGCGGGCTGCCTCTTCGGTCGCCAAGCAGGCACCCACGGGGAAACCGCCGCCCAAGCCCTTTGCCGTCGCCATAATATCTGGCGTGATGCCATATTGTTCATAGGCATAAAGCGTTCCCGAGCGCGCAACACCGCACTGGACTTCGTCGAGGATGAGCATGATGCCATGTTCGTCGGCCAGCGCACGCAGGCCCTGCATAAATGCGTCCGACGCAGGGCGAACGCCGCCCTCCCCTTGAATGGGTTCCACAAGGAATGCCGCGGTCTTGGGTCCTAATGCAGCCTTGGCACCTTCTAGATCGTCGAAGTCGACATATTTGAAACCTTCGAGCAAAGGCAGAAAGCCTTTGTGCATCTTTTCCTGATTGCTGGCAGAAATCGTCGCCATCGTGCGGCCATGAAAAGCATTTTTGAAGGTGATGATTTCAAAGCGGTCGCTGCCTTGGCTTTGGTGGTACGCGCGTGCAGTCTTGATCGCGCACTCGACAGCTTCTGCGCCCGAGTTTGTGAAAAACACGGTGTCCGCAAAAGTCGTATCCACCAGCCGCTGGGCAAATGCCTCACCCTGCGGGCTGCCATAGAGGTTGGACACGTGGATCAGCGTCGCTGCCTGATCCTGAATAGCTTTGGTCAAATGCGGGTGGCCGTGCCCAAGCAAGTTCACGGCGATGCCCGCAGCGAAATCGAGCGCGCGGCTGCCGTCTTCAGAAATCAACCAAGCGCCCTCGCCGCGCACCGGTCGGAAACCGCAACGCGGATAGACGGGCATCAAAGGCGTGATCGACATGGTATATTTCCTTCCAACCAAATGCTTGGCATATTCCAAAAGCCAAAAAGCGGCCCCGCGGGACCGCTTGTTTTTGCCCTTCCGCTATAAGCTTGCAAATATGGCAAATCAACCCGTGCGA
Source organism: Sphingorhabdus sp. (assembly GCF_044374345.1). Classification (GTDB taxonomy): domain Bacteria; phylum Pseudomonadota; class Alphaproteobacteria; order Sphingomonadales; family Sphingomonadaceae; genus Sphingorhabdus_B. Next base: position 5,890 of record NZ_JBILOS010000007.1, on the reverse strand, counting down.
CCGCTGCTGTGTCACCCCTCCTATCGGCGCATTGACGCGCAGCGGCTATAGCCCCTTGTCGCGTTTGGCGGCTGCAATCCGTCGCTTAAGGTAACCGAACAACAGCAGATGCACCGCCACCCATAACAAAACGACGATCAGGATGATTTTGCCGGCGCTCATGCCCGCCCCCATAGCATCTGCGCGCGCATCATCACTCCACCGTGACAGACTTTGCCAAATTGCGTGGCTGGTCGACATCCGTGCCTTTGGCGCACGCCACATGATAAGCGAGCAGCTGGACAGGCACAGCATAAACCAATGGCGCGATGAGTGGGTGGACGCTTGGCATTTCGATAGTGGCGAGGCAGCCCTCGCCGGCTTCGGCTATGCCCTCGGCGTCGGAAATCAGCACGACCTTCCCACCCCGCGCGCGCACTTCCTGCATATTGCTCACAGTCTTTTCGAACAGCGGGCCGCTTGGCGCGAGGACGATGACAGGCACGGCTTCGTCGATCAGCGCGATTGGCCCATGCTTCATTTCGCCCGAGGCATAGCCTTCGGCATGAATGTAGCTGATTTCCTTGAGCTTGAGGGCCCCCTCCATCGCCAATGGATAATCAGGGCCACGGCCAAGGTAGAGCACGTCACGCGCAGGCGCGATAAGGTGCGCCATTGCCGCAATGTCTTCGTCATGCGCCAAAGCGGCATTCAAGGCAGCGGGCGCTTCGATCAGATGGCGCACAATTTCGCTTTCTTCTTCTGCAGTCAGCTTGCCTTTGACGCGCGCGAGATGCGCGGCAAGCGCCGCGAGCACGGCAAGCTGGCAGGTGAAGGCCTTAGTCGACGCAACGCCGATTTCGGGGCCAGCATGTGTCGGCAGCAATAGGTCGGCCTCACGCGCCATTGATGATGTCGGCACATTGACCACGACCGCGATAGTTTGGCCATTTTCCTTGCAGTGGCGCAGCGCGGCCAGCGTATCTGCCGTCTCACCCGATTGGGAGATAAACAGCGCCAGACCGCCTTCCTCAAGCACCGGATCGCGATAGCGGAATTCGGACGCGACATCGATGTCGACGGGCACACGGGCGAATGTTTCGAACCAATATTTGGCGACCATGCCCGCGTAATAGGATGTGCCGCAAGCAACAATGGTAATGCGCTTCACGCCAGCAAGATCAAAATCCATCTGCGGCAAGGCAACGGTCTGTTCAACGGGGCGGATATAGCTGGAGAGTGTCTGGGCGACCACTGTGGGTTGCTCAAAAATCTCTTTCTGCATGTAATGGCGGTAATTGCCCTTTTCTATCTGCGCTGCGGACACGCCACTGGTGGTGACTTCGCGCGCGACAGGATTATTATCCTTATCGAAAATCTGCGCACCATCGCGCGCGATGACAACCCAGTCGCCCTCTTCCAGATAGGCAATTTTCTGTGTCAGCGGCGCGAGTGCCAACGCATCCGAACCCAAATAGGTTTCGCCATCGCCATAGCCAACAACCAGTGGGCTACCGAGGCGCGCGCCAATCAAAAAATCGGGAAATGCGCGAAACGCAATCGCCAGTGCAAAGGCACCGCGCAAGCGGGGCAGCACGGCCTTCACGGCATCGGCCGGTGCATGGCCAGCCTCCACCTGTTCAGACACCAGATGCGCAACAACCTCTGTATCGGTTTCGCTTTCAAATGTCCGCCCGCGCGCGATAAGTTCATCGCGCAGTTGCTTGAAATTTTCGATGATACCATTGTGCACGAGCGCGACTTCGCCCGTCGCATGGGGATGCGCATTGCTCGTGGTCGGCGCGCCATGGGTGGCCCAGCGCGTATGCGCGATGCCAATGTTACCAGCCGCATCGTCGGTTTTCAGAACATTGACCAAGTTCGCAAGCTTGCCCTCTGCACGGCGACGAACGAGCTGACCATCATGCACCGTGCAAACACCGGCGGAGTCATAACCCCGATACTCCATCCGCTTCAGTCCATCGACCAGCCGGTCCGAAACAGCAGATTTGCCAACAATTCCGATAATTCCGCACATGAATTTTCTGCTTTCGTTAGAGTATGTATGGAACGCGGATGCCCGACATTACGACCGGAAGATATTTGATATTTCAGTTCACCAGAATGCGATGATTGACCTGCGCTGACCCTAATATCACTGACCCGGCGCGTTTCAAGCGCGGTCTCTCGCAGCGGAGCTGCATAGTAATGATTACAACCGCGTCCGTCCAAATTGAAATTTGCAGACTACTTCTCCGCCTTCTTCTTCCGCATCGCATCGTGAAATCGATCCGCCCAGCCGGGCTTTACCAGCTGCTCGGCGCGGACCATGCGGAGTTCGCCGTCGGCGACGTCGCGTGATACGGCGCTGCCTGCTGCGACAATAGCATCGCGGCCGATTTTTACCGGCGCGATGAGGGCGCTGTTAGAGCCGATGAAAGCGCCTTCGCCAATCACTGTCTGGTATTTGAAATAGCCGTCATAATTGCAGGTAATCGTGCCCGCGCCGATATTTGCGCCTGCACCGATGGTCGCATCGCCAAGATAGGTTAGATGATTGGCCTTTGCGCCCTTGCCCAGATGGGCTTTCTTGGTTTCGACGAAATTGCCGATTTTGGCTTTTTCTTCCAACACCGTTCCGGGGCGCAAGCGCGCAAATGGACCGACTTCGCAACCGCTGGCGATTTGCGCGCCTTCGATATGGCTGTTGGCTCGAATCTTTACATTGTCCGCAATGCACACGCCGGGGCCGAAAAACACATTGGGTTCAATCAGGACATCACGGCCAATTTGCGTATCCCATGCGAACCAGACGGTGTCCGGCGCGATCAGCGTTGCCCCATCATCCATCGCCTGCAAGCGGCGGCGCTTTTGCCATTCGGCCTCCATCTCGGCCAATTGTGCGCGGCTGTTGATGCCCGCAACATCAAAAGGGTCCGTGGTGACTGCAACGCAAACACGGCCGTCGGCGTTCGCGATGTTGACGATGTCCGTGAGATAATATTCCTTTTGCGCATTGTCGTCGGTCACGCGGTCGAGCAAGCCGAACAGATCGCGTGACTTGACCGCCATCAGGCCGGAATTGGACAGCTTCACCGCCTTTTCAGCGTCGGTCGCGTCTTTCTGTTCGACCATTTTAACGATGCGGCCATCTTCGACAATCACGCGGCCATAGCCTGTGGGGTCTTCTGGCGCGAACGCCAATACAACCACGGCAGGCGCGTCGGCGGCGTTCAGTCGTTCGACCATCGCCTGCATGGTTGCCGTCGGCACGAAAGGAACATCACCGTAAAGGATGAGGACATCGCCATCAAAGCCAGCCAACGCGCCTTGCGCCTGCTGGACGGCGTGCCCTGTTCCATGTTGCGGTTCTTGCACGGCCAATTCTGCGGACCCGGCCAAGGCAGCTTCAAGCTGATCCTTGCCGCTGCCGACCACCACAACCTTTTTGGCAGGACTTAAGGCGTCAACCGACGCCATCAGGTGCATCAGCATTGGCCGGCTGGCGATGGGATGCAGGACCTTATGCAGATCGGATTTCATGCGAGTGCCCTTGCCCGCAGCAAGGATGATGGCAGCTAATTCAGTCATGTGCATTGTCATGCCAGCAAATTGTTGCGGTTTCCAGAACTTGCAGCCATTTGGGAACGATATGACAAAAATTCCTTTCGACATCATCGGCTTCGACCTTGACGGTACTTTAGTGGACACCAGCGGCGACCTAACCGCCGCGGTCAATCATGTGTTGGGGAGCGTCGGCAGGCCCGCCCTTTCGGCCAAAACGGTCAAGCAACATATCGGCGGCGGGGCAAAGTTGATGTTGCAACAGGGACTGGAGGCAACGGGCGGCATTCCCGACGGCGATTTTAAGCCGCTCTACCGCCAGATGTTGGCTTATTATGAAGCCAATGTGTCGGTCCACAGTAGGCCCTTTGATGGCGCACTCAATGTGCTGGATACGTTGGATGCGATGGGTGTGCGTTACGCGGTTGTGACCAACAAGTTTGAGAGCCTGGCGGTCAAGCTGCTGAACGACCTGAACCTTGCCCATCGTATGGGCTGCATTTTGGGTGCGGACACGTTGGGCAAAGAAAATGCCAAACCATCCGGCGCGCCGATCTTTGAAATGGTCAAAAGATGCGGCGGCGGACGTGCGGCCTATATTGGCGATTCTATCTACGACATCATGGCCGCGAAAAATGCCGATGTGCCGAGTGTGGCGGTTAGCTTTGGTTTTCTGCACGGGCCAGTGGAAGATATGGGCGCAGATGCCATCATCGACCATTTTGACGATCTGATCGCGGTTTTGCGAAACCTCTCATAATCAAATGTCTGTTATTTCATCGGCGATGCTTGCACGCAAAAACTGCGTCTATATGTGGGGCAATGTAGCCGGTAATAGCTGACACGGGATTGCCGCAGATCGGGATGACATGGACGGGTTGATATAGTGAACAGTTGGTTTTCTCCCCGCATACTTTTTGCCTTTGGCCTTGCTTTGGTGGGCGCCGTTTTTGCGGGGCAAATGCTTGGTGCCGCCGAACGCACCCTTGTTGTGTTCGTATCAATGCTGATTGCTTTGTTCGTCGTGGCCGAAGGGCAAGATCATGATGAAGCCGTCATCGATACGCCGCGCGACGACGAACCGCTTGCTATTGATGCAGCCTCAATCACATCGCACCCCCAGTTGCAGGCGTTTATCGATGCATCAACCGATGCGATATTGATGGTGGAAAACGCGCGCGTCACGGCTGCGAACCTCGCCGCGTTACGCTTATTAGGTAGCAATATTGTTGGTCAGAATGTCCGGATGGCATTTCGGCATGCCGGGGCAATCGAACGATTGTCTGATCCTGATGCCCAGCACAGCGGCCACCCCATAAAACTCACAGGCATCGGTCAGAAAAACCAGCTGTGGGAAATGCGTATCCAGATGATGGGGCCCGGACAGAAGATTGTCCATTTGGCCGACCGCAGTGGCACGCAAGCGGCCGAAAAGATGCGCGTTGATTTCGTTGCCAATGCCAGCCACGAACTGTTGACGCCGCTCGCTGCTGTTAAAGGATTCATCGAAACATTGGATGACCCCGCTGCTGGCGACGATCCCGCCACACGCCGTCGATTCTTAGGGATAATGGCACAAGAAACCGATCGCATGCAGGCGTTGGTGCGCGACCTTATGTCGCTTAGCCGCATTGAAGCCGAAAAATATGATCCGCCGCAAACACCCGTCGATTTTTCCCAGATCGTGATGGAAACGGTGGACCAGCTTCGTAACAGCCAGAAAGATCGTGGCGCAGATATTGCGGTCGACATCACCGCGGATTTGCCGGCTGTGATTGGCGACGCGGGCCAATTGCGGCAGCTTGCCAATAATATCCTGAACAATGCCATGAAATATGGGAAAGACGGCACCCCGGTTCTGGTCTCGCTCTTGTCGTCACGATCCGGTGCCATGCTGAACTTCGCAGTCGCGGATGAAGGCGACGGGATTGCGCCTGAACATTTGCCGCGGCTGACCGAGCGTTTTTATCGCGTCGATTCGGGGCGCAGCCGGTTGGTTGGCGGAACCGGTCTGGGGCTTAGCCTGGTCAAACATATTGTGGACCGGCACCGTGGCCATCTGGAAATCCGCAGCACGGTGGGAAAAGGCACCACGGTTTCGATTCTGCTGCCCGTCTCACCGGCATGACCGTCACAATAATGTAACACAAGAGTCATTTATCAGCCATCTGCGGCGTCTAATGGACCCGGGAGCGCAGTTCGATCTGTGCCGAATCCATAATGGGGACAACAGTTATGATTAAGAAAATTTCACTTGTTGCCATCAGCGCGCTCGCGCTTGCGGCATGTAATGACCAGGCAAGCACGGGTGGGGCCGCTGGCGGCTCGCGTCAGGAAATCCGCATTG
>NZ_JBILOS010000065.1:0-11751 GCF_044374345.1 Sphingorhabdus sp. | reverse complement strand
CCATGCTTTGCTGAACCCAGCCCGCGCACGCGCCCGATATATGTTCTACTGTCCATCATCAAACTCCCAGAAAGCGCGATGCCACAAACAGGACAACGAATGCAGTTGCAAAAAAGGCCGCAATGAATGCAGCCGAAGCCCAGGTCCGGTTCGTCTTCAATTCGTAGCCAGCGCCAATATCCAAAACGAGGTGGCGAATGCCCGACGCGAGATGCTGGAAAAAGCTGAAGGTTACAGCCAGGCCCAAAAGCCGGAAGAACCAGTTGACGGCCGTTTCAAAACCAGTTGCACCTTCGCCTGCGGAGACAACATATTTTTGGAAGGTCGCATAGCTTTCCGCGCCACCACCAATTGCGGACAACCACCACAGCAAGGTGATCATTCCAACCGTCGCGAGGATGAATCCTGTTGCACGGTGGAAAATCGAAATCGCCATCTGCGGTGACCAGCGATACACCTGCAAATGCGGTGATAACGGGCGGTTCGGGTTTTTCGCCATGATTTCAGCGTCCTTCATTTAAGCGCGGCCTGTATTAAGCGTCGCTCTTTAATCGTTTAATGGCGTGGCGCAAGGCCTCCACCGTCAGAATCGCGCATTGCGATGATGGATTTGTTCAATCACAACTTTGCACAAAATGTGCGCCAGAGCATCGGAGGCACCCCGGCAATAACCGCCTATTAACCATTTACCGCTTAAAGATGTGAAATCGGTCCGCATTGCGGAAGACCATGACACAGGAATGCGAGTATGGCAGAAAAACAGGACATTGAACAATCGGACGTCCAGGCGATTATTGATGTGTTTGTCGAAGACAAAAGCTTTGCGCCCCGCTGCCGCAAAGTCGGTGAGCTGTTGAAAGACCGGCTATATGACATCAGCAGCTATTATTGGGATTATTGGATCAGCATGGGCAAGTTTCCTGAAATGCAGGATCCCAAAAATGTAGAAAAAGCCCGCACCAAAACAGCGGCCTTTATCGAGAAGCGCCTTAGCAATATCGAAGGCGCTGAATGGTCAAAGTTTCTCACCCGTCAAATCATGGACTCGTGCCAGCGGGGCATCCCACTCGAGAGTGTTCATGCAGCGTCGACCCGCGTCAACAGCTTCACGCTAAAGTTGCTTGGTGAAGTATATGGCGTCGAACAGAAAGATTATCAGGATCTAGCGGCGGCCGTTCTAACCGCTACGGGTCTGGAACTGTCGATCATGGCGATGTGCTATACATCATATCGCGCCAATCAGAACGTGGCACGCCGCCGGGAACAAACGGCGCAGTTTGAATCAGACATTGGCATTACCGCTCATGAGGTTGCAGATCGCACAGCCGTATTGCGCCAACAAGCCGCGAGCAGCTCGCAAATGGCGAACGGCATGCTGTCCAAGGCGTCTGAAGTTGCGGCAGCGTCTGAACAATCTGCAGTCGCCATGCGCGAAGCAGCCCAAACTGCCGCAGGCCTCATCCGCGCTATTGAAGATGCACGGACAGAAGTGGAGACCGCAGCCGACGTCGCAAACCGCGCCGCCGCCGTGGCAACCAAAGGTGCAGTGGCAACCGATACGCTGTCCGAACAATCACAATCCATTGAGTCGATATTGGGGCTTATCCGCGACATCGCGGGGCAAACCAACTTGTTGGCATTGAACGCCACGATCGAAGCTGCGCGCGCGGGCGATGCGGGCCGTGGTTTCGCTGTGGTTGCGCAGGAAGTCAAAAGCCTCGCAAATCAAACAGCGCAGGCAACGGACGAAATTGCGCAGAAGATTTCATCCATTCAAAGTGCGACCAAGGCGTCGGTTGAATCCAACGCATCCATCCGCGAAACCGTTGACGAAGTGCGCATGTCGGCCGAACGCATCCGGCGGGCGATGGAAGACCAAGCACAGACGGTGACGATGATTACCGCGTCAGTTGATGAAACCGCTTTGGCCGCCGATTTAATGTCAAACACGATCTCCGCCATCCGCAGCGATACGGAAAATGTGGTGTCTGAAATCATGCAGCTTGAAGGCGGGTTTAGCGAAGTGAATGAGAAAATCTCATCGCTTCAAGCCAATGCCACCCGCTTTGTTGGAAACCTCATCCGATAACTTCGGTTGAAATTTTGTCGGCGCTGTGAAAAGCAGCGCGGATGAAAACCCATATCCTTATCACCGGCGCATCACGCGGCATCGGCGCTGCCGCTGCGGCCAGCTTTGACCCCGCAACGACTTCCGTGCTGGCGCTGTCCAGCACAGATGGCGACCTAAGCGATCCCGCAACGCCACAACGGCTTTGGAGCCATGCGCTTGATCGCCTTGACGGCCGTGTAGATGTATTGATCAACAATGCCGGGGTATTTGAGCAAAACCCGATTTCGGCGTCGGACGAGGAATGGCTCGCGTATTGGAACCGGACCATGCAGATCAACCTGACGGCCAGTGCGGACTTGTGTCGGCGCGCTGTCCTGCATTGGCAAGAATCGAACGCGAGTGGCAGGATCGTCAATATCGCCAGCCGCGCTGCGCATCGCGGGGATAGCCCGGCCCATTGGCATTATGCGGCATCAAAGGCCGGCATGGTCGCCATGACCAAGACGATTGCACGCGCTTACGCTGCCCAAAAAATCTATGCCTTTGCCATATGCCCCGGCTTTACCATGACCGGCATGGCGGACGATTATCTCGCAAGCCGCGGCGGCGATAAGCTGCTCGCCGATATCCCGCTCGGCAAGGTCGCTGATCCCGAAGAGGTCGCGGCGATGGTGAAATTCTGTGCACTGGATGCGCCGCCGTCGATGACAGGTGCGGTATTGGATATAAATGGCGCAAGCTATGTACGCTAAGCTGGGCGCACTATTGGCATTGGCCCTGACGGCCTGCGCACCTGTCGCACCCGTCAAGAGCATGAGCAGCGGAACCACACTAGCGTCACAGTGCCAAGGCCGTGACGGCTGGAGCGACCCTGCCCCGCCGGCACATATATTCGCCAATGTGTATATGGTGGGCACATGTGGCATCGTGTCGTTGCTCGTCACGTCACCCAAGGGTCATATCCTCATCGACGGCGCGACCGCCGAAGCTGCGCCGTTCATTGCCGACAATATCCGTACGCTTGGATTCCAACCGACAGATGTGAAATATCTGGTCAGCAGTCATGAGCATTATGATCATGTTGGCGGACTTGCCGCGCTAAAGGGCATTACCGGTGCCCGCATGCTCGCGCGGGCTGAAGCGCGCAAAAGTCTGGAGACCGGTATTTCGGACCCTACGGACCCGCAATTGGCCATATTACCGCCCTTTGCGGGCATAAAGGTCGACCAGATCGTCAGCGACGGCGAAACCATCACCCTTGGCCCGATAAAAATGACTGCCATCGCCACGCCCGGTCACGCCCCTGGCGGAACGAGTTGGACCTGGAAATCATGCGAAGGCGCGACCTGTCATCAGTTTGTTTTCGCCGACAGTCTTGGCGCTGTGTCTGCTGATGCATACCGATTTACCGACCATCCAGAATATGTGGCGGTATTAAGGGCGACCATGAAGCGCGTTTCTGAACTAAACCCATGCGACGTCCTGATCGCCCCGCACCCCGCGCAATCGCGTTTCTTTGAGCGCGTTTCCGGCAAGGAACCTCTGGCCGACCCTGCGGGCTGTGCAAATTATGCCAAAGCAGCAATGGAGCGGCTTGATGCCCGGTTAGCAAAAGAAGCCGCACAATGAGCTGGAAGGTTACCCTGCCCTGCACCCGCAATGAAGCGGAAGAACTGCACCATGACGATGAGTGGCTTGCGGCATTGGAACCCATGCCGACAATCGTTGCGGACGAGGTCGAAGCCTTCAATGACGAGAAATGGCGGCTTGAAGCTTATTTTAACGAGAAACCAAATGCTCAGGTGATCGCCGCCATCCAAATCCGCTTGCCCAGTGCGGCCGACGCAAAGGCGGTGGTTGAAGAACTTCCCGATGCCGATTGGGTCGTTATGAGCCAACAAGGGCTTCAACCGGTGCATGCCGGGCGCTTCTACGTCCATACAATGGCCAACAAGGGCACAGTGCCCAAAGGCGCAACCCCGTTCCAAATCGAGGCTAGCCGCGCCTTTGGCACGGGCGGACATGAAACAACCAGCGGCTGTCTTGATATGCTCGACAGAATGAAACGTGCCGGTAAGCGGTTTGACCTGATTGCTGACATCGGGACCGGCACTGGCCTGCTGGCATTTGCCGCGCATGTGTTGTGGCCGAAGGCATATTTGACGGCATCGGATATCGACCCGGTCAGCATTGATGTCACAGCGGCCAATGCCGTGGTCAACAATGTCCCTTGCGGCGTTGCGCAGGGCCAGCTGGCGCTGTGTGTGGCCGCGGGGACAGCGCACGACCTTATCACCGCCCGCGCGCCTTATGATTTGGTCATCGCCAATATTTTGGCGGGCCCGTTAATCGAACTTGCGCCGTCACTATCGGCGATATTGCGCGAAGGTGGCTCGCTGATATTGGCTGGCTTGCTGAATACGCAGGCAGAAGCGGTTACGCGCGCATATCGCCTACACGGGTTTAGAGTGCAAAAACGCAAGGATATGGGTGATTGGCCATGCCTGTGGCTCGTCAAGCGCCGCAATTATGGCTGGCAACGTCCGCTGCGCGCTTCAGGCCGCACCAGTCAGCCGCCGGGTGATTTTGGAACCTGGTAGCGGCTGGCGCCCTTAAAATATGCCTGTGTACCCTTGGTGATAAGGGCATCTTCGGCAATGATTTCGCCAACCGATATGTCGGGCAAGGATTCAAGCCGCTCGTACAATGGCGCGAAATCGGTCTCAACGGTCACCTCAAGCAGCTGATCCATGCTGGAGACCACAAAATAGTTCTGCTGAAAATCATCAATCCGGTAATGGCTGCGCATCACGCGCAGCAGGTCGAATGCGATCCGGTTGGGACTTGGGTCCTCCAGCGCAAAAATGCTCTCTGCATAGCTTGAGACGATCCCAGCGCCGTAAATCCGCAAACCATCGGCCTGCTGAATAAGGCCGAACTCCACCGTATACCAATATAGCCGCGCGAGATGGTCAAGCGCGCCAAAACCGAGCGAACGCAATCCGCCTTTGCCATAAGCGACCATATAATCGGCAAATACGGGGTCGGCCAACATGGGCACATGCCCGAAAACATCATGGAAAATGTCTGGCTCTTGCAGATAATCCAGCTGCTCAGGCGTCCGGATAAAATTGCCTGCCGGAAAACGGCGATTGGCGAGATGGTCAAAAAACACGTCGTCGGGAACCAAGCCCGGCACGGCAACGATTTGCCAACCGGTGGCCGCCATCAACCGCGCGTTCAATTCGCGATAATCGGGAATGCCGGGGCGCGTTAGCTTTAGAACGTCGATCCCGCGCAGAAACGCGTCAGCCGCGCGGCCCGGCAGCATCGCGGTTTGGCGCGCAAAAAGCCGGTCCCACATCGCATGTTCATCAGCGCCAAAGGCGTCCCAATTCTGGGGCACGGTCCAATCGGCATTGGCACCGGCAGGCGGCGCGTCATAAACATGGCTCGAGCTATCCATGGCAATTAGTTACACTTGAAACCGTTTTGCATCAACCGCGTTGGTCGCGATCTCATCAGTTCACAAGACGTTGCAGGCCCCCGCTAAGCCTCCGCCACAATGCGGGCCCATTCGGCCTCATCAATGACTTGAATGCCAAGGGCCGTGGCCTGTTTCAGCTTCGATCCTGCGCCGGGGCCTGCCACGACCAAGTCGGTCTTTGCACTCACCGATCCAGCAGATTTTGCGCCAAGTGCTTCCGCTTGGGCCTTCGCCTCATCCCGGCTCATGGTTTCAAGCTTTCCGGTGAACACAATATTTTTGCCCGTCCACGCGCTTTCACGGACGTTTGACACATAAGCAGGCGGCGCGATTTCGCTCAAAAGATCATTCCACACCGACCTATTGTGCGGTTCGTGGAAGAAATCGCCAAGTGCCTCGGCAACTGCCCCGCCAACGCCGTCAATCGCGGTGACGTCCGCGATAGCCGCTTCATCACCCTGCGCCAAACGCAGCCCGATGTTACCGACCGCTTCTACCGTTCCAAAGGCTTTGAACAGATCGCGCGCAGTAACTGCACCGATATGGCGAATCCCAAGGCCAAAGAGCAATTTGGCGCCATCGGGCGCGCGCTTCGCCTCAATCGCTGCCAACAGGTTATCCACAGACTTATCCTGCCAACCATCACGCGATAAAATATCTGCACGGCGGGCCTTCAACCTGAAAATATCTGCCGGACTTTCGAGCCATCCCAAATCGAAAAACTCTTGAATGGTTTTCTCGCCAAGCCCCTCAATATCCAGCGCACCACGGCTGACAAAGTGAATCAGCCGCTGAACCCGCTGGGCCGGACAAATCAGTCCGCCCGTGCAACGCACATCAACTTCGCCTTCCTCGGCAACGGCTTCCGAACCGCATTCGGGGCATTGCGATGGAAACGAATAAGGCGCGCGTTCTGTATCGCGCGTTAGGTTTTCGACGATCTGGGGAATGACGTCCCCTGCCCTTTGCACCACAATGCGATCACCGGGGCGCACAGCCAAGCGGGCAATTTCATCGCGGTTGTGCAGGGTTACGTTGGATACAACGACGCCGCCCACCGTTACTGGGGTCAGGCGACCCACGGGCGTTAACTTGCCCGTCCGGCCCACTTGGATATCGATAAGCTCAAGCGTTGTTTCGGCCTGTTCAGCGGGAAATTTATGCGCAATCGCCCAGCGCGGGGATTTTGCGACAAAGCCAAGCCGTTCCTGCCATTCAAGCCGGTCAACCTTGTAGACCACGCCGTCAATATCATAGGGCAAGTCAGCGCGCTGACGTTCGATGCCCGCATAATGGGCGAGCGCATCATCGCTATGCGGCACGCGGACAAGCAATGGCGACACGGGCACGCCCCACGCCGCGATGGCCGCCATCACGCCGCTTTGGGTCTCGGCTGGTAAGCCACTGACCTCACCCCATCCATGCGCAAGGAAACGCAACGGCCGTGACGCGGTAACCTTGGCATCTTTCTGCCGCAATGATCCCGCCGCCGCATTGCGCGGGTTGGCGAATATCTTCCCGTCCTTCGCCTTTTGCGCCTCGTTTATGGCCGCAAAGTCAGACTTGGCCATATAGACCTCGCCGCGTATCTCGAAGATATCGGGCACATCGCCGTGCAACTGCTGCGGGATGTCCGAGATATGAGCGACATTGGCGGTTACATCCTCACCCACGCTGCCGTCGCCGCGTGTTGCGGCCTGTGTCAAATGGCCTTTTTCATACCGCAAGGAGAGCGAAAGCCCGTCAATTTTGTCCTCGGCCGTCAACGCGACATCCGCATCGGGGGCGAGGTTTAGAAAGCGCCGGACACGCGCCACGAAATCGTGCACATCTTGCGCCTCAAACGCATTGTCGAGGCTCATCATGCGCTTGGCATGCGTGATTTTCTTCAGGCCTGAACCGTCTACAGCCGCGCCAACCAGACTATTGGGGCTATCGGCGCGCACGAGATGCGGGAAAGCCGCCTCTAACTCATTATTGCGCCGCACCAGCGCATCATATTCCGCGTCTGAGATTTCAGGCGTGTCTTCGGCATGGTAGCGCTTGTTGTGATGGGCAATCTGTTTCGCCAAGCGCATCAGCTCATTGGCAGCGTCTGCTTCTGTCACTCACCGGCTCCAGAAACCGGTTTTTTCAGGTCAAATGAAACCCGGAACAACCGCCCCGGCCTTGCCAGTTCATATGTCAGGACCTGTCGTGGCGTGACTTCAAACGCCCAGATATTGGCATTTGATACAGTGCGCCCTTCTTTGGTGAACATGTCTTTGGAAAAGGCATCCGCAGGAAATTCTTGCCGCATGACGCTGCCAGACGTCACGGTATCGCCGCCATATTGGGATACAGGGTCTTCGGTGCCATCTTTTAACATATGGCGATGCTTCAGACGCAGGCCAGTGTCTGTCTTGCTGATAATCCATGTGCGCGATTTATCTTCGCCAACATCAAATGCGATCCGAACTTCGCGCGATGAACATTCGCGGACGTGCGCGCGCATCTTCGCTGAATTAAAGCTGGCGTCGCTGTCATCGCCCGCCGCCAATTTGCCTTCAAATGACTTGCCGCACAGCGCGGAAAGTTCCCGAAAAAATCCGTCGGCAGGCGGCGCTGCGGGTTCCGTGGTCGTGCAGCCAGTCAGCAACACCGCAAAAATCAAACCTATTTTCTTCACACAACCTCCAAAAGACGTTTTGCTTGCGCGCGCGCTTCATCCGTCACTTCTGCGCCCGAAAGCATCCGGGCGATTTCTTGGCTGCGCGCCTCATTATCCAACAAGACCACGCCCGTGCGCGTCACCGTCCCTTGGCTGGATTTGGCGATGAAGTAATGCGCTTTGCCTTTGGCCGCGACCTGCGGACTATGCGTGACCGCCAGCAACTGCGTATGTTGGGCCAAGCGCGCAAGCCGCTCACCGATGGCAGCAGCCACCGCACCGCCGACGCCGCGGTCGATTTCATCAAAGATAATCGTCGCCGCCCCGCCCTCTTCCGCCAGCGCAACTTTAAGTGCGAGGATGAAGCGCGACAGTTCGCCACCCGATGCAATTTTGGCCAGCGGCGCAAATGGTGCGCCGGGGTTTGTCGAAATCAAAAACTCGACGCGGTCCATGCCCGACGCGGCCCAGCGCTCTTCGGGAAGCTGCTCGACAGATGTTTGGAACTGTGCCGCATCCAGCTTTAACGGCGCCAATTCCACCTTAACAGCGGCATCGAGCTTTGCAGCTGACGCACGTCGCGTTTCCGACAGTGCCGTAGCGGACGTGACATAGGCCGCGTGCTTTGCAGCGACCTCAGCCTCCAACAGAGCGAGCCCCTCACCACCTGCCTCAATCGACTGAAGCTGCGCCGTCAGACGCTCCTGCAGGGCAATGATGCCGTCTGGCGCGACATTGTGTTTACGGGCCAGCGCGCGCAATTCGAACAGGCGCTCTTCAATTTCATCGAGACGCGCGGGTTCATATTCAATTGCCCGCGCCGCCGCATTCAACTTGTCCTCGGCTTCGCTTGCTTCGATTACGGCACGGTCAAGCGATGTCAATGCTTCTGCCAGCAACGGATGGGCATCGGCCAAGCGATCAAGCTTGCGTGCCGCAGACCGGATAAGCGCCAGGCCGCTTTTGGGGCCGTCAAAGCTTTCGAGAACCGCCTTCAAATCTTCGGCAATGCGCTCGCCCTTTTGCATGTCCGACCGCTCGCCAGCCAGCTCCTCTTCCTCGCCCGGCTGCGGGTTAAAGGCAGCAAGTTCCGCCACCGCATGCTCAAGCCACTCTTGATCGCGCGCGGCATTTTCCAAAGCTTCGCGTGCGATATCAAGCCGCACTTTTGCCTCATGCCATGACGTGAAATTGGCCGCGACTGTTGCGGTGTCGCATCGGCCAAAGGCATCAAGCAGCGCCCGGTGCCCGCGCGGGTTCAGCAACCCCCGGTCATCATGCTGCCCATGTATTTCAACCAAAGATGCGCCGACATCACGCAACAAAGCCGCAGAGCAAGGCTGATCATTTATGAACGCCTTACTGCCGCCATCGGCCTTGACCGAACGGCGGATCAAAAGCGGTTCGCCTATGTCGATTTCAATGTCATTTTCGCCCAGCAACGCGACCACATTGGCTGGCGCATCAAAGCTTGCCGTCACTTGCGCCTTGTCAGCGCCTGCACGCACAAGGCCACTATCGGCGCGCGCACCCAGCGCAAGGCCCAGAGCGTCCAGCAAGATAGACTTACCAGCGCCCGTCTCCCCGGTTAACACACCAAGGCCGTTTCCAAATTCAAGGTCCAGCGCCTCGATCAGCACCACATCGCGGATCGACAGCCCCGTTAGCATGTCATTACGCGGCGGGCGCGTTCTTCTGCATCAGGTCATAGGCGCGCTGATACCATTCGCTACCGGGGTAGTTGGCACCCAGCACAGCCGCAGCTTTCTTCGCCTCTTCCGGTACGCCCATCGCCAAATAGCTTTCGGTCAAGCGGTACAACGCCTCTGGCGTATGCGTTGTTGTATCAAATTTGTCGATGACCTCGCGGAAACGCAAAGAGGATGCGAGCCACAAGGCACGACGTTGATAGAAACGGCCAATCTCCATTTCCTTGCCCGCCAAATGGTCACGCACAAGATCGATTTTCAACGTGGCGTCAGCGGAATAACGCGAATTGGGATAGCGACGCTGCACTTCACCCAATGCCGCCAATGCCTGCTCCGAAATCTTCTGATCGTGGGTCACATCGCTCATCTGTTCATAATAAGACAAGGCGATCAGATAATATGCATAAGCCGCATCTTTGTTACCCGGATGGATCGACAGGAAACGGCGCGACGATTGAATCGATTCGTTATATTTCTGCGCCATGTAATAGCTAAATGCGCTCATCAACTGCGCGCGGCGGGCCCATGGCGAATAAGGGTGCTGGCGTTCGACTTCGTCAAACAAAGCGGCAGCAACTTCATATTGCTTGTTATCCAGCTTGTCCTTTGCCGCCGTATACAACGTATTGACGTCACGCGCGACATAACGGGTGTTGCTGCCCGGCTTTGCGCCACCGCCGCCAAGGCCAAGCATAGCACAACCCGAAAGCAGGGAAACCGAAGCCAGCAAGCCAGCGGACACAAGGATTTTTCTGTTCATGCGATTGTCCTTAGATACTCTTGGGGCCGTCGCCAAGGGTTTTGCGCATGTTAGTGCGAGATGCTGTATCGGGCATGAACTGAAGCCCAGCCAGCTTCGCGAGCAACCGGCTTTGAACCTTGGCAGCGGCCAATGCCCCCAACGAAAAAGGGGCCACCGCAGCGACCCCTTTTCCTCTCCAATCCTTTTGCAGGATGTTCTGTGTGCCGCGTGGGCTTAGTCCTTCAGGAATGCTGGAACATGATCGGGATCGCCCCCGCCGTTGTTTCCGCCTTCTGAACGCTCTTGGCGTGGACCACGGTCGCCGCGGCCTTCACCACGACCACCGCCATCACGACGCGGTCCGCGATCGCCACGGCCTTCGCCGCGTCCGCCACCGCCGCCTTCACGACGGGGACCACGATCGCTGCGCTCGTTCTTTTCACGTGGCGGGCGAGTGTCTTCCAGTTCTTCACCGGTTTCCTGATCAACGACGCGCATGGAAAGGCGAACCTTGCCACGTGGATCGATTTCAAGAACCTTGACCTTCACGTCCATGCCTTCGCTGACGACGTCGGTAACCTTCTCAACGCGCTCGTTGCGCATTTCGCTGACGTGGACGAGACCGTCCTTGCCACCCATGAAGTTTACGAACGCACCGAAATCAACGAGATTGACGACCTTGCCGTCATAGATTTTGCCAACTTCAGCTTCTTCAACGATGCCGGAAATCCACTTACGTGCGGCTTCGATCTGGGAAAGGTCGCTCGACGAAATCTTGATAAGACCTTCATCATCAATGTCGACCTTGGCGCCAGTGGTGGCGACGATTTCACGAATAACCTTACCACCGGTACCGATGATGTCGCGGATCTTCGCTTTGTCGATCTGCATGGTTTCGATGCGTGGTGCGTGCGCCGACAATTCACCGCGGGCTTCGCCCAAAGCTTTTGCCATTTCACCAAGGATATGCGCGCGGCCTTCCTTGGCTTGGTTCAATGCAGCTTCGAAGATTTCACGGGTAATACCGGCAATCTTGATGTCCATCTGCATCGTGGTGATGCCTTCTGACGTACCAGCAACCTTGAAATCCAT
>NZ_JBILOS010000096.1:0-7960 GCF_044374345.1 Sphingorhabdus sp. | reverse complement strand
GGCCACTGGTTCCGGCGATGTGTGCGTTCATCCCTTTGGTATCGGCGGCACCATATTCCGCGCCGAAGCGTCCTTCGAAACCATCGGCCGGTGCCAGCGACTGGATATTGACCACGCCGCCAATCGCTTGGCTGCCCCAGATGATTGAGTTCGGCCCGCGCAGAACTTCCACCTGACCAATATTGCCGGTCATCAGCGTGCCAAAGTCAAACGCACCATTGGGGCTGGTGAGATCATTGATCCGCACGCCATCGATGAGCACCAGCGTTTGCGAACTATTGCCGCCGCGCAAAAACGCGCTGGCCTGACCGCCAAGACCGCCGCGCGCCGCAACGGTAACGCCGGGCACGCTTTGCAGGGCATCGCCGATGGTGGCGCTTTGCAATTGGTCGAGCCGTTCGCGGTCGACGATGTCAATCGCTTGGCCGGTCTCCGATCGCGGCTGTTCAAAGCCGCTCGCGGTGACAACGATAACGTCGTCCCATGCATCTGCCATTGCAGACGCCGGCAGCAGCGCAAGCGCCGCAGCCGTATATTTTAACAAGGTCATGGATGTATCTCCTTCGCATGACGTCCAACACAATGTCGTCACGCGGAGGAAAACCCCGATTGCGCCAGTGTCCCGCAAGCACAAAGGACAAACCGCAATCAGGCAGGTCTCCTGGCTCCCGGGTCTATGCTCTTGCCCCGCCTTCCCAGTTTTACGGTTACCCGTTTCCCCAGTGGCATTTGGAGCAAAAGCTCGCCGGTTACAGTTGCGGGAACAGCGCCGGATTTCCACCGGCTTCCCTATTATCCACGCTCTCGCGCAGACCTGGTGCGTGCGCAAAGGTTACGCCGCTTTTGTAACGAGGGCAAGGGATTCAGCGGCTATGGGCGCTGGCGTTATCTAGTGGCGGGTCTTGCCGGGGCGTTGCATGCCCCAAAATTGCGGGCCTTCGGGGACTTGCCAGCTATGCTTGATAGCAAAACCAAAGCTTTGATATAATGGGATATTATGTTCGTCTGCGGTTTCCAGATAGGCGGGCAATCCATCCTGATCTGCCCGCTCCAGCCCTGCACGAATGGCAGCGCCGCCATAGCCTTTGCCCTGATAGGCCGGGTCGCATCCCGCATAATGTAAATACCAGACAGGCTCTTTTGGCAGATGCTTTTCGATGAGGTCGGCGACTTCAAGACCGCGAAATATCGAAAAGCGCAGCTGCTGGACGAACGGCACGATCAGCCGCGCGGTATCCAACATGCTATCGCGCGCATTCCCCGGACCACGCCATAAAGTGACGGCCTTTATGCCGTCGGTTCCATACACCGCGCCTTTGCGATGTTCGTCGCGCAAGAACAAATGGAACACGCCCGTAAGCCGCTGTGCGCGCAGCTTCGCGTCTGGAATGACATAGCTCCATCCGGTCTCGGTCTGGAACGCGCGCGCCAATGTCTCGGCGATTTCCAGATTGTCCGTTGGCTTCAACAAACGTGCGTGCGGCAAATTAGGCCTTCGCTTGGGTTAGGATCGGCAGATTGCGGACGCGCTTGCCGGTGGCGGCAAACAGCGCATTGGCCAAAGCCGGGGCAGCCGGAGGAACACCGGGTTCGCCAATGCCGCCCATATCTGCGCCGCTGTTGAGGAAATGGATGTCCATCGCCAAGGGCGCGCCTGCCATTTTCAGCAACGTATAATCGGCCAAGTTGCTTTGCTGAACCGCGCCATTTTCAAGCGTAATCGCCTCGCCAATGGCGGACGAAAGCCCCATGATGATGCCGCCCTCAATCTGCGCCATGGCGGCGTCCGGATTGACGATGCTTCCGGCGTCCACGACCGTCGTTACCTTATGCACTTTGGGCATGCCGTCGTCACCGACCGACGCTTCGATTACCTGCGCGACGATGGTTCTGAAGCTTTCGACCAGTGCAACGCCGCGACCCTTTCCCGCGGGAAGGGGGGAGCCCCAACCACTGCGTGCGGCAACTTCGTCCAATACGCGTAAATGCCGCGATCCTGCCTTCAAATGATTGCGGCGAAATACAACCGGGTCTTCGCCCGCTGCATGGGCCAGCTCATCCATAAAGCTTTCATTGTAAAAGCCTTGCTGTGTCGAGTTCACCGAACGCCATGCACCCGTTTGCT
Organism: Sphingorhabdus sp.; assembly: GCF_044374345.1. Classification (GTDB taxonomy): domain Bacteria; phylum Pseudomonadota; class Alphaproteobacteria; order Sphingomonadales; family Sphingomonadaceae; genus Sphingorhabdus_B. The sequence continues at coordinate 5,835 of NZ_JBILOS010000096.1, read as the reverse complement.
GGTTCGAAACATGCGCAAAGTGGCGGCGCGACACGGCGGGCAGGGTATAAGGAAATACCGTTTCGCTCTCGGCGCTTTCGGGTTGGGCATAGTCGTTGCGATATGCGCTTATGCGCTTTTCTTTGGTCAACGACGCCTTCAGCGCGGCGGAGCTTTGTGGGCGATATGCGCCTTGGACGACTTCTTCCTCACGGCTCCAGATAAGCTTCACCGGATAAGGCAATTGCATCGCAAGCTTTGTCACCTGACCGACGATTTCCATATACATCGGCAAGCGGCGGCCAAAGCTGCCACCGATCATCATGGGGTGGAATGTCACATCATCCGCGCCGAGACCGGATACCTCGACGGCCATCATCTTGGTCGCAAGTGGGTCCTGCATGCCGCCCCAAATGTTGAGATTCCCATCCTTAAAATGGGCGGTCAGGGCAAATGGCTCCATCATCGCGTGGTGTAGAAATGGCACCTGATATTTCGCTTCAATCGGTTGTGCCCCAAGACCAGCCTGCACATCACCATCGCCGGCTGTGCCATCGGCTTCACCCTTGGCCATCAGGTCGCCCTGCGCTTTGAAAATGGACGCGGTAGAAATGCCGCCATTGCCGCCGTCCGAAAACTGAGGGGTGAGCGCACGCAGGCCGGAAATGGCGGGCCAATAGCCTTTCGCCACGACAGCAACCGCATCATCGAGCTTGATGACTTTTTCAACGCCTTTGACCGCCAAAGCAGGCGCGGTGTCTACAGACGTTAATTTGCCGCCACGCACAGGCGCTGCCATGATCGTTGCGACGCGCATATCAGGAACCGAAAAGTCGATGCCATATTGCGCGCTGCCATCGACCTTCGCGGGAATGTCGAGCCGCTGCATGGATTGGCGCATGATGCGATATTGCGACGGATCCTTCAGCTTTGGCGCATTATCGAGCGACAAGGTCGCAGCTTCCGCCGCCAGTTCGCCATAGCGCAACGCACGGCCGGATTTGGCATGGATGACATGGCTGTCCTGTGTCGTCAGTTCATCCGCTGGAACTGCCAGTCGCTTCGCTGCGGTTTCAACCAATGCCAGCCGCGTCGCCGCGCCGACATTTTGAAAGGTCACCCGGCCTGTGAACCGCAACGCCGTGGAGCCGCCGGTCATCTGAAGGTTCATTTGCCGCGCGATGAAGGACAGAAATGATTGCGGAATGCCATTAATGATCGCGGGTTGCCCCGTCATATCGGCAAGGAAAGCGCGTCCAAGCCCCACATTGGCGAACGCCGGTTCTGCGGGTGCAGAAACAACGCGCACCTGATCCCATGCAGCATCCAGTTCTTCGGCCAGCATTTGGGCAAGGCCGGTGTTCGATCCCTGACCAATGTCGGTGTGCGGCGAATAAATGGTGATGCTGTCATCCTCACCAATTTTCAGCCAGGTGGCAAAGCTGTGGCCGCCGTCGCTTTCAAGGCGCGCCTTGGCGGATTTGGCGGCATTGCTGTCGGCGATGGTAATACCGAACAGGCCTGCGCCGACGACGGCGACACCACCAATGAGGAAGGCACGGCGCTTGACGCCCTTGCGCTTTTCTGGCGCGGCTGGCTGCACTTCAGTTGCGGGGGTGTCAGCCATTATGCGCCTCCTTCTGCAGGTTTCGCCGCTTTCGCCGCTTGCCCGGTTGCGGCATGAATCGCCTTGCGGATGCGTGGATAGGTTCCGCAGCGGCAAATGTTGGTCATCGCCTCGTCAATTTGTGCATCGCTTGGGCTGCCCGTTTTCTCGATAAGCGCCACAGCCGCCATAATCTGCCCGGACTGGCAATAGCCACATTGCGGAACCTGCGCAGAAATCCAAGCTTGCTGCACCGCGTGGAGCGTGCCGTCTGCAGATTTTAGGCCTTCGATGGTGGTAATCGATTTGCCTGCGACTTCGCTTACGGGAAGGCTGCACGAACGGGTGGGTTCGCCATCAACATGGACAGTGCAAGCGCCGCACGCCGCAATGCCACATCCGAATTTCGCGCCCGTTAGGCCAAGCTCTTCGCGGATGACCCATAGCAACGGCGTGTCTGGCTCCGCCGCAAGCGCGACTGGCTTGCCATTGATTGACGTCTGAATTGCCATGAAAATAAGCTCCCGCCCAAAACTGCGTTTCATATAGCAACGCTTCACCCTCTTTGCTAGCGCATTGCCATGACTATGGGCAGCGCCAACCACGACCGTATCCTTGCCGCCGCAATCGACTGGGCAGGCGCGCCTATGGCGATTGCGACAGTGGTCGAAACCTGGAAATCCGCGCCATGCCCCGTCGGCACGCATATGCTTGTGCATGCGGACGGACGCTTTGTGGGGTCTGTTTCGGGCGGCTGTGTCGAGGGCGATGTTCTTGAACGCGCGCAATTGGTTTTGGCAGGCGCGCCGCCGGTGCTCCGCCGATATGGCGTTGCCGACGATGCGGCGTGGGACGTTGGCCTGCCCTGTGGCGGGGATATTCAGGTGCTGGTGCAGCCTGTTTCCGCCGATGGTTTTCCGGCGCATCTGTTTGGAGATATTATCAAGGCGCGCTCGGCAGGTGCGGCGCTGTCGGTTGTGACGGATTTGGAATCGGGCCGAAGTGCCTTGCTGGACGATGCTGCCAGCGCAGGCTTCGTCAATATCTACCATCCGCCGCGCCGTTTGCTGATTGTGGGCGCGGTCGAAATTGCATCGGCCCTTGCCGCCATTGCGGTATCGCAAGGGGTGGATGTCACTTTGTGCGACCCGCGTGGACGGTTTTTAACTGCGGAACGCTTTCCCGGCATCCGGTTGGATGATCGCTGGCCCGACGACGCGGTTAAGGCCTTTGCGCCCGATAGCCGAAGCGCGATTGTGACGCTTAGCCATGATCCCAAAATCGACGACCCTGCGCTGGCGGCGGCGCTGGCGAGCCCTGCGGCCTATGTCGCCGCGCTCGGTTCCGTCCGGTCGCATCAGGCACGCCTTGCGCGGCTCTCGGCAGCGGGTGTTCGGGCAGAACAATGCGCGCGCATTGAAGGGCCAGCGGGTGTTGCGATTAACGCGATCAGCGCGCCCGAAATCGCGCTGTCTATCGCGGGCGGCATGATCCGCGCGTTCAACCAAGGGCTGCGTTGATGCAGGCGAAGGACGTCGCGATCGTCCTGCTGGCGGCGGGCAATGCGCGGCGTTTTGGTGCTGATAAGTTGATGGCGGATTTTGAAGGAGCGCCACTGGGAGCGCGTGCGGCGCATGAACTGGCCGGCATTGCGGCATCAGCGCATTTCGCAGTGTGCCAGCCCGACGCACTTATTGCAGCACATTATCAGTGTTTGGGATTTGATATTGTCGAAAACCCGAACCCCGGCATCGGGCTATCGGGCTCGCTTCATCTCGCGGTTGAGGCGGCGTTGCGCACCGATGCGCAGGCTTTACTTATCGCGCTGGCCGATATGCCGTTTGTGCAGGCTACCCATGTTGAAGCGTTGATGGCCGCTTGCACCGTTAATGTGGTGGCATCGTTTGACGGACACCAGCCCATGCCGCCTGCTATATTTCCGCGATCTCATTGGCCGGATTTGCTGGCGACAGTTGGCGATGCTGGGGCGCGGCATATTCTGGCTGGTGCCGAAAAACTAACCGCACCTGCGGGCACATTATGCGACATTGATACGGCAGATGATTTGGCCGCTTCAAAAGTCTCGCTTCATCGCATAGACCGTCTGCAATGAACCAAATATCTGCCCGCCCCGCCATCGAAGCTGCTTTACGCAATCCGAACCTTATGGCGGCGGCTGTCGCGCTTTCCGAAAACAGGTTGGAGGATGCAGAACCGCTGTTGCGCGGTCATTTGCGTGATGCGCCGACGGACGTTGCCGCTATTCGCATGATGGCGGAATTGGCCGCGCGTGTGGGCCGGTTGAAAGATAGCGAGGCATTGCTTCGCCGCGCGCTTGAGCTGACGCCTGACTTTGGCGCTGCGCGTGCCAATCTGGCAACCGTATTGTACAAACAAAACCGTTTCCCCGAGGCGCTTGAGCATTTGAATGCCGTGCTCGCCGAAGACGGTGACAACCCGGTCCAGCAAAATTTGAAAGCTGCGGCACTCGGACGGATTGGGGGGTATGCAGAGGCGATTGCGCTGTATCAGGAACTGACCGCGCGTTTCCCCGATCATGCCAAATTGTGGATGAGCTATGGCCATATGCTCAAAACCGTCGGCAATCAGGACGAAAGCGTTGCGGCATATCGTCACGCCATATCGGTGGAACCAACGCTGGGCGAAGTGTATTGGAGCCTTGCTAATTTAAAAACCTACCAGTTTTCGGACGAAGATGTTGCGGCGATGGATGCCGCGCTGACATCGGCCGGATTGGTGGCAGAGGACGCGTTTCACCTGCATTTTGCGCTGGGTAAGGCAAGCGAAGAGCGCGCGGATCATGCCGCCGCCTTTGCCCATTATGCCAAGGGCAATGCGCTGCGCAGTGCGGAGCTGCATTATGATCCGCGAGGCGTAAGCACGCAGGTCGATCAGATTATTGCCCAGTTCACCACGCCATTTTGGGAAGCGCGCGCGGGGCAGGGGCATATGGCGCCAGACCCCATTTTCATCATCGGTATGCCGCGTGCGGGTTCGACGCTGATCGAGCAAATCCTTGCGAGCCATTCCATGGTTGAAGGGACGATGGAATTGCCCGACATTCCAGCGATGGCGCTGCGTGAAGGGCGCGGGTCGGACTGGATTGATGCGACCGTGGCGCTATCCGCCGATGATACGGAAAGGCTTGGCGCAGAGTTCATCGAGCGCACGCGCATCCAGCGTAAAACCGACAAGCCATATTTCATCGACAAGCTGCCCAACAACTGGAATTATCTGGCGTTCATCCGTTTGATTTTGCCCAACGCCAAAATCATCGATGCACGGCGCCACCCGCTCGATTGCTGCTTTTCCAATTATCGCCAGCATTTCGCCAAGGGGCAGGCGTTCAGTTATGACCTTGGCCATATGGGCCAATATTATGCGGATTATGTGCGGGCGATGGCGCATTTTGATGCGGTTGCACCGGGCTATGTTTACCGCGTCATTCACGAACAATTGTTGGACGATCCGGAGCAGGAAATCCGGAAACTTTTGGAATATCTGGGGCTGCCGTTTGAAGATGCGTGCCTGAATTTCCACCAAAACAAGCGCGCTGTGCGCACGGCGTCGAGCGAACAGGTCCGCCGCCCCATCAACCGCGACGGCGTTGACCAATGGAAGCCTTATGCGGCGCATCTTGAGCCGTTGAAGCACGCACTTGGCAATTTGTGGGAAATTTATCCTGCCGCAGCATAGTTGCTGGGTTGCAACACAGAAATGTAAAATTGTATGAAAACGACGGATAGAGCGAAAATATATTGCGTGGGGACGCAATTGGGAGCCTATTTATTTTAGGGTAACAAGGGAGGGTCGCTGCATGCGCCTACAAAGTCAGAAGTCTAACGTCCGAACAGCTCTCGTCTTGCTGATGACATCAACCGCCTTCGCAGCGCCGGCTATGGCGCAGCAAGCCGCTGAAGAAGACAGCAATGTCATCGTCGTGACTGCGCAAAAGCGTGAACAGAATCTGCAGGATGTGCCGATTGCCATCAACGCGATTGGCAATGAAAAGCTCGACCAGCTTCAGGTCAGCGAATTGCAAGATGTTGTAAAGTTTTTGCCTTCGGTCACCATTCAGCAAGGCGGACCAGGTTTTGCGCAGGTGTATTTCCGCGGCGTAGCGTCGGGTGAAAACGCGAACCACTCGGCATCGCTGCCGACCGTCGGCACATATCTCGACGAAATGCCGATCACGACCATTCAGGGCGCGCTTGATTTGCACGCATATG
>NZ_JBILOS010000064.1:0-11959 GCF_044374345.1 Sphingorhabdus sp. | reverse complement strand
TGTGGTGTGCCTGTCAGGTTTTCATAAGTTTTGCTAGGGGGTTTCCCATATGAAGAAAATTGCTGTATCTCTCGTTCTTGCCGCTTCGCTCGGTTTGGCTGCTTGCTCAGGTGCTGAAGAAGCAACCACAGAAGCAACAGAAGCAACCACAGAAGCTCCTGCTGAAGCTGCTGACGCAGCTGTAGAAGGCGCTGAAGCTGCTGCAACTGAAGCTGCTCCTGCTGCTGACGCTGCTGCTGCTCCTGCTGCAGACGCTGCTGCTGCTGCACCTGCTGCAGACGCTGCGAAAGAAGCTGCGAAGTAATATTCGCGCTTTTTAGCGAAAGCTTTTGATAAGGGCTGTTCTGCTTGCAGGACGGCCCTTTTCTTTGTCTGCCGTAAACACGTTGGATGCCGCGCGCGGCGCTCCAACCGAAACATCGCCATAATGCATCAGTTCTGGTGGTATGAAGCCACGGTGCGCGATACAAATTGCATGAACGTCATCCGTTGCGGAATAGACGCCGTCGTGCTCCCCATCATCACCGCGATAGCGTAACGCGTGCCATCTGGCGCGGTCATAATCCCGATATCATTATATCCCGTGGACACCGGCGGCAAAACCTGTCCGGTTCCTGTCTTGTGCAAAAAGCTCCAACCCGCAGGAACGCCCGCCTTCAACCGGTTGGGTCCACTTGACGTCCGCGACATGATATCGAGCATGAGGCGCGTTGACGATGCCGACAGCAACTCGCCCTTGGCAAGCTTTGCCAAGGCGCGGACAATGGCTTGCGGGCTTGCCCCATCGATTGGGTCGTTCAGATAGCGGTCAAGCGCAGCCTTGCGGGTTGCCAACGGCACGGCATCGCGCGCAGCATAAAAGCGCCGACCAATTGCATATTCCTGTTTCCAGTCGAGACCGGCAATGCCGCTTTGCAACGCGCGTTCGCCCGGCCCAAAGCGGATCGCACCCAAATTCTTGCGCGCGATAAAACTCTTTACCGCTTGCGGACCACCTACGGTGCGCAGCAACGAGTCATTGGCGGTATTGTCACTGGCGCGAATGGATGTTTCCAGCAGGTTGAGGACCGAAACCTCAATGCTGCCATTGGCGATCACCTGATCACGGATTGGTTGATGAAAAACCGCCAGATCATCTCGTGTGATCCGTACTTTCTGGTCGAGGCGAAGTTTCCTTTGATCGACCATGTCCAACACGGTGAGCGCAACCCAGGTTTTGGATACGCTTTGTTGGGGAAACAATTCATCCATCCTGCGGCCTAAAACCCACTCACCGCCATCAACGCGCATAATGGCAACACCAGTCCGCCCCGGGAACAAACGCCATTGATCTTGAATCAGATTTTCCAGACCGGCAGGCGGCCGCCCAATTGCGGGACGGGCGGGCGCTACAACTGCTGGTGCTGGTGCTGGGGCTATTGCTGCTGGCGGCGCAGGTCCCCGTGGCACTGGCGCGGATACGCACCCTGATAAAACGGATAACAGCGCCAAAGACGCAAGGCCTGTTTGACCAGATTTATGCACGCGCGCCTTAGTCTTCGAAAACATTTCAGCCATGAAGCTGCAATAGAGCCCTCGCAGTCGTTCTGTCACCGAGAAAGGTCATTTTTGCGACCAATGATTCGATAGCGTCGACGAGAAGAGTGTCGGATCAACACGCAGGATCGTTCGGCACGTCAGTTATGCGGGAAAACTTGGGCCGCCTGTTCAACTAGGCTCAGCCACGACCCCGGTACGGGGCAACGCCCTGATCCGGAAGCCACAGCCCCTTTGGCGGCTCCCCCGATTGCCAAAACACATCGATAGGAATTCCGCCGCGCGGATACCAATAACCGCCGATACGCAGCCAATGCGGCTTCATTTCGGTGAAAAGCCGCTGCCCGATGCCAACGGTGCAATCTTCGTGAAAGGCGGCGTGGTTGCGGAACGAACCCAAGAAAAGCTTCAGCGACTTCGATTCAACAATGCTTTTGTCTGGCGCATAATCGATGACCAGATGCGCAAAATCGGGTTGCGCAGTGACCGGACATAAAGACGTAAACTCAGGCACGGCAAAGCGTACGAGATACAGCGTATCGGGGCGCGGATTGGGGACATAATCCAGCTCAGCCTCTTCAGGCGTTTGGGGAAGTGCGCTTTGCGCACCCAGATACATCGGCTTTAGTTCGTCAGTCATAGCTGCGCATTTAGCGGTTTCACCACGGGAAGCAAACGGGTCATGCCGATTGCGCGAGATATGCACTTCGTGTGCATGCAAAAACGCATTGGACTGGGGCAACGCGCGCTGGTTTCCTGAAAACCTGTATCGTGCCCCGGACATAGCCTCGCTAACGCTCCGCTCATGACGACATTGATTCCGGTACTCGGCGACCAACTGAGCCATGGGCTTTCGTCATTGGCGGGGCAGGACAAAGAGACGTGCGTCATTTTGATGGCCGAACTCGATGAAGAGACGACCTATGTGCCGCACCACAAATCCAAAATGGCGTTCATATTATCGGCGATGCGTCACCATGCCGAAGAACTGCGTGCAGCCGGATGGGCGGTCGACTATGTGACGCTGACCGACCCTGAAAACAGCGGCAGTTTTACCGGCGAACTGGTCCGCGCGATGGAGCGGCATAGCGCATCCGCCATTTGTGTCACCGAAGCTGGCGAATGGCGGGTGAAGGCCATGCTCGATAGCTGGGCCGACCGCTTTGATGTTCCGGTAGAGATACGCGCCGACGACCGTTTCTTGTGTAACCATGCCGAATTTGAAAGCTGGGCCAAGGACCGCAAGCAACTTCGCATGGAATATTTCTATCGCGACATGCGGCGTAAATCAAAATTGCTGATGGATGGCGATGCGCCCGCAGGCGGGCAGTGGAATTTTGATGCGGAAAACCGGAAACCGGCCAAGCGCGATCTGGCGATGCCACAACCACTGCATTTCGCGCCGGATGATATCACGCAGGATGTGATTGAAATGGTCGAAGCAAAATTTGCGACCAATATGGGCCAGACCGCGAAATTCGGCTTTGCGGTCACCCGGGCCGACGCGCTGAAACAGCAAGCACATTTCCTGACACATGCGTTGCCGTCCTTTGGCGATTATCAGGACGCAATGCTCACCGGCGAGCCATTTTTATGGCATTCGATCTTGTCGCCTTACCTGAACACCGGATTGCTTGATCCGCTGGAATTGTGCCGTGCGGTCGAAGAACAATATTACGCCGGCAAAGTGCCCATCAACGCGGCCGAAGGCTTCATTCGTCAGGTCATTGGTTGGCGCGAATATGTGCGCGGCATTTATTGGCATGCTGGTCCGCAATATGTGGAGAGCAATGCGCTTGGCGCCGAACGGCCGCTGCCGGAATTTTATTGGACGGGCAAAACAGACATGCATTGCCTGTCGCAAACCGTCGATCAGACAATCGCATATTCCTACGCCCATCATATCCAGCGGCTGATGATTACCGGCAATTTCGCGCTGCTGGCGGGCATCAACCCGGTCGACGTGCATAGATGGTATCTCGCCGTTTATGCCGACGCATATGAATGGGTCGAATTACCGAACAGCTTGGGCATGAGCCAGTTTGCAGACGGCGGCATGCTTGCGTCAAAACCTTATGCGGCCAGCGGCGCCTATATCAACCGCATGTCGGATTATTGCTCCAGCTGCCGTTATGATGTGAAACAAAAAACGGGGCCCAAGGCATGTCCGTTCAACGCGCTCTATTGGGAATTTATTGCGCGCAACGAAGATAGACTGCGCAAGAACCCGCGCATGGCGATGCCATATAAAAACTGGGACCGGATGGCACAGGCCGATAAAGTCGCGCTGCGTCGTCAGGCACAGCAATTTCTCGAAACGCTTGGCTAGTTTGGAAAAGCGGCTTATCTTGCACCGCACAAGAATCAAAAAGTAGCGGGCAAGGACAAAACATGGAATTGTTAGTAAGTACCGAATGGTTGGCGAACGAGATCGGCGCATCTGATTTGCGCGTGGTAGATGCCACCTGGTTCATGCCCGATGCTGGCCGCAACGCGCAGGCCGAATATGAAGGTGGCCATATTCCCGGCGCTGTTTTCATGGACTTGCAAGAACTCGCCGACGCAAACAGCAGCCTGCCCAATACATTGCCGCCGCCAGAAAAATTTGCCAGCCGCATGCAATCGCTGGGCCTGGGCGACGGCAGCCGTATCGTGGTCTACGACGACAGCCCGTTCAAATCGGCAACGCGCGCATATTGGATGCTGACCTTGTTTGGCGCGCATGATGTTGCGATCCTCGATGGTGGCATTGCAAAATGGAGAGCCGAAGGACGCGCGCTCGAAACCGGCAAGCCAACGCTGCGCCACCGCCACTTCACCGTCTGGAAAGACGAAAAAGCCGTGCGTAACAAAGCAGACATGCTCGCCAATCTGCACAGCAAGGAAGCCGATGTCGTGGATGCCCGTGGCGCAGGACGATTTACCGGCGAAGAAGCCGAACCGCGGCCTGACATGGCTTCCGGCCACATCCCCGGCAGCCGCAACTTGCCCTTTGGCAATCTTTTGAACGCAGATGGCACGTGGAAACGCGGCGATGCGTTGACCCAAGCCTTTACCGATGCCGGCGTTGATTTGAACAAGCCCATGATCACAACCTGCGGTTCGGGAATGACCGCAGCTGTTGTTCTGTTCGGCGCACGCCTAACCGGCAAATCGGACGTTGCCTTATATGATGGCAGCTGGTCCGAATGGGGTTTGGATAAGGACACCCCCAAGGCGCAGGGTGCGGCTTGAGTTCCAAAAAGCCTCAAAAGCCAGCTACTAAAACAGTCACTGCAGGGCGCAAGGCTTCGCTCACGGGCCCTGTCGTGAATGTGCCTGTTTGGCGCGCCAGCACACATTTATATGAAAATGTGGCGGAGCTGGAGGCCGGCAAAGGGCGCAACGAAGATGGCCGATTTTTCTACGGTCGCCGTGGTTCGCCCACGCAATGGTCCCTCGCCGACGCGCTGACCGAGATGGAGCCAGGTGCGCATGGGACCATGCTGTATCCGTCCGGTGTTGCCGCGATTGCCTGTGCCCTGCTGTCGGTGCTCAAGGCGGGTGACGTCTTGCTGATGACCGATAATGTTTATGATCCTAGCCGGTCTTTGGCCGACGGGTTTCTAAAGCGTTTCGGGGTAGAGACCCGATATTTTGACCCACGCACCACCGATTATGACGCGCTATTTTGTGATCGCACGCGGGCCATATTGCTGGAATCACCCGGCAGCCTGACATTTGAAATGCAGGACATTCCTGCAATCTGCGCCGCTGCGAAAAAACGCAATGTCGTCACCCTTCTCGATAACACATGGGCCACATCCTATTTCCATACCGCGCTCGACAAGGGCATCGATATGGCGATCTTGTCGTGCACCAAATATATTGTCGGCCACAGCGATGTGATGATGGGCAGTGTCACCACAGACGATAAGTTATGGACCAAATTGCGCCAAACCGCGCAGCAACTTGGCCAGACCGTTTCACCCGACGATGCCTATCTGGCAAGCCGGGGCCTGCGGACATTGTCCGTGCGGATGAAGGCGCATGAGGCTTCGGCATTACATATTGCGCAATGGCTGCAGACGCAGGCCGATGTCGCGGCCGTTTACCATCCCGCTTTGCCCGATTGCCCCGGACACGATATTTGGAAACGCGACTTTACCGGATCATCGGGATTGTTTTCATTCATCCACACCGGCGACACGACAACCGCAGCGGCCTTTGTCGACGCGCTGCAACTGTTCGGCATTGGCTACAGCTGGGGCGGGTTTGAAAGCTTGGCTCTGCCCGTGCAGCCAGAGAAATACCGGTCAGTCGTCGCGTGGGATAAGCCCGGCACGCTTATCCGCCTGCAAATCGGGCTTGAGGACACAGATGATCTTATCGCCGACCTCGGCCAAGCATTTGAAGCGGCCCGCACCCAACGCTAGGGTCCTGACCCTAGATATCAGCGTGTCGGCTGCGGCACTTCGCCCGAATAATCGTAAAAGCCGCGCTTCGTTTTGCGTCCGAACCAACCGGCCTCAACATATTTTTGCAACAACGGCGCTGGCCGGAATTTCGGATCGCCTGTCGATTGAAACAGCACATTTGTGATTTCAAGGCAGGTGTCGAGGCCAATGAAATCCGCCAGTGTCAGTGGCCCCATCGGATGGTTGAGTCCCAATTGGCACGCGGTGTCGATGTCGCGAATAGTGGCAACGCCTTCACCCAATGCGAAACATGCTTCGTTGATCATGGGCATCAGCACGCGATTGACGATGAAACCGGGGGCATCATTTGCAAACACCAATTGCTTACCCAGCGCTTCGCCATATTGGCGGACAACATCGACAGTGGCATCGGTCGTCGCCAATCCGCGGATGATTTCAATCAGGCCCATGACAGGAACGGGGTTGAAGAAATGCACGCCGATGAAACGCTGTGGGTCGGGTGATGATTGCGCCAACCGGGTGATGGGGATGGAGGACGTGTTGGACGCCAATACAGCCTGATTGGCCATGACCGCGCCCACCGATTCAAATATCTTGCGCTTAATTTCTTCCCGCTCCGTCGCGGCTTCGATGATAAGCCCGGCATCGGCCATCGGTTCATAGCTCGCAACCGGTTCTATGCGCGACAACAGCGTCTCTGCATCGCCCGCCGCCATTTTTTCTTTGGCGACCAGACGGCTGAGTGCCTTGGCGATGCCGGCCTTGCCTTCTTCGGCCTTTGCCAGATCAAGGTCAGACAAATAGACATGATAGCCAGCGCCAGCGCTGACCTGTGCGATGCCCGCACCCATTTGACCTGCTCCGATAACGCCGACTGCACGCATTTGTCGCTCCCTGTAAAACCAATCATTGGCCCCTAGCGAATGATGGGTCACAGGGCTAGCGTACTCCCACCAAAAAGACGTTGGCGCGCGTCGCTGTGCTGTTTTCGCAGGGGCGATAGGCTCTGCGCAGTTTGCCCAGCCGTGACTTTGCAGCAAGCCGGGGCTGGCAATTCCACGCAAATCCGCTTAAGCGCGGCGCAAATACACATTCTTTTCGGCAGGAAATTAGAACCTATGTCCACCCCCTCTCGTATCGCCCCGCTTAAGGTGGGTCTGGCTGGTCTTGGGACAGTAGGAACCGGCGTTATCCGCCTTCTTGAAGAAAACAGCGCCTTGATCGCGCGCCGGGCGGGCCGTGAAATACAGATTGTCGCCATCACCGCGCGCGACCGGACCAAGGACCGGGGCGTTGACCTGTCCGGCTATCGCTGGGTCGACGATATGGGCGAACTGGCGACCGCAGATGATGTCGATGTCGTTGTTGAACTTGTCGGCGGGGCTGATGGCCCAGCGCTCACTTTGGCGCGCGAAACGCTAACAAACGGACGGGCATTGGTAACAGCCAACAAAGCCATGGTCGCCCATCACGGCGCTGAGCTGGCGGCTCTGGCCGAAAGCAAGCAGACCGCGCTCAAATTTGAAGCTGCCGTCGCCGGCGGCATTCCCGTGATTCAAGGTTTGCGCGACGGTGCCGCCGCCAACCGGATCGATCGCGTATATGGCATATTGAACGGGACCTGCAATTTCATCTTGTCGACGATGGAGCGTGACGGCCTCGACTTTGCGCAGGTGCTGTCCGACGCACAGGCAAAGGGCTTTGCCGAATCCGATCCCTCATTCGATATCGACGGCATAGACGCTGCGCATAAGCTTTCCATTCTGGCCTCGCTCAGCTTTGGATCGGTCATTGATTTTGGCGGCGTCGAAGCGCGCGGCGTTCGCAAAATACTCGCCGCCGACATCGCCCAGGCAAAGACGCTGGGTTATCGCATCCGCCTCATTGGGCTTGCCGAAATCGACGGCGACAATGGCGCGGCAAATATTTTCCAGCGCGTTGAACCATGCCTTGTGCCGCTCAGCCATCCGCTGGCCCATGTCATAGGCGCAACCAATGCTGTCGTGGCTGAAGGCAACTTCTCCGGGCGGCTTTTATTCCAAGGCGCAGGCGCAGGGGACAAGCCAACGGCTTCCGCCGTTGTTGCGGACCTTGTCGATATTGCGCGCAAGGAAACTGGCCCTGCATTCTCCATGCCATCGGCTGAACTTGAAAAGCTGCCACGTGCAGCATCGGCACACCGGGTCAGCAAATCCTATTTGCGTATGGTGGTCGCGGACCGCGTCGGTGTGCTTGCGGAAATTACAGCGGCGATGCGCGATGCGGGGCTGTCGATTGAAAGCCTGATCCAGACCGAAGCTGGTGACGACGGAACGGCCTTGGTGGCGATGGTCACCCATGCTGGGCCAGAGCAAGCGATCAATGATACGCTTCAGGCACTCAAGCATTCGGACAGTCTGCTTGGCGAGCCAATGGTCATGCACATTTTGGGCGCATAAGCTTATGGGGGCGGCGCGCGTTCAATGCTTGCCGCAACGCCATCTTCAGTCGTGCATGGTTGCGCCGCAGCGGACCCCATCACCACTTGCGCAACAAAAACGGCGACAACTAATCTCGACATTTGGCGCGGCCTTCCCTATCGAAACCTAACCCCAAAAATGCCGTTCCATTTAGGGTGCAGCCTTCGCACCCTGACGTTCAGATAGCTAGGAAAATACGATGACTGCAGCAAGCCAAATCCTCGACCGCGTGCTTGTCTTGGAAATGGTCCGCGTGACTGAAGCCGCGGCGATTGCTGCAGCCAAGCTCATCGGACGTGGCGATGAAAAGGCAGCAGATGCCGCAGCCGTCGAAGCGATGCGCGCGGCGCTCAACGAATTATATATGGATGGCACGGTTGTCATCGGCGAAGGCGAACGCGACGAAGCGCCCATGCTGTTTATTGGTGAAAAGGTTGGCTCCGCCATCGGCACTGGCCCACGCATCGACATTGCGCTCGATCCGCTTGAGGGCACAACAATTACGGCGAAGGCAGGCCCGAACGCACTGGCCGTTTTGGCCGTGGCGGAAGAAGGCAATCTGCTCAACGCGCCTGATGTCTATATGGACAAGATTGCGGTTGGCCCGGGTTACTCCCCCAACATCGTCAACCTCGACAAAACGGTTGCTGAAAATGTGCACGCAGTTGCCAAGGAAAAGGGTGTAGCTCCAGGCGACCTCATCGTTTGCGTCCTCGACCGCCCGCGTCATGAAAAGCTGATCGCCGAGCTGCGGGCGCTTGGCTGTGGCGTTATGCTGATCCCCGATGGCGACGTTGCCGGTGTCATCGCAACAACCAATCCCGACACCACCGTCGACATCTATATGGGCAGCGGCGGCGCGCCAGAGGGCGTACTTGCGGCAGCGGCCCTGCGCTGTGTCGGCGGCCAGTTCAAAGGCCGCTTGTTGTTCCGCAACGACGATGAACGGTCGCGCGCGCGCAAATGGGGCATCGAAGATCTCGACAAGATTTACGATCTGGAAGAGCTGGCAAAAGGTGACTGCATCTTTGCAGCGACCGGTGTCACCGACGGTTCGTTGCTCGCTGGCGTCAAAACATTACGCGATGGCCGGGTCACCACAGAAACCGTCGTGATGCGCGCATCATCAGGCACAGTGCGCTGGGTCAAGAGCGAGCATCGCAAGGCTGATCAGTAAATACCCATCAGCAGTCCCGTCGCGATTTGTTCGCCGAGATCTCCCGCCGCCTGTTGATCGGCCTCATTGATGGCCTTCGGTGCCAAAATGGCTTCCGACGTTTGTGCATGGGTGCAGACGATCCTGCTCTCCGCAATCCGCCGCAACCGCCATCCTGTCGCTATGCGCTCCGCCTGCGCCACAGCATTGCGTCCGTCCGACCCGGCGCATATGATCATCGCATAAGGCCGCCCATTCAGCGCGCCAAGGCATGGGTAATAACAACGGTCAAAAAAGCTTTTCATACCGCCGCTGATGGCCGCGAGGTTCTCGGGGAACGCGAACAGATATCCGTCCGCCGCCATGACCTGCGCCGCACCTGCATCTGCTGCGTTGACCAATTGGACATCGACACCCTGCGCACGGCAGGCGCCGTCATAGGCAGCGCGGGCCAAAGCCTCCGACCCGCCCGTCATACTGTGCCAGATTATCAACAATTGCCGCATCGATGCTTGCTAGCACCGCTGGTGCGCCATAGGGAAGCGGTATGAAGCCCGTACTCGACATTAACAGTTCCGTTCTTGAGCAAGCCTGGCATTGGCGCGGCGGTGGCACCGATGGCCGTGATCCCGATTTCAAACCTGACGATCTGGTGACCCAGTTGCTGATGGCGCGCGGCGTTGACCGCGACGATATCGAACGGCACCGCAACCCGACCATTCGCAACTTCATGCCCGACCCGTCGATATTCCAGGACATGGAGCATGCGGCGCTACGATTGGCGCAAGCGGTCGAGGCGGGCGAACAGATTACCGTCTATGGCGACTATGACGTCGATGGCGCGACCAGTGCGGCGTTGCTTATCCGCCTGCTGCGTATGCTGGGCCTTGATGCAGGCTATTACATCCCCGACCGGTTGATGGAGGGCTATGGTCCGTCTGGTGAGGCCCTTGTGCGCATTGGCGAAAGCGGAAGCCGCCTGATCGTCACCGTCGATTGCGGCGCGATGGCTTATGACGCGCTTGCGCAAGCCAAGGCGGCTGGGCTTGAGGTCATCGTCGTCGACCATCACAAATGCGCCAGTGAGCTTCCCCAGGCCTTTGCGCTCGTAAACCCGAACCGTTTGGACGAAACCGACGACGCGGCATCCCACGGGCATCTGGCGGCGGTTGGCGTGGCATTCCTGTTGGGCGCGGCGCTTATCCGCACGCTGCGCACGCGTGGCCATTTTGCAACCCGCGCAGAACCCAAGATCATGGACTTGCTCGATTTGGTCGCGCTGGGCACCGTGGCGGACGTGGCGCAGCTCAGGGGGCTGAACCGCGCATTTGTTGCGCAAGGGTTAAAGGTGATGGCCGCGCGCCGCAACATTGGCCTGTCGGCGCTCATTCAGGCGAGCCGCCTGACGCGCGCACCTATTTGCTCCGACCTTGGCTTTGCCTTGGGACCACGCATCAATGCCGGCGGCCGTGTGGGCAAGTCGGACCTTGGCGTGCGCCTGCTCACAACGGAGGACGCGGCGGAGGCGCAAGAGATCGCGCTTGAGCTTGACCGGCTGAACGAAGAACGCCGCGCAATTGAATCAGTGGTTCAGGAACAGGCTGAGGCGATGTTGGCGGGGCAACACAACCGCGCAGTGGCATTGCTATCGGGCGAAGGCTGGCACCTCGGCGTCATTGGCATCGTCGCGGGCCGGATTAAGGAAAAAACGGGAAAGCCATCGATCGTGATTGCCGTGGACGAACATGGTGTCGGCAAGGGGTCGGGCCGATCAATTGCCGGCGTCGATTTGGGTGCCGCGATCATATCTGCGCGTGAGGCGGGATTGCTGGAGGCCGGCGGCGGCCATGCCATGGCGGCGGGGCTGACCGTATCGCATGACAAAATTGATGCGCTGGCCGATTGGTTGGACGCGCGGCTGTCGGCCGACGTCAGCAACGCATCGGGATCCAAGGCCCTTTTGATCGACGCCATCGTCGCGCCGCGCGGCCTAAACCCGATTTTTGTCGACGCGATGGAATCCGCTGGCCCCTATGGCATGGGCTGGCCGGGGCCGCGCGTCGTCACGGGACCGCTGCGCATCATTAAATGCGATATCGTCGGCAAAGACCATGTCCGCGCGATCGTCGCGGGCGACGACGGGCAGTCGTTCAAAGCTATGGCCTTCCGTCAGGGCGAGACTGTTTTGGGCCAGACAATGCTGCACGCAGATCGCGGGCGACGCTTCTGGTTTGCGGGCCGCGCGAAGATCGACGATTGGGGTGCAACGCCAAAAGCGGAGCTCCACGTCGACGACATCGCATTCGCCGACTGAAATTGCGCGAACTTGGCCTTGACGAGTGCATAACGAATCCGTAAAGGCGCGGCTCGCCAAGCGATTGGCCCCTTCG
>NZ_JBILOS010000139.1:0-3567 GCF_044374345.1 Sphingorhabdus sp. | reverse complement strand
TTTGAAGGGGTAGTACCAACATGACCGCAATCGGATTAGACAGCCTGCAAACCCGTTCCACCTTGACCGCTGGCGGCAAGACGGTGGATTATTTTTCGATCAAAAAAGTATCGGAAAAATTGGGTGATGTGTCCCGCCTGCCGTTTTCGATGAAGGTATTGCTCGAAAATCTGCTGCGTTTTGAAGATGGCGGCTTCACCGTTTCGGTGCAGGACGTGCAAGCCCTGATCGATTGGCAGAAAGACGCCAAATCGACCCGCGAAATTCAATATCGCCCTGCCCGCGTTTTGCTGCAGGATTTCACCGGCGTGCCGTGCGTGGTTGATTTGGCCGCGATGCGCGACGCGATGACCGCGTTGAAGGCGGACCCTTCGAAGATCAACCCGCTCGTCCCCGTGCATTTGGTCATCGACCACAGCGTCATGGTTGACGAATTCGGCCACCCAAAGGCAGCCGAGCACAATGTGGAAATCGAATATCAGCGCAATGCAGAACGGTACGACTTCCTGAAATGGGGTTCAAAGTCGCTGAATAACTTTAAAGCCGTCCCTCCTGGAACCGGCATTTGCCATCAGGTGAACCTTGAACATATCGCGCAGGCCGTTTGGACCAGCGCAGCCGAAGATGGTGCGACCATCGCCTATCCCGACACCTGCGTTGGCACCGACAGCCACACGACGATGATCAACGGCCTTGGCGTGCTGGGTTGGGGCGTTGGCGGGATTGAGGCGGAGGCCGCGATGCTTGGCCAGCCGGTGTCGATGTTGATCCCTGAAGTTGTTGGCTTCAAACTGACCGGCGCGTTGGCAGAGGGCGTGACCGCGACCGACCTTGTGCTCACCGCCACCCAAATGCTGCGCGCCAAGGGCGTGGTTGGCCGCTTTGTCGAATATTATGGCCCCGGCCTTGCGTCCTTGTCGCTCGCCGACCGCGCGACGCTTGCCAACATGGCGCCCGAATATGGCGCGACCTGTGGCTTCTTTGGCATTGATGACAAGACGCTCGACTATCTGCGTCTGACCGGCCGTGCCGAAGACCAGATTGCGTTGGTTGAGGCGTATGCCAAGGAACAGGGCCTTTGGGCCTATGCGGACATGGCGGACCCGATTTTCACCGACACGCTTGAACTCGACATGGGCAGCGTTGTGCCATCGCTTGCCGGACCAAAGCGTCCGCAGGACAAGGTTGTCCTGACGCAAGTCGACAATGTGTTCAACGACGATCTTATCAACGTCTACAAGCATGACAGCGCAAAGCGCGTCGCGGTTGAGGGCAAATCGCACGATATTGGCGACGGTGACGTGGTGATTGCGGCGATTACGTCGTGCACCAACACATCAAACCCAAGCGTTCTTGTTGCCGCCGGATTGGTTGCGCGCAAGGCGAATGCTTTTGGCCTGAAGCCCAAGCCATGGGTGAAGACTTCGCTTGCCCCCGGTAGCCAAGTCGTGACCGATTATCTCGACCGTGCGGGCCTGACCGCGGATCTGGATGCGGTTGGCTTCAACCTTGTCGGCTATGGCTGCACGACCTGCATCGGTAACTCCGGCCCGTTGGCAGAGCCGATCTCCGCCGCGATCAACGGCCATGACATTGTTGCCGCCTCGGTCATTTCGGGCAACCGCAACTTTGAAGGCCGCGTGTCGCCCGATGTACGCGCGAACTTCCTCGCATCACCGCCCTTGGTTGTCGCCTATGCGCTGAAGGGCACCGTGACCGAAGACTTCACCACCACGCCAATCGGTCAGGCGACCGACGGTTCGGACGTGTATCTGCGCGATATCTGGCCCACCAATCAGGAAGTGCATGATGTCATGACCGCAAACATCGACCGTTCGATGTTCACCGCGCGTTATGCGACCGTCTATGAAGGCGATGCGCATTGGCAGAAGATTCAGGTCGAAGGTTCGGACACCTACACATGGCGTGCCGGTTCGACCTATGTCGCAAATCCGCCCTATTTTGAAGGGATGAGCATGACGCCGGCACCGGTGATGGATATCATCGAGGCAAAGCCGCTGGCGATCTTGGGCGATTCCATCACCACCGACCACATCTCCCCCGCTGGATCGATCAAAGCGGACAGCCCGGCCGGAAAATTCCTTATGGAACATCAGGTTAGCAAAGCTGACTTCAACAGCTACGGCGCCCGCCGCGGCCACCACGAAGTCATGATGCGCGGCACCTTCGCCAACATCCGCATCAAGAACGAAATGGTCCCCGGCATCGAAGGCGGCATGAGCAGCTACAATGGCGAAGTCATGCCCATCTACGACGCCGCCATGAAGCACAAAGCCGACGGCACGCCCTTGGTGGTCATCGCCGGCAAGGAATATGGCACCGGTTCGTCACGCGATTGGGCCGCAAAAGGCACCAACCTCCTAGGCGTCCGCGCCGTCATCGTCGAAAGCTTCGAACGCATCCACCGTTCAAACCTTGTCGGCATGGGCGTTTTGCCATTGCAGTTCATGGAAGGCGAAAGCCGCACCAGCTTGGGCCTGAACGCAGATGACAGCTTCACGATCACCAGCGTCGGAAAGCTTCAGCCGCGCCAGACGGTCACCGTCATGGTCACCCGCAAGGACGGCAGCACGTTCAATTTCGACACGCTGTGCCGCATCGACACCGCGAACGAAGTCGAATATTTCATGAACGGTGGCATCCTGCACTATGTGCTGCGGAAGCTAGCCGCCTAAACGCGCGCTAAGATCGACAGCGCCGCCTTCAAATGCGGCGCGTCGATCATTTTTCCGCCGATTTGTAAAACACCCGATCCCGGGTTGGCTGCGAAGGCATCAACGATCGATTGGGCATGCGCAATCTGCGCGGGCGATGGTGTGAAGCCGGCGTTAATCGACTTTACTTGCGATGGGTGAATGGCAAGCATCCCGGTAAAGCCATCCCGCGCCGCGCGCGCAACATAGGCCGATAGACCAGCCTCGTCGCTGATATTCGGAAAGACCGTATCGATTGCCGCAACGCCAGCGGCATGCGCCGCGAAGAGCGTCAGGCTGCGTACCATCTCATACGGCGCTGTGTAGCGACCATCGGCCTCACGCGCCGTTGCGGCGCCAACCGCCGCGGGCAAATCCTCCGCCCCCCAGCTCACACCCGCCAGATAATGCGAAACTTCGCGCAAAGTCCCCAGATCAAATACAGCACCAGGGGTTTCGGTCGCGATCGGCAAGATCGGCGGGGCTTCGCCATCCTGACTGTCCGCCACCGCTGCGACTTCTGCGCGGAGCCAATGGACCGAACGTGCCCCCTCCGCCTTGGGCAGGACAATGCCGTCTGGCATATAGGGTAAAACCGACGCCAGATCGTCATGGGTCAGATGGCTATCCTGCGGATTAACGCGGACAAACACCGGCACGGACCGGTCGCCTGACAAAAACTCCGCAGTCGCCTCACGCGCAGCAACCTTGCGGTCCACTGCGACTGAGTCTTCCAAGTCGATGATAATCGCATCGGCACCGCTGGCGGATGCCTTGGCGAAACGATCAGGCCGGTCGCCCGGGACGAAGAGGAGTGAACGCAGTTTCATGGAGGCGACGCCTTTCAACTTCA
>NZ_JBILOS010000006.1:0-42705 GCF_044374345.1 Sphingorhabdus sp. | reverse complement strand
GACATCCTTAAGGAGTTCATGGTCCGCAACACATATATTTACCCGCCCGAACCATCGATGCGGATCGTTTCGGACATAATCGCGTACACCAGCGCCAACATGCCGAAGTTTAATAGCATCTCCATCTCCGGCTATCATATGCATGAAGCCGGCGCGACCGCGGTGCAGGAGCTTGCCTTCACCATCGCCGACGGCAAGGAATATGTGCAGCGCGCGATGGCTTCCGGCTTGGATATTGATGCGTTTGCCGGACGGCTGTCCTTCTTCTTTGGAATCGGCATGAACTTCTTCATGGAAGTGTCAAAGCTGCGCGCCGCGCGCACCTTGTGGCACCGCGTCATGGATGAGCTTGGCGCAAAGGACGAACGCTCCAAAATGCTGCGCACGCATTGCCAGACATCGGGCGTGTCGTTGCAAGAGCAAGATCCCTATAACAACGTCATCCGCACCACGGTTGAAGCCATGGCCGCGACCCTTGGCGGCACGCAGAGCCTTCACACCAATGCGTTGGACGAAGCCATTGCGCTGCCTACGGAATTTTCGGCGCGCATTGCGCGGAACACGCAAATCATCCTGGCCGAAGAAACGGGCATTACAAAGGTCGTCGATCCTTTGGGCGGCAGCTATTATGTCGAAGCCTTGACCGCTGAGCTGGTTGATCAGGCGTGGAAAATCATTGGTGAGGTCGACGAACTCGGTGGCATGACCAAGGCTGTCGCATCGGGCATGCCCAAGCGTTTGATCGAAGAAGCCGCCGCGGCGCGTCAGGCACGGGTCGATAAGGGTGAAGACGTCATCGTTGGCGTCAACAAATATCGTCTGGAAACCGAAGACCAGCTCGATACGCTTGAGGTCGATAACGACTTTGTCCGTCAGGGCCAGATTGCACGCCTTGCCGCCACGCGCGCGTCGCGTGATAAAGCTGCGTGTCAGGCCGCATTGAGTGCGCTGACCGAAGGGGCCCGTGCGTTCCCCGGCGAAGGCCGGGGGCCAGTGCCGCACAACGCAACGTCCGAGACTGGACCCCTGCCTGCGCAGGGGAACACAAACCTGCTCGCGCTGGCCGTCGACGCCGCCCGCGCACGCGCCACACTGGGCGAGATATCGGACGCAATGGAGGCTGTGTTTGGCCGCTATGCAACCACACCCGTACCTGTGCAGGGTATTTATGGCAGCGCGCATGAATTCGACAAACGCTGGGCGCAAGTGCTCGACGGCGTCGCATCGGTTGGCCGCCGCTTGGGCCGCAAACCAAAATTGCTCGTCGCCAAAATGGGGCAGGATGGCCACGATCGCGGTGCGAACGTCATTGCCTCTGCATTTTCCGACATGGGCTTCGACGTCATCAGCGGGCCATTGTTCCAGACACCCGAAGAAACCGTTGTGTTGGCGCTACAGCATGATGTCGATGCCGTGGGTGCCTCCAGCCTTGCTGCAGGACATAAGACGCTGATCCCAGAGCTCATAAAGGGTCTGCGCGAAGCGGGGCGTGGCGACATCAAGGTCATTGCCGGTGGCGTTATTCCACCGCAGGATTATGATTTTCTGCGTGAAGCGGGTGTTCAGGGCATTTACGGTCCGGGCAGCAATGTTGTTGAGTGCGCAGCCGATGTTTTGACGTTGCTCGGCCACAATATGCCGCCGTTGCATGATGCGGCGGAGTGAGACGCATGCGATCTTGTTGGAAACAGACATGGTAGGTTCAACACCGCCTCTGCCGCTTTCAGCCAGCGTCAACGCCGCGCAACTTGCCAAGGCCTATGTCATTGCCGAGGTTGATGTGCGCGATGCCGCTGCGTACGAAGAATACACATCCGCCGTTGTCCCTATCGTTGCCCAATTTGGGGGGCGTTACATCGTTCGTGGGGGTAGAATAGAAAGCCTTGAAGGCAGCGATCCCAGCGGCCGCATGGTCGTCATTGAATTTTCGCATTTTGCCGCGGCCCAGGCGTTTTTAAGCTCCGAAGAATATCGTCCCGTCGCTGATATCCGGCATAAGACAGCTATATCCCGCATTATGATTGTTGAAGGAACGCTTCCTTAATGTTCAAGAAAATCCTGATCGCCAACCGTGGCGAGATCGCTTGCCGTATCATCAAGACCGCACGCCGGATGGGGATCGCAACTGTCGCGGTCTATTCCGATGCGGATGCGCGTGCACCATTTGTGCAAATGGCCGATGAAGCGGTGCATATCGGGCCTTCGCCTGCCGCGCAGTCTTATTTGATTGCCGACAAGATCATCGCCGCGTGTAAGGCAACGGGCGCGGAGGCAGTCCACCCCGGCTATGGCTTCCTGTCCGAACGCACCAGCTTTGCCGAGGCTTTGGCCAAGGAAAACATCGCGTTCATCGGCCCGCCCGTGAACGCAATTGCCGCGATGGGCGACAAGATCGAGTCCAAGAAACTGGCCATGAAAGCAGGCGTCAACGTCGTTCCCGGTTTTGTGGGTGAGATTGACGACACCGAACATGCCGTGCGGATTTCGGAAGAAATCGGCTATCCAGTGATGATGAAGGCCAGCGCGGGCGGCGGCGGCAAGGGGATGCGGCTTGCCTATAATGAGCAGGATGTGCGCGAAGGCTTTGAAGCGACCAAACGCGAGGGGCTGAATTCCTTCGGCGACGACCGCGTTTTTATCGAGAAATTCATCCTCAACCCGCGCCATATCGAAATCCAGATATTGGGCGATCAGCATGGCAATATTTTATACCTGAACGAACGCGAATGTTCGATCCAGCGGCGCCATCAGAAGGTCGTGGAAGAGGCGCCATCGCCCTTCGTCACGCCCAAGATGCGCAAGGCGATGGGTGAGCAATGCGTCGCATTGTCACGTGCAGTAGGCTATTATTCGGCGGGTACTGTGGAACTGATCGTATCGGGTGCAGACCCGAGCGGCGAGAGTTTCTACTTCCTGGAAATGAACACCCGTTTGCAGGTGGAGCATCCGGTGACCGAATGCATCACCGGCATCGATCTGGTCGAACAAATGATCCGCGTTGCCGCTGGCGAGAAGCTCGCCATGACGCAGGATGATATCAAGATTGACGGTTGGGCCATTGAAAACCGCGTCTATGCCGAAGACCCCTATCGAGGATTCCTGCCCTCAACAGGCCGCCTGACGCGCTATCGTCCGCCAGTCGCTGGCTGGACTGAGGACGAGTACGCTAACGGCCGTCGCGGTGTCGAAGGCGTTCGCGTTGACGACGGCGTTTATGATGGCGGCGAAGTGTCTATGTTCTACGACCCGATGATCGCCAAGCTGATCACATGGGGCAAAACCCGCGACGAAGCGGCTGACTTGCAAATCGCTGCGCTGGACCGTTTCGAAATCGAAGGCCTTGGCCACAATATCGATTTCGTCAGCGCCATCATGCAGCACCCGCGCTTCCGTTCCGGCGAATTGACCACGGGGTTTATCGCGGAGGAATATCCGGACGGTTTCCACGGCGCGGCATCAACGCCCGATTTGGTCAAATCACTCGCGGCCATCGCAGGGTTCGTGGCGACGGCAGAAGCCGACCGCGCGCGCCATGTCGACGGCCAGTTGGGCGATACGCTGGAACCGCCCGCACGCTGGCAAGTGAAGATCGGTGACGCTGTCCACGATATCGAAATGGTCGATGGTGACATGCACGTCGACGGGGAACATTTCGACCTTTCAATGGAATATGATCCGGGTGATCGCTTGATCGAGGCGGAAGTCGGTGACGAAGAGCTGGCGGTCAAAGTTTCGAAGATGCGGACTGGCTTTAAGCTAACCACGCGCGGCGCAACGCATATCGCGCGCGTCCTGCCGGGGCATATTGCGCATTTGGCCGATCACATGATTGAAAAGATCGCGCCGGATCTCTCCAGATTCCTCATTTGCCCAATGCCCGGCCTGTTGACGACATTGCACGTCAATGCCGGCGATGCTGTGGAAGCAGGGCAACCACTCGCCGTGGTGGAAGCCATGAAGATGGAGAATATCCTGCGCGCCGAGAAATCCGGGACGGTAAAGATTGTCAACGCCAAGGCAGGGGACAGCCTTGCCGTCGATGCTGTCATTCTGGAAATGGAATAATATGCGCGCGGTGGCTTAATCCAAAATCGCTACCGCCCGTATCCATCCCGCGCTCGCACGCTCGATCTTCACGGGGAAGCATGACAGCGTAAAACCAAAGGCTGGCAATGCTTCCAAATTGGTAAGCTTTTCAATTTGGTAATAAGGCTGGATACGTCCGGCCTTATGTCCTTCCCAAATAATCGACGGATCGCGCTTTTCGGCCCAACGCTTGGCCGTATGGCTGAACGGCGCATCCCAGCTCCATGCGTCGGTGCCGACAACCTGCACGCCCAGCGAGGTCAAATACAGCGTTGCTTCCGCGCCCATGCCAACGCCTTGGTCGGTGAAATTATCCGTGCCGTAAACCGCACCAGACTGCACCAGAACAATGTCGCGTGGTTGCAGCGTATATCCGATACGCTTGAGTTCGGCCTCGACCTCCGAAGCACTGACGACATGGCCAGCGGGCAAATGCGAAAAATCCAACTTCACGCCCGGTGCGAAAAACAAATCCAACGGCGCTTCGTCAATCGATGGGGCAGGGCGTGCTCCGGCATCTGTTGTTGAATGGAAATGCCACGGCGCGTCCATATGCGTTCCGTTATGCGTGGAAAGCGTGAGGCTTTCGACGGCCCAACCCTCCCCATCGGGAAGGTCGTTCTTCGTGAGCCCCGGGAAAAACATCGCAATCTGTTCCCACGTGTTTTCATGCGTCATATAGGAAATCTGCGGCCGCATGACGGGCGGATCGGAAATGACGTCGTTGGTAATCGGGATCGACAGATCAATAAATACCGGCATGCTCTTCTCCTCTCCCAAATCGTTAATCGCCCTTGTGGATAAGCGCAACAAGCCGCTTGAACAGAGCGACATAGCGATTAAGACAGGCAAGAGGGTTTTTTGGGGAATATCATGGCCGCTGCTACCGAGAACGAAATCACACTTGATCCGAAACGGGACCGCCTGGTCATAACGGCGTCATCACTTGGCACCGTGTTCGAATGGTATGACTTCTTTGTCTATGGCATCCTAGCGGCGCTGATCGGTAAGCTATTCTTTCCTGCAGATAACCCAACCGCCGCAACGCTGGCTTCTCTGGCCATATTCGGTGCGGGCTTTGGTGTTCGTCCGCTTGGGGCAATATTATTTGGCTATTTCGGCGACAAGATTGGGCGGAAATATACCTTCCTCGTGACGATCACGCTCATGGGCGTCGCGACCGCCGCGATTGGCCTATTACCCACATTTGAGACCGCAGGCGTCTGGGCCGCAGGCCTGTTGTTGCTGATGCGCTGTCTTCAGGGGCTGGCGCTTGGCGGTGAATATGGCGGCGCGGCCATATATGTTGCCGAACATGCACCCGAGGGAAAACGCGGCCAATATACCAGTTGGATCCAAGCATCGGTCGCTGGCGGCTTTTTGCTTGCGGTTATCGTGGTCCTTATCACCCGTCAGTCGATGAGTAACGAAGCGTTTGAAGCCTGGGGTTGGCGCGTGCCGTTTCTGACGTCGATCTTGTTGCTCGCCATATCGCTGTTCATGCGGCTTAAATTGTCTGAAAGCCCTGTTTTCAAGGCCATGAAAGCGGCAGGAACGACGTCCAAAAATCCGTTTGTCGAAAGCTTCCAATATCCCGGCAACATCGGACGTCTCTTGGTTGCGCTATTTGGCGTCGCCGCGGGTCTTACGGTGATCTATTATACATCGCAATTCGGAACGCTCTATTTTCTGACAGGTACGGCGCGTGTGCCAGAGACAGATGCCTTGCTGTACATGGCCGTGGGTGCCGCGCTCGCCGCTCCAACCTATGTTGCATGCGGTTGGTTGTCGGACAAATGGGGCCGCAAGCGGATGCTTTTGCTGGGCTACGGCCTTTCTATCATCGGCGTGTTCCCAATCTTCTGGATGATGGCGGATGCAGCTAATCCCGCACTTGCGCGCGCGACTGTTAGCAACCCGGTCACGCTGTCGATGCCCGAATGTGATTTCAACGCATTAAACCGCGTTCACGAAAGCGAATGCGCGCAGGCGCTGAACTTCCTGACCAAGCGCGGCATTGCATATAGCAAGCAATCGGGCGAGACTGTGTCATTGAAGGTCGGCGATGCCCAGTTGCAGGGCTTTGACGAAAAAGCCTATATCGCCGCATTGGAGAAGGCGGGCTATCCCGACAAATCTGATCCTGCCCAGCGGCAGCCATGGAAAATCATTCTCGCGGTGTTCCTGATGGTCGCGTTGTCGGGTATGACCTATGGACAGGTTGCAGCCATTTTGGTCGAAATGTTCCCGGCCAAAATCCGCTACACCTCCATGTCTATACCTTATCATATTGGCGCAGGTTATTTTGGCGGCTTTCTGCCCTATATCTCGCAATATATTGTCGCGCAGACCGGGCAGCCATTCTCTGGTCTTTGGTATACGGTCGGTGTCACAGCATTGGCCTTTGTCGTTGCATTGATTTGGCTGCCGGAAACGTCGGGAAAGACCAAGCTGGATTGACACGCAATGGGGTAGGGGCAAAAGGCCGCGGATGACCGATTTTGAACCCCCACTGCGTTTAATCCTTGATGGCGAAGCTCTCGCTTCGAACTGGAAAGCGCTCAACGCACGCAGCGGCTCGGCGCAGGCTGGCGCGGCGGTAAAGGCCAACGGCTATGGCCTTGGCGCGCGCGAAGTGGCGGCGCGGTTGCGCGATGCAGGGTGCCGCGACTTTTTCGTTGCCCATTGGGGCGAAGCCGCTGCGATCGCGGATGTTATTCCTCCGGCCTGGATGTCCGTCTTAAACGGCATTCAGGCCGCTGACATTCCGCACATACGCGCTTTAGGCGCAGTGCCCGTGCTGAACACGCCAGAACAGGTCGCGATCTGGCACGCGTCAGGTGGCGGACGTTGCCACATCATGTTCGACAGCGGCATCAATCGGCTTGGCATCGGGCCGGAGCAGATGTCGCAATGCCGCTTACACGATCTCGATGTTGATTTGCTGTTGTCGCATCTGGCGTCGGCGGATGAGGATAGCGCGCAGAACGAAGCACAACAGCGCCTATTCCATGAACATGCGGCTGCTTCGGGCGCGAAGCGCCTGAGCCTTGCCAACAGTGCGGGCATCATGCTCGGTGCGGATTATCATTATGATCTCACGCGCCCCGGGCTCAGCGTATATGGCGGCATCGCACGCTCCGGCATGGAGGCCTTCATCAAGCCCGTCGCGCGTCTTTCCGCACGCTTGCTTCAGGTGCGGGCACTGCCTGCCGGCGCGCCTATTGGTTACAACGCGACACATATCTGTGGAAACGATACGACCGTCGGGACGATTTCTATCGGATATGCCGATGGGTATCTGCGCGCCTTCTCTAGCAAGGGAACAGCGCATCATGGCGCGGCCGCATTGCCTGTTCTGGGGCGCGTATCCATGGATCTCGTGACAATCGACGTCAGTGCGGCGCCTGAGCTTCGCGAAGGCGACTGGGTAGACGTCGATTATCACCTGCCCACAGCATCGGCGCTGACGGGGCTATCGCAATATGAATTGCTCACCAATCTGGGAACCCGCTTCGAACGCATTTGGCGGTAGTTCGCTGGCGCGTTTTAGTGGCCTGCGGATAAACCAATAAAAAAGGGCGCCACACGGGCGCCCTTTTCAATTTCTATGTGTAACGATTAGAACGTGGCACGAACGCTCATTTGGAAGCGGCGGCCAATCAAATCGTTGTAGCTAGAAGGATGGAGCTCACCGAAGTAATTCTGTCCTTGGCGGTTAAGCAAGTTTGTAACCGACAGAGTGATACGGAAATCGTCGGTTGCATCGATAAAAAAGCCACCGCTGACGATGAAAAAGTCATTTAGCTTGTCGACTTCGCGCGCATCGGGCCCAGAACCAGCCACTCCTGGCGCACGGTTCAATCGGCTAAACAACTGTTCTCCGGTGTATGTTACTGTTGTCGTAACGCCGAACTCTTCTTGAGCGTAGCGGAAACGCAACTGGCCCGAGAATTCAGGGTCTCCAATGACCCCGTCACTGCGGCTTGGCGCAACACCGGTAATGTCTACAAGACGGCGCCGGACATAAAGCATGTCGCCACCTAATGTAAATGTACCTTTGAACAATGGAAGATCGTAACCAATTGTTCCTTGAATTCCGCTAAACTTGATATTGTTGCCATTAACAAAACCGCTGCGGACAGCGGGGTTTTGTGGATCACCCTGAACACGTCCATTGGGACCATAGTTAATCTGTTCACAGAAGCCGTTACCATTGGATGGGTCCGACTTATCAAAGTTAGGGTTGTCGAAACAACCGGACGCAATCTGCGCGATCGTCAAGTTCGAAATTGGCTTATTCAGCGTAATGTCGATGTAGTCCGCCGTGATTGACAGTCTTGGGATGAATGTCGGACGAACAATGACGCCGAAGCTATAACTGTCAGCAGCTTCGTTATCCAGGTTTGGATTTCCGCCGGACTGCGCAGGCACACTCGCCGTAGATGCAGGGTCCGGAGAGTTGAAATCGGTTCCTGGAAACGCTGCGATGAAAGCAGCGCAGTTCGCGGCACGGATTGTAGGTGCCGGGCCCGCGTTACGTGCCGAGGGCTGACACAGATCTGGAACGAATGCAAAGGTGTTCACCTTTGGCAGGAACAGCTCTGTGATCGCAGGAGAACGGAAGGACCGTGTGAAGTTACCACGGAATTCCACGTCGGGGATCGGTGCAAGGGTGCCGCCGACCATGTATGATGCGAACCCTCCGTTTACGGTGTTATCAGAATAACGACCACGTGCGGTGATAGACGCGTTGTGAATGAAAGGAACATTATTCTCTTCAATAACAAGCGGCACAACTAGCTCGCCGAACGCCTCGTCAAGATTATACCTACCGGACAAAGGTGTAATAGCAACGGAGCGTCCCCGACCTGCCTGCTGGAAATCACTAGGTGTAAAGCTCGCTTTCTCGTCACGGTGCTCATACCCAATGTTGAAACCAACCGGGCCTGCCCAAAGATCAAACAGCGAACCACCAATGTTGGCGTTGAAAACTGTCTGCTCTTGCTCACTGATGGTCACAAAATCTTCGATGACATAGTCCCGCGCTGTTGCGGATGCGCGACCATCACCAAACACATCAAGGGGAACGCAATTTGGATCCGCAATCGGCGTGCCACCAGGAGCAGCAAAACCGGTTAGCGTGGTACCGACAAGGCGCGTAGGCGCTGTTGTACATACAATTTGGCCATTTCCGTCACGCGTCACGTTTACAGCATTGATGAAATTTTGGGCATTCAAATCTTGACCAAAATCCATGCTGCGCGTCTTGCCGTGGCTAGCATATGTTTCAAAATTCAACGAACGACCAAAAACGTTCAGATCCGCTTTCAAACCACCGACCATGTTATACAAACGGGTTTTGTTGAAACCGGTAAGATCGGCATAGTCATCAGATGCGCGAGATAGGCTGAACGTCGTAACACCGCGTGAAACCAGTGCCGCCCGCGCTTGTGGCGTCAACAACGGGTTGTCTACGGAGAATGTCAGCGCGCCACTAAGGCCGCCGAAAAGCGAGCTGTTGAACGTGGGCTGCTGCGTCAATTCGTCAGCACGCGATTCGAAGTAGCTTCCCTCAAAAAACAGCTCGACATCTGGAGTCACATCAAAAGTTACGAATGCATTTGCGCTTGTACGATTGAGATCAGAGGTGATCTGCGTGAAGTCCGAGAATACGAAACCGTCGCCACCTGAACCTGACGTACCCGGAAAAACAACACCCTGATTAAAGGGTATAAGATTACCGCTGGAGTCAAACTGCAGACCGCTAGATGTGCGCGTACCAAAGGGGACCGCTGGATTTAGCGGGTTTGTTCCCGCACCGGAGAGGTTGGTGCCAGTGATTAGACCGCCACGTGTCAGGAATGGAATGTTAACGTTGCGAATAAGAACCGAACCAGGCCATCCATCGGTAGAACTGTTGTTAAATCCTATGCCAGTATTCAAACGACCGTCGTTCGTTTGATTGACGCCGGGAAAACGGAGCGATGCATTTTGCGCATCGGATGGATTCGTTCCGTTACCAATCCGACGACGCAGAAAATCACGGTCATTATATTCGAGGCCATCCAACTCGTCGCGTGAGAAAGCAACCGTAATATTCAGGCGGTCGTCCAGGAAATCTTTTCCGATGATCCCGGAGAAATTGTAATTTGCATTGTCACCGCGGGCGGTAATGCCTGTGGTGACTGAAAACTCAGCACCGTCAAAACGTGTCCGCTGGAAAATGTTGATAACACCCGAAATGGCGTCCGAACCATAGATAGGCGCACCGCCCACGCTAAGCTGGTCGATTTTATCGGTAAGGATACTTGGCTGTGTGTTAAGGTCGACTTGCGTTCCGGCGCCCGCGTTTGCAAAAATCGTCGCTACGTTCGAACTTACAAAACGACGACCATTTATAAGTGTGAGAGTGCGGTTTGAACCGAGGCCATAGCTGTTGGCGAAGTTTACACCTTGACCAAAGCCTTGACCGCCCTGCGGCGTAACACTTCCGCGAATCCCAGGAAGCTCGTTCAACGCATCGGCTATGTTCGTAAAATTGCGTTCGCGCAGTTGGCGATAATCGAGAGTCGTTGTCGGCTCGATTGATTCAAGATTAGGAAGTCTGATGCGCGATCCGGTTACCGTGATGACTTCTTCGTTTTTGGAGGACTCTTCAGCGCTGCTTTCATCAGGCTGCGCATCCTGCGCGTAGGATGGAACGGCGCTAAACAGCGCTAGGCTGATAGCGGAGCCTGCGACCAATAAACGTGACTTCTTCATTAAAAAAATCCCCAGCTGTTTTGTTCATTTTCAATTAATAGTCCAGTAAAGCGTAGACGGACAACATGTGCAATAGCTCCCGAAGAAAAAAACTGCTTTTTCCGATATTGTTGCTGTCAGGCCACATAGGGCAAACCGCTGTAGCGGACAGGTTTAGACATCAAAAAGTCAGAGCACGACAGGCAAATTCCCTTTCAATGTGCTCCCAAAAGTCCCTGAACCTTAGGCAAATTTCGCTGCACCGCGCGCCGATGTTGCAGTGCACCACAGCTTGGTGCTATCGGACTTCTAACATCCGCGAAAGGAATATGAATGGCACGTGCAGCCAGCAGAAATGGTGATGGCCCCATCATCATCAAAAAATACGCGAACCGGCGGCTCTACAACACGCATTCGTCCAAATATATTACGTTGGACTTCCTGGCGGAACTGACTCGTAAGGATATCGACTTCAAAGTTGTTGATGCCAAAACGAATGAGGACATTACCCATGGTGTGCTGACACAAATCATCATGGAAGAAGAAAATAGCGGACAGCAGATGTTGCCAGTCGGCTTCCTGAAACAATTGATCGCCATGTATGGGGATTCCATGCAGGGCATGGTCCCGCAGTTTCTGGAAAGCTCCATGGACAATTTCCGCAAGAACCAAAAGCAGGTGCAGGATGCGATTGAAACCGCAATCACCTCCGGTCCTTTTGGCCATATTGCAAAACAGAATATCGAATTCATGCGTTCTGCACGCGAAGCGTTGATGCCCAATCTTGGCGGCCTTACGGGCGGCAAAGCTGCGCAGACAGAGACAGTTGCGGATCTTAAGCGGCAGATTGCGGAATTGCAGGCGAAGCTTGATAAAATTGCGACGGATTAACGCCGCAGCCATAATCACTATAAAGTAACAGGTAAGATTTTGATAAAACATGCTTTAAGCGTCACGCGCGCGCAAAATTTCGCGGGCTGGTATCAGGAAGTTATTTCGGAGGCCGATCTCGCAGAAGAATCGGGTGTCCGTGGTTGCATGGTTATCCGGCCATGGGGCTATGGCATGTGGGAACGCATCCAAAAGCTGATGGACGCGGAAATCAAAGCTGCAGGCGTGGAAAACTGCTATTTCCCGTTGTTCATCCCCTTGTCGTTTTTTGAAAAAGAAGCCGACCATGTGGAGGGCTTTGCGAAGGAAATGGCGGTCGTCACGCACCACCGCTTAATTGGTGATGGCAAAGGCAAGTTGATCCCGGATCCGGATTCCAAGCTGGAAGAGCCGCTGGTTGTTCGCCCAACATCGGAAACGGTGATTGGTGCGGCGATGAGCCGATGGGTCCAAAGCTGGCGTGATTTGCCGTTGATGGTCAATCAATGGGCCAATGTTGTGCGCTGGGAAATGCGCACGCGTATGTTTCTGCGCACCAGTGAGTTTCTATGGCAGGAAGGGCACACCGCCCACGCCGATCGCGCCGATGCGATGCAGGAAACCATGCGCGCGCTCGAAATGTATCGCGCCTTCGCCGAGGGGCCCCTGGCCATGCCAGTCGTGGCTGGCGAAAAGCCCGAGAATGAACGCTTCCCGGGCGCCGTTGCAACATATAGCATCGAAGCGATGATGCAGGACGGCAAAGCTTTGCAGGCTGGCACGTCGCATTATCTGGGCACCGGTTTTGCCGAAGCATCGGGCATCAAATATCAGGATAAGGACGGCAGCCAACAATTTGCGCACACCACCAGCTGGGGTGTTTCCACGCGGATGATTGGCGGCGTTATCATGACGCATGGCGATGATGATGGCTTGCGCTGTCCGCCGCAAATTGCCCCGCACCAAATCGTCATTATACCAATGTTGCGCGACAATGACGAAGACGAAGCCGTGCTGGAATATTGCCGCAGCCTGCGCCTCGAATTGCTCGCGTTAAGTGCGTTCGGCGAACCCTTGCGCGTATTGCTGGATACCAAAGCGGCGAAGGCATCGAACAAGCGTTGGTCTTGGGTCAAGAAAGGCGCGCCCATCATCGTTGAAGTGGGCCCACGCGATGTGGGCGAAGGCAAAGCGGCCGTTTTGCGCCGTGATCGCCTGTATAAGGACGACGGCAAGCTTGCGACGGCATTTACCCCGCGCGATGAATTTGTCGCGGCGGCCGCTGGCTTGCTCGAGGACATTCAGTCCACATTGTACACGCAAGCAAAAGAGCGGCTTGATGCCAACATCCGCCGCGACGTCACCGACCTTGCCGCGCATTTTGCTGGTGACGAGGCGAAGTTTGCTGGCTGGGTAGAGGTTCAGTGGGCACGCCCAACCGGCGCTGCACTCGATAAAATCGTTGAGCAGTTAAAAGCGCTCAAACTGACGATGCGGAACAGCCCAATTGATGCGGCGGCGGTCGACGGCGCATGCTTTTTTACCGGCGAACCTGCCGTGGAACGGATCCTTATTGGCCGGACTTATTAGGGAATGGCCAAAAGAACCCATTTTGAAGGTCTTCCGTCCCGCGAACAGATACTCGCCTTTATCCAGTCGTCCAACGACCCTGCGGGAAAGCGTGAGATTGCGCGGGAATTCGGCTTGCGCGGGCATGAAAAGATCGCGCTGAAGGCATTGTTGAAAGACATGACCGATGAAGGC
Organism: Sphingorhabdus sp.; assembly: GCF_044374345.1. Lineage (GTDB taxonomy): Bacteria > Pseudomonadota > Alphaproteobacteria > Sphingomonadales > Sphingomonadaceae > Sphingorhabdus_B. Next base: position 29,241 of record NZ_JBILOS010000006.1, on the reverse strand, counting down.
CTGATTGACATGGCACCGGGTCGTGCCTTTCACAAAATGGGCGGCGTGCCAAAAGTCACGGTGCTGAAAATTATTGCGATTGACGGCAACCAAGCGGTGGCCATTCCGGAGCATTGGGAAGCTGAAGGCATTCCGGCACCCAAGATCCGGGTGATCGAGACCAAAGGCAAGCGCAACAGTGCGTTGGGCATTGGCGACCGCATTTTGGCGCGCACCGAAGAACGCGGCAATGGCTGGGCCGCGCATGTTATGAAGAAACTCGCCAAGGGTAGCGAGCAGATTTTGGGTGTTGTCGAAGGCGGCGAAAATGGGCGTTTCTGGCTAAAATCCGTTGACAAGAAATCACGGTTCGACACCCAAATCGGTGATGTTGGTGACGCAAAAGCTGGCGAGCTGGTCCTTGCGGAATTGACCGGGAACGCGCACAAAAAATCGGCGCGGGTAACGCAGGTTCTGGGCGACCCGTTTGCGCCGAAAAGCTTCAGCCTCATTGCCATTCATAAATTCGGCATTCCGTTTGAGATGCCAGAAACCGTGGAGCGCGAAGCGGAACGTGTACGCGAACTGCCCGTCACCGACGACCATCGCGAAGACCTGCGCCACCTGCCGATTATTGCCATTGACCCCCGCGATGCGCGTGATTTCGATGATGCGATTTGGGCAACGCCAAATGCGGATACGGGCGGATTTGACGCCATCGTCGCGATTGCGGACGTCAGCTATTATGTCCGTCCGGGCAGCGCGCTTGACCATGAGGCGTCGAAGCGCGGGAACAGTGTCTATTTCCCAGACCTGGTCGTGCCCATGTTGCCGCACGCATTGTCATCGGACAAATGCTCGTTGCGGGCGGGGGAAGACCGTGCGGTACTCGCTTGCCACCTTGCCATTGGTAAGACGGGCCAAGTGACGTCATGGCGCTTCACGCGCGCAGTGGCGCGGATTGCCGCCAATATTCCTTATCCCGACGCACAAGCCGCGATTGACGGGACGATGGAAAATCCGTTGCTGGAGACCGCGCTAAAGCCATTATGGGCATGTTGGCGGCTGCTGTCGAAGGCGCGTGCCAAGCGCGCGCCATTGGAACTAAACTTGCCCGAAAAGCGTATCACGCTGGATGCACAAGGCCGCGTGACGGGCGTTGCCGAACGCGAGCAGCTTGAAGCGCATCGTTTGGTCGAAGATTTCATGATCGCGGCCAATGTCGCGGCCGCCAAAGCCTTAGAGGCGAAGAAATCCTCGCTCATTTACCGCGCCCATGAACCGCCAGGCCGCGAAAAGCTGGTCGCGTTGAAGGAATATCTCAAAACCTTCGACATTGATTTTGCGCTGGGGCAGGTGGTTAAGCCGGAAACCTTCAACGGGATCTTGGCAAAGATCATCGACGAAGAAATCCGCCCACAAATTATGGAAGCCGTCCTCCGCAGCCAGACTCAGGCTTATTATGGCCCGACCAATGTCGGACATTTCGGCCTGTCCTTGGGCAGCTACGCGCACTTTACCTCACCCATTCGCCGTTATGCCGACCTTATCGTGCATCGCGCGTTGGTCAGTGCCTATGGGCTGGAAATGCCCAAGCCGAAGATCAAGGATGTCGAACCAATAACCGGTCTGACTGAGGCCGCGATTGCACGATTACCCGCGACCGCCGAAGCGATTAGCCGCACCGAACGCCGCGCGATGGAAGCCGAGCGCGAGACCACAGACCGCTATATCGCGGCATATCTGTCGGCGCAGGTCGGGCAAGTGGTTCAGGCACGCATCACCGGCGTTCAAAATTTCGGTTTTTTCGCAACAGTTGAAGGCGTTGGCGGTGATGGCTTAGTTCCGGTCTCAACACTTGGAAAAGATTATTTCCATTATGATGAGGCGAGCCAAGTGCTCATCGGCGAAAAAACGCGGCAGGAATATCGCCCGGGCATGCGCCTTGAACTCCGCTTGGCCGAAGCCAACCCTATTTCGGGATCACTCCGCTTCGAATTGCCCGAAGGTGGCAGCTATGCGCCGGACCGGTTCAAACATAAGGGTAAGCCAAAGGCCGGTAAATATGACGCGGGCAAACGCGGACGCCCCGGGAACATTCGGCATCAGGGCAAGCGGCGCTAGCTCAATTCATCCAATTGCGCATCGCTCAGCGAGCCGGGGATCACCATAACCGGGCAGGGCAATGTCCCTGCATTAATTCCGGTAAAGTGCGCAATAAGTGGCCCCGGAGCGCCTTGGGCTGCGGCACCGAGTACAAGTGCGGCGATACCGGGATGTTCCTCCAGCATGACCTTGACCACGTCAATGGCTTCGCCGGGCTTCACGGTGATTGCGGGACGAACACCCATTTCGTCAAAAATGGATCCAGCAGCGGCGGTCACAAGCTGTTCAGCCCGGTCGCGCGCTTCTTCCTCCATCGTCGCTTGCACGCCACCCCAGGCGACAAAATCCGCCTGTTCAACGAGCGCAAGGATGTGCACGGTTCCACCCGTTTTTGCGGCACGACGCGACGCAAACCGCAGCGCAAGCCGCGCTTCTTCGGTCTCGTCAATGACAACCAGATATGTGCGCATGCGCTTCCCCCGGCATGGGCCCCTGCGGCCAGCCTTTATGAATTCGTATAGCCTGCGCGAAATTTGCATCCTTGGCAACCTTATCGCGCTTGACGCTTGGGAAAGCTTGGCTATGCGATTATTTCAAATTGCGACCAAAAAAGGCCAAACCCGATGTCTATCGAACTCAAAATGCCCGCACTTTCCCCAACCATGGAAGAAGGCACGCTTGCCAGATGGCTGGTGAAGGAAGGGGACACTGTTTCGTCCGGTGATTTGATCGCAGAGATCGAAACCGACAAAGCGACGATGGAGTTCGAAGCGGTCGACGAAGGTGTGATTACACAATTGCTCGTTGCCGAAGGCACCGACGGCGTGAAAGTCGGCACGGTCATTGCAATCATTCAGGGTGAAGATGACGTTGCGTCCGCCACACCAAAGCCTGCCGCGCCTGTCGCCGCGCAAGCGCCTAAGCCTGCAGCAGTGGCTGCTGCACCAGCGCCAGTCACCGCGCCCGTTGCTGCGCCATCGCATTCCTCAGGTGACCGCATCAAGGCCAGTCCATTGGCAAAGCGCATCGCGGCGAATTCGGGCGTTGATCTTGCGGCTATTAGCGGAACGGGTCCCAATGGACGCATTGTAAAGGCGGATGTCGAGGCGTTCTCCGGCGCAGGCCGGAGCCCAGCCACAGCAACCACAATGGATCCCGGCCTTCGCCGGGAAGCACCTGCGGCTCCGGTTGCGGCAATCGATACCGACATTCCGCACGAAGTCGTCAAGCTCTCCAACATGCGCAAAACCATTGCGCGCCGTCTGACCGAATCCAAGCAGCAGGTTCCGCACATCTATTTGACCGTCGACGTCCGCCTCGATGCTTTGCTCAAGCTGCGCGGAGAGCTTAACGCGTCGCTGGAACCGCGCGGCATCAAGCTGTCGGTCAACGACATGCTGATAAAGGCGCTTGGCCTTGCGCTGATTCAGGTCCCCAAATGCAATGTCAGCTTCGCCGGCGACAATATGCTGCAATATAGCCGCGCCGACATCAGCGTTGCGGTATCGGTGCCCACCGGCCTGATTACGCCCATCGTGACGGACGCAGCAAACAAGTCGCTGTCCAAAATCTCGACCGAAATTGCCGAACTTGCGGCCCGCGCGAAGGAAGGCAAGCTGCAACCCCATGAATATCAGGGCGGCACCGCGTCCATATCCAACATGGGCATGATGGGCATCAAGCAATTCGAAGCCGTCATCAACCCGCCACAGGCGATGATCATGGCGATCGGCGCCGGCGAAAAGCGGCCCTATATCGTCGATGACGCACTCGCCATCGCCACAGTCATGTCGGCCACCGGCAGCTTCGACCACCGCGCCATCGACGGCGCAGACGGCGCGCAGTTGATGAAGGTGTTCAAGGAGTTGGTGGAGAAGCCACTGGGCTTGGTGGCGTAATATGTCGGATTACGACCTCATCGTCCTTGGTTCCGGCCCCGGTGGCTATGTTGCCGCCATCCGCGCGGCGCAGCTGGGCCTGAAAGTTGCGATTGTTGAACGGGAAAATCTCGGCGGCATTTGCCTCAACTGGGGCTGCATCCCGACGAAGGCGTTGCTGCGCTCGGCCGAAATCTATCATTATATGCAGCATGCGGGCGATTACGGCCTGACGGCGGCGAATATCAGCGCGGATATTGACGCGGTGGTGAAGCGGTCGCGCGGTGTGGCCAAGCAGCTTAATCAGGGCGTCACGCATCTGATGAAGAAGAACAAGATCACCGTGCATATGGGCGACGGCAAGCTGACGGCGGCAAACACACTGACGGTCACCAAAGATGGCAAGAGCGAAGAGCTGACCGCGAAGAACATCATCCTCGCCACCGGTGCGCGCGCCCGTGACCTGCCATTTGCGCCTGCCGATGGAAAACGTATCTGGACCTATCGCCACGCGATGGTGCCACCAGAAATGCCGAAAAAGCTGCTGGTCATCGGATCGGGTGCGATTGGCATCGAATTTGCCAGCTTCTACAATGATATGGGCGCAGAGGTCACCGTCGTCGAAATGCTCGACCGCATCGTGCCCGTTGAAGACGCCGATGTTTCGACCTTCCTTGAAAAGGCGCTGACAAAGCAGGGCATGACGATCATGACCGGGGCAGGGGTAGAAGAGCTTAAGGCCAGCGCGACGGGCGTTTCTGCAAAGATCAAGGGCAAGGACGGCAAAGTCATTGCGTCCGAATTCAGCCACTGCATCGTTGCCATCGGCATTGTCCCCAACACCGAAAATATCGGGCTAGAGGCGCTTGGCGTCGAAATGGACCGCGGTTTCCTGAAAACCGATCCGATGTGCCGCACCAATGTGCCGGGCCTGTGGGCCATCGGTGATATCACCGCGCCGCCTTGGTTGGCGCATAAGGCCAGCCATGAAGGCGTTATTGCCGCCGAAGCGATTGCTGGCGGGCATCCGCACGCGATGGACCCCAAGAACATCCCCGGCTGCACCTATTGCCACCCGCAGGTCGCAAGCGTTGGCTTGACCGAAGCTAAGGCGAAAGAGGCGGGTTATGACGTCAAAGTCGGCAACTTCCCGTTCCTCGGCAACGGCAAAGCGATTGCGTTGGGTGAGGCCGAAGGTTTTATCAAAACCGTGTTCGACGCCAAAACCGGCGAGCTACTGGGCGCGCATATGGTTGGCGCTGAAGTGACGGAGCTCATCCAAGGCTATACCATCGGCAAAACGGCGGAGTTGGTTGAGGCGGACTTTATGCACACTGTGTTCCCGCATCCGACATTGAGCGAGATGATGCACGAAAGCGTGCTCGGCGCTTATGGCAAAATGTTACACATGTGATTTTGCCGTTTCGTCTTTGGGCGGGGGCGGCGGTTCTCTTTGTTCTCGTACTCGCGTTGGGTTTCGCTGTTACCGCTGGCTATTTCCGCGCATTTGACCTCGCCGTCTCGCACGCACTCAATATGCAGCGCGGGGTTTCCCCTGATTGGCTGATCTGGCTTATGCAAGGCATCAGCTGGATCGGCGGCGGCGCCCAACGCTACATCATCATCGCCGTTCTGACGTTCGCTTTATGGCGTTGGTGGGGGTGGGGCTCTGCGCTTGCCATGGGCCTAACGACATTGATCGCGGCCCTGACGTCTGACGTCATGAAATATTTTTTCGCACGTGTCCGCCCAGATCTGGTGGCGCAGCTTGACCCTGTCACCAGCCCGGCATTTCCCAGCGGCCATGCCAACAATGCGGCAGTGGTCTACATTCTTTTCATCATGCTGGTACCGCAGGCGCGGCATCCTGTGTGGCAGCTGGCGGCGGCGACGATGATCTTGCTGACCGGTGTTTCGCGGATCATGCTGGGCGTCCATTGGCCGACCGACGTGCTGGGTGGGTGGATGCTGGGTGCGTCCTTCGCGCTTATGGCGGGCGGGGTCATTGCCTATCGCGAGCATCAGCGACAGGGACAGTTTCCTTCGGTCCTCGCACCTTAATACCCACAGCTGCGCTTTTTTCTGTCCTACACGCGCGGAATTTGTCATGCATGTAACTTAACAGTTTTTCGGGAGAAACGACCATGGGACATAGCCTCTACTTTCTGAGAAATGCTGGCGTTTTCGCGATTGCGTTGGCGGCCGTTTCTGCCCCTGCATCCGCGCAAGATACCATCATTACCGCAGATAAGATGATCGACGTTTTGACGGGCAAGACCGTGGACTATCCCGCCGTCTTTGTTGGCGCCGATGGCCGCATTACCAGCATTGCAGACGCACGCACCGTCAAATGGGGCAGTGACGTCAAACATATCAACCTTAGCGGCAAAACCATATTGCCTGGCTTGATCGACATGCACGTCCATCTCGACGGTCCCGCCGATATTGGCGGCTATCGCGGATTGGAATTCACCGACAGCTTTTGGGGCATGACCGCCGTTGGATCGGCGCAAGCGATGCTAAAAGCCGGATTTACGACAGTTCGCAACGTTGGCGCGGGCAACCGCAACGACATCGGTCTGAAACAAGCCATTGAAAATGGCTACGCCAACGGGCCGCGCATTGTTCCGGCTGGCTATGCGCTCGGCGCGACTGGCGGGCATTGCGACTCCACATTCCTGCCACCAAGCCTTGAGAAATCGGGTAAGGAAGAGGGCATCGCCGACAGCGAAGACGAACTGCGTTACCAAGTGCGACGTCAGCGCAAATATGGCGCAGAGGTTATCAAGGTTTGCGCAACGGGCGGCGTGTTTTCGCGCAATACCGAACCCGGCCAGCAGCAGCTTTCGGAGCGCGAGCTTCGCGTGATCGCGGACGAGGCACATCAATGGGGCCTTCGCGTTGCAGCCCATGCCCATGGCGGCGACGGGATCAAAGCCGCGATCAAGGCGGGCATCGATACCATCGAACATGCCAGCCTTGTCGATGATGAAGGCATCAAGCTTGCAGCAGCGCGGCCACGGCCGGTCTGGTTCTCAATGGATATCTTCAACACCGACTATACCCAGTCCGAAGGCGCAAAGAACGGCGTGCTCGAAGACAATCTCAGGAAAGACCGCGAAGTCGCGCAAATCCAACGCGATAATTTCCGCAAGGCGCATAAAGCGGGCGTCAAAATGGTCTTCGCGTCCGATGCTGGCGTGATGCCGCACGCATTGGTCGGCGGGCAGTTCAAGGTCATGGTCGAATATGGCATGACACCGCTGGAGGCGATCCAAGCCGCCACGCGCAATGCGGCGCAGGCTTTGGGCCGTGAAAAGGATGTCGGCGCAATCGCCGTCGGTCGCTTTGCCGATATCATTGCGGTTGATGGTGATCCGCTGGCCAATGTTCGTGAACTGGAATCGGTCGATGCCGTCGTAAAAGGTGGCAAAGTCGTCAACTAAAGCCAATATCACGCTGTGCGATGTTGCATTGATTGCGAACCGCACACTGTGATAAAAAGAGCTAATATGATGAACATCTGGGGGTTTGAACTATGATTTCTCTGGTCGCAGCAACTTTGCTCAGCATGGCCGCCATGAAAGGCGACCCAATGGACAATGCCCGCAAGGCATTCAACAATTGCATGATTGAAACGCACAACACCGCGGTTGACGGAAAAGCGAGCCCAAGCGATTTCATCAAAACCAGCGATGCAGCCTGCCCAACGGAGCGCGCGGCGTATAAGGAAATTCTGATCAAATCGGAACGCTCATACGGTTCAAGCATGGCGGATGCCGAAAAATTTGCGGCTGAAGAAATTCAGATGATCGTCGACTCAATCGTCACCAGCTTCAACGAAAATGTCGAAAGCGGCGCAAAGCTGACGCCCGAGAAATAATCGCGGCGTTGGATGTGCAACAAATTCGGTTGAGATATTGGCGGACAGGGTGGGATTCGAACCCACGGTGAGCTTCCACCCACGACGGTTTTCAAGACCGTTGCCTTAAACCACTCGGCCACCTGTCCGCTTACGCAGTGCCCCTAGCCATCCCGCAAAGCGATGGCAAGGGCCGATGCAGACAAACTGTGGCTTCTCCGCGCGACCGGATGTGGGGTGGCCGCGACCAAAGCATTTCACACCTTGGGTACAATGTGCCAATATGCCGCCTTCAACACAAATGGAGGCCATGTGCGCATTAACCGGAAGTTTTGGCTATCAACGCTAATCTGCACCAGTGCGTGCGTGTTTGGGCCCGCCAGCACCGCGCAAGATATTGCCGCGCCGACCAACCTTGTTGACAATGATGCACATGAGGCCAGATTTCGCGCCTATCTTGGCCAAGTGCGGCAAAAGGCGCTAACCGAAGGCGTCTCTGCGGCCACGCTCGACCGTGTGCTACCTTCGATACGCTTTAACGCGCGCGTTGTTCGGCTTGACCGGCAGCAGCCAGAGGGCGCTTCAAATGCGCCGGTTCCCAATTTTGCACCTTATAAAGCCCGCCATGTCGATGCATCGCGCATTAGCCGGGGCCGTGCGAAATATACCGAGCTTCGCCCATTACTGCAGCGGATCGAAAATGAAACCGGTGTGCCAGAAGAAATCATGATCGCCATTTATGGCCATGAAACCAATTATGGATCGGTCATGGGGAACTTCAACGCGCCCGAAGCCTTGGCGTCGCTCGCATATGAAGGCCGCCGGCGGGCCTTGTTTGAGGCTGAATTGATTGCAGTGCTGAAGATGATCGACAAGGGCGTTCCGCAATATGCCATTACCGGCAGCTGGGCCGGCGCACTCGGAAAGCCGCAGTTTTTGCCTTCGGTATATTTGCGCCTGGCGCGCGATGGGGATGGCGACGGTTATGCTGATATCTGGCGTAGCGAGGTGGACGCCATGACGTCGATCGCCAACTATTTCGTCAACACAGGCTGGCGACGCGGAGAGGAATGGGGCTTTGCTGTCAATGTGCCTGCGTCGTTCAACCGCGCCGCGTTGAATTCGCGCATGATGTCGCCACGCTGCCCCCGCGTTTTTGGGCGGCACAGCCAGTGGAAAACAATCGCGGAATGGCGGCAACTGGGCATCACGCCAGAGCGTGGATTTTGGCCAAAGGACAGCATGATGGCGACCTTGATTGAACCCGATGGCGTCGGCCGAACCGCTTATTTGCTGGGCGGGAACTACCGCGTAATATTGGACTATAATTGTTCAAATTTTTACGCGCTATCGGTGGGGTTATTGGCTGATGCGGTTCGGAATTAAGCCAGCTATCGTTTGATAGGCACGAACGCTATACGGAGCCGTTAAAGGCACCTATTAAGCGGAGCGTGCACGTGCACGGCTTGTCGCGAAATATGAGGACGGAACAGAGCAAATCATGCCCTTATTGGCTGACGAATCACTAGCCCCAGCAGGCTTTTTAACGCGTGCCCTTAATGGCTTGCCGTCATGGGTGGCCGCATGACCGCGCGTGGCCGTTTTTTGTCGATTGAAGGCGGGGAGGGCGTGGGTAAGTCTACGCAGATCAATGCACTTGCGGACATGATCCGAAGCCATGGGCATGAAGTGATTTTGACGCGTGAACCCGGCGGAACAGAGGGTGCGGAGGTCATCCGGCAATTGTTGTTGGGCGGAAGCGCAGAACGCTGGGCCCCGCGGGCGGAAGCTTTGCTATTTGCCGCAGCACGCAGCGACCATGTCGAACGGTTGATCGAACCCGCATTGGCGAGCGGCAAATGGGTCATTGCGGATCGCTTCATCGACAGCAGCCGTGCCTATCAAGGTGCAGGCTCCGGCTTGTCAGATGATGACATCATGACGCTGCACGGCATCGGCAGTCGGGGCCTATTGCCCGACCGGACATTGGTGTTGCGCCTTGATCCGAAAGAAGCCGCACAGCGCGCGGCAGCCAGAGATCAGAACCGTCCTGACCGTATTCAGGGCAGGGCAGAGGATTTTCATTCGGACGTCGATATGGCATTTGTGGGATATGCCGAGCGCGAACCCAGAGTGCGTCTGGTGGACGCGTCAGGAGAGGCCGCAGACGTGACCGCACGGCTATTGGCGCAGATATCCGATTTGTTGGTGGAACCCGCCTGATGGACTATGTCGGCCATGACAAGGCATGGCGCCAGTTTTCCAAAGCCTGCGACAGCGGGAAAACGCACCATGGCTGGATATTGGCCGGGGCGAGGGGGCTTGGCAAATCTGCGTTCGCGCTGAAAGCAGCATCCGCGCTTGTTGACCCAACAAACATGCACGCAAATCTCATCGCCCGCGGTTCCCATCCCGATATTTTGTGGGTGAAACGGCTTCCAAAGGACGCACCCAAGGACGATGAAGACGTCACTGATGAAACCGAGCTCAAACGCAGCATAACGGTGGATCAGATCCGCAGCGTTCAGCAGGTGCTAACATCGCGTCCGGGGCTCAGCGATAAGCGCGCCATCATTATTGATGCTGCGGACGACCTCGAACGCGGCGGTGCCAACGCATTGCTGAAATCTTTGGAAGAACCGCCCGTTGGGACCTTTTTCTTTTTGGTCAGCCATGCCAGCGACCGGTTGCTTCCGACCATCCGATCACGCTGCCAGATATTGCGCTTTGAACCCTTGTGTGACGCAGATATGGCCGAGGCCTTGCAACGCGCCGCGCCTGAGGCGAGCCAGCCTGATATTGAGGCGCTGGTGCGCTTGGGCAACGGGGCACCCGGTCAAGCGCTGGATTTCCTTGGGCTAAGGCTCGACGAGTTGGAAGATGCCATGACGTCCATTTTGCGCTCAGGCGACCGGGATAATGCCATTCGCGTCGCTTTGGCCGAAAAATTATCGCTGAAGGCCGCGCAGCCGCGATATGAAGCCTTCCTGCGCCGCGCGCCTGCACTAATCGCAGAACATACGCGGATGCTTGACGTCGGTCAGGTGCGCGCCGGGATTGATGCGTGGGAGGCCGCAAGCGGGCTGGCCGCACGCGCCATCGCGTTAAGTTTGGACAAGCAGAGCGTCGTCTTTCAAATGGGAAGCTTGCTGGCATCGGTTCAAGCGCATAAGGCGAGCTAATTAGCCAAAAATACAAGAGTCCACATGTCTGAACCTTTTTATATTACCACCGCCATAGCCTATCCAAATGGCAAACCGCATATCGGTCACGCTTATGAAGCGATCGCAACCGACGCGATTGCGCGGTTTCAGCGTTTGATGGGCCGTGATGTGCGCTTCGTCACTGGCACCGATGAGCATGGCCTGAAAATGGACCAGACGGCACGGGCAGCCGGCAAGGCAACGCGCGATCTTGCCGATGAAATGTCTTCATATTTCAAGGAAATGTGCAGCACTCTTGATATTTCCTTTGATCATTTTTGTCGCACAACGTCGGACCATCACCACAAGGCCAGCCAAGCGATTTGGAAACGACTGGAAGCCGCGGGCGACCTATATCTTGACCGGTATGAAGGATGGTATTCGGTCCGCGACGAAGCATATTATGACGAAACCGAGCTGACCGAGGGCGAGGGAGGCCAGAAGCTTTCTCCGCAGGGCACACCGGTTGAATGGACAGTTGAAGAAAGCTGGTTTTTCCGGCTTTCGAAATATGAACAGCCTTTGCTCGAATATTATGCCGCGCATCCTGACTTTATCCGGCCCGACAGCCGGAAAAATGAAACGGTTAAGTTCGTTGAAGGCGGCCTAAAAGACCTCTCCGTTTCGCGCACCAGTTTTGATTGGGGCGTCAAAGTGCCCGGCAGCGAAAATCATGTCATGTATGTCTGGTTGGACGCGCTAACCACGTATATTTCTGCGATTGGCTTTCCCGACGATACCGAGGAATGGCGCAAATTCTGGCCGGCCAATGTCCATATCATTGGCAAGGACATTGTCCGCTTTCACACCGTATATTGGCCCGCATTTTTGATGTCGGCTGGCTTGCCATTGCCGAAACAGGTGTTCGGACATGGATTCCTGCTTTCACGTGGCGAGAAAATGTCGAAGTCCTTGGGCAATGTCGTTGACCCGATGCAGCTTGCGGAATTGTTTGGCGTCGATGCACTGCGCTATTTCCTGCTGCGTGAAGTCAGCTTCGGTCAAGACGGCAGCTATAGCCCCGAAGCGATTGTCACCCGCGTGAATGCTGATCTCGCCAACAGCTTCGGCAATTTGGCGCAGCGGACGTTGTCGCTGATCTTCAAAAATTGCGAGGGCTATCTGCCCGCCATTCGCGGCCATAATGACGATGACATAGCGCTGTTGGATTTGGTGGGCGCGACAGTTTCCCAGCATATTCCTGCGCATTACGAAGATTTGGCGATGTCACAGGGGCTAGAAAGCTGGATGCAGGCGGTTTTTGCCTGCAACGCTTATGTCGATGTGCAGGCGCCGTGGGCGCTTAAGAAAACCGATCCGGAACGTATGGAAACCGTGCTTGCCACACTGTTCATCTGCATCGCGCAATTGGCCATCGCGGCTTTGCCGATCATTCCCGGGTCGGCGACCAAGCTTCTCGACCAAATGGGCGTTCCGCTTGATGTGCGGAACTTCGATGCGGCAGGATCGCATTGGTATTCACCTTTGGCCGAGAGCAATTTCCAAATTGCCCAGCCTGTCGGGCTATTTCCCCGATTGGAAATGCCGGCGGAGGAGGGGACTGCGGCCTGATGTTCGTCGATTCCCACTGCCATCTGAATTATAAAGGCTTGGTCGAGCAGCAAGGCGAAATTCTCTCGCGTGCGCGCGGTAGCGGCGTGTCTGCCATGCTCAACATTTCGACGCGTGAGCGCGAGTGGGATGAGGTTATCGGCCTTGCGGAGCAGGAACCAGACGTATGGGCGTCCGTCGGCATTCACCCGCATGAAGCGGACCAGCATATAGGCATGGATGCTGCGAAACTTATCGAGCGTGCGGCGCACCCGCGTGTCGTCGCAATCGGCGAGACTGGACTCGATTTTTACTACGATCACAGCGACCGGGCGCAGCAAGGCCTGTCCTTTCGCGAACATATAGCGGCGTCACGGGACACCGGGCTTCCCATCATCATTCACACGCGTGATGCCGAGGCGGAAACGGCCGAGATATTACGCGATGAAATGTCCAAGGGCGCATTCACCGGCGTCATTCATTGCTTCACCGCAAGTGCAGAATTCGCGCGGACGGCATTGGACCTTGGGCTTTATATTTCGCTGTCGGGTATCGTAACGTTCAAAAACGCCCAAGATCTTCAGTCGGTCGCCAAATGGCTGCCTGCGGACCGATTGCTCGTGGAAACCGATGCACCGTTTCTGGCGCCAATTCCGCATCGCGGAAAGACGGGCGAGCCTGCATTTGTCGCGGATACCGCGCGTTACGTGGCGCAATTGCGCGGTGTTGACGCGGACATACTGGCTAAAGAGACTTCAGACAATTTCTACAGTCTGTTTACCAAGGCCGTACGATGAATATCATGGAAGACGGCCCATCGTTAATCTGGGGCGTCGTTTGCATAGTCTTGTTACTGAGCTCGCTTGCGGCGCGACGTTTGCCTTTGGGATATGTCGCCAAGGCGGCATTTGCGTGGATTGCGATATTCGCGGCGTTGTTCGCAATATTCAGCTTCCGGTTCGAATTTAAGGCCGTCTGGGAGCGCGTAAAGGCCGACATTTCCGGCACCGCTGGCCAGAGCGTGAGCGGCACCGAAATCACCATCAGGCGGCAGGATGACGGCCATTATTGGCTTCAGGTCGACGTCAATGGAAAGCCGGTGCGGTTCATGATCGATAGCGGCGCGACAACCACTGCGGTAAACGCAAAGACGGCGCGCGAAACAGGCATCGAGGTTGATGCAAACGGATATCCGGTATTCCTGAATACGGCCAATGGGCGCGTGACGGCGCAGCGCGGGGTTATTCAATCGTTGAAGATTGGAACGCGCGAAATCGGACAGCATAATGTTGTGGTGTCGGAGAGTTTCGGCGACACGAACGTCCTGGGCATGAACTTTCTCGACAGCATGCAAAGCTGGAAGGTTGAGGCAAATGTCATGACGTTAAAGCAATGATAATGGGTCGATACGACGTGTTTCAACCGTCATTATTCAATCTTACTTAACATAATATATATTATCGAACTTATTTATGGCTGAACCGATGCAGGCAGATATTACCCCACTCACAGATATCATGACCCGTTTGCGCGATCCGGAAACCGGATGCCCTTGGGATCTGGAGCAAGATTTCGCGACCATTGCGCCATATACCATCGAGGAAGCCTATGAAGTCGCGGACGCCATTGAGAACAATGATCTCGATGCGTTAAAAGACGAATTGGGCGATCTGCTCCTCCAAGTCGTATTCCACAGCCAGATGGCATCTGAAATCGGCAAATTCGACTTTAACGACGTCGTCCGGAGCATTTCCGATAAAATGGTCCGCCGTCATCCGCATGTGTTCGGCGAACACGGCGCACCAACCAATAGCATTCCCGACAATTGGGAAACGATCAAAGCCACCGAACGCGAAGCGGGATCGGATAACAGCGCCTTAGCGGGCGTCGCCCGCGCCCTCCCCGCATTGTTACGCGCGCAAAAAATTCAAAAGCGCGCGGCCAGAACCGGATTTGATTGGCCCGACCAGTTCGGTGCGCGCGATAAAATTATTGAGGAATTAGAAGAAGTTGACACTGCAACTTCGGCGGAACATGTTACCGAAGAAATTGGTGATTTGTTGTTCGCCGTTGTCAACTTCGCCCGGTTTCATGACGTTGACGCCGAAACCGCGCTGAAATCCGCGAACGCAAAGTTCGAACGCCGCTTTCGCGATATGGAAGTTTCCGCTGGCGATCGGTTCACAGCGTTATCGCTCGATGAAAAAGAAGTTCTCTGGCAACAGGCGAAAGCCAAGGAAGCGAAATAATCAGGCTTCTATTTGGGCGAATTGCTTATCGAATTGGCCCCATAATTGGCGGCTGAGCGAGGCTTCGACGGTTACGAGGTCCTCATCGACAATCTGGCTGTTGATTGTTCCGCGCGCGTGAAGCCATGCGAGCGCAGCGCCATCGCTGGCCTTCAATCGAACAGACCGCACAAGATTGCCCTTGGCGATCAGCGCGGACAGATGCGCCTTAAAGGCATCAACCCCCTCGCCCGTCTGCGCCGAGATCATCAGTACATCGTCATGACGCCGGGCAAGCGCCGACAGATCCTCGCGTTTTTCGGCATCGAGCAGGTCAATCTTATTCCAGACCTCCAGCATCCGGGGTTGGTTTGCGGCATCATCACCATCCAGAACGCCTAAATCGCGCAGGATTTGGAGGACATCGTCACGTTGCGCATCGGTTTCGCTGTGCGAAATATCGCGCACATGCACGATGATATCTGCCGAGATCACTTCTTCGAGCGTGGCGCGGAACGCGGCAACCAATTGCGTTGGCAGGTCGGAGACAAATCCCACCGTATCCGACAAAATTGCCTTTTCCACCCCCGGCAAGGAAATTTCGCGCATGGTGGGATCGAGCGTCGCAAACAGCATATCCTCGGCCAACACAGTCGCGCGCGTAAGACTGTTGAACAGGGTCGACTTGCCGGCGTTGGTATAGCCAACCAATGCGATCACGGGCCATGGCGCCCTTTTGCGGCGCGCACGGTGCAACGAACGCGTCCGTTTCACTTCCTCCAGCTCGCGGCGCAAACGGGCCATCCGGTCGCGGATCATCCGGCGGTCGGCCTCAATCTGCGTTTCGCCCGGGCCGCCCAAAAAGCCAAAGCCCCCGCGCTGCCGTTCCAAGTGGGTCCAGCTGCGCACCAAGCGACCGGCTTGATAATCCAAATGGGCCAGTTCGACTTGCAACCGTCCTTCGGCGGTTGCCGCACGCTCGCCAAAAATTTCGAGGATGAGGCCGGTACGGTCAATCGTTTTCAACCCGGTGCGTTCTTCCAGATTGCGCTGCTGAATGGCAGTCAAAGACGCATCGACGATCAACAGGTCGATTTCTGAATCCCGCCCTATCTGGGCAATTTCCTCCACCTGCCCGCCACCAAGCAGGGTTACCGCGCGCGGCGAACGGACGCGGAAATGCTTTTTCTGGACGACATTCAGACCAATGGCCAATGCAAGGCCCTCAGCCTCGGCAAGTCGCGCCTCTGGGCCCACCGAAGCCCGTCCGGGCAATTCGGGGTAAATAACCAACGCACGCGCACCGCGCGCAAATTCGTCGGTTTCGCTACGTTCAAAAACGCTCAAATATCATCCTCATCCACGCCTTGATTATATTCGGCGAGATTTACAGGATGTGCAGGCTGAATGGTCGATATGGCATGCTTATAGACCAATTGCGTCGTGCCATCACGTTCCAACAAAACCGAAAACAGGTCATAGGCCGCAATACCGCCCTGAAGCATCACCCCATTGACGAGGAATGTGGTCACAGGCTCATTCTTGTCGCACATCGCATGCAAGAACACATCCTGCAGCATGCCCACACGGTGGCTGGTCCGGCTCATCATGTCATCAAAAACCGACCGATCGGGCGAGACAGATGGCATAATCGTGGAAATGCTATGCTTATAGACCAGCTGGGACATACCATCACGGCGCAATAGCACGGAGAAGTTGTCAAACCAGGTGACTACGCCTTGAAGCTTCACACCTTTGACCAAAAACATGGTGACCGGTGTTTTGGATTTTCTGAGCGAGTTCAGAAACAGATCTTGCAGTCCGTTATTCTTTTCAGTCATTATTATTATCCGTTTATATTTTTGTTGTGCTCGGCTTAACGGGAGACCCTAAAAGGGAGTGAGCCAAAGCAAAAGCGCGTATACACCAGGAGTGCTGACGGCGCAATTGGACTCATGCGCCGCTGTCTTCTTCAAGCTCCAGACCGTTTTTCCGCACGGAAATGCCCAGCAGCTTGAGCTTACGATGCAGTGCAGAACGCTCCATCCCGACAAAGGCCGCCGTCTTTGAAATATTGCCGGAAAAGCGCTTGATCTGAACGCGGAGATATTCGCGTTCAAACGCCTCACGCGCCTCACGCAAGGGCGCGCCCATCAGCGACGTGACATTATGCTCCGTGCCTTCATAGCTGTTGATGACTTCCGAGGGCAGCATGTCGGCGTCAATCGTGTGGACCCGGTTTGCGGGGGCCAATATAATCGTCCGCTCAATGATATTGCGCAACTGGCGGACATTTCCCGGCCACTCACACGCCTGAAGCGCGGCCATGGCGTCATCCGAAAAATAGGGTGGCGGAATGCGATGTTCCGACGCAAAGCGCGCCGCATAATGATTGGCGAGGTCGGGAATATCCTCCCGACGACCTGACAATGGCGGAATTTCAACGGGCACAACATTGAGGCGATAAAAGAGATCCTCACGAAAGCGCCCCTCCGCAATCTCAATCGTCAAATCACGCGCGGTGGCAGAGACAAAACGCACATCGACCCTAATCTGCCGGTCGCCCCCTACCCGCACAAAGCTTTGATCGGTTAAAACACGCAAGATCTTGCCCTGCGTGGTCCACGGCATGTCCGCCACTTCGTCGAGAAACAACGTCCCGCCATGCGCTTTTTCCAACATGCCAGCCTGCACAAGCCGGCCATCTTTTTCGATACCGAACAGCTCTTCATCAAAACGTTCGGGGGATAGGCGAGCCGCGCTCACCGAGACAAAGGCTGAGTCTGAACGCGGGCTCCAGCTATGGAGCAAGCGGGCCGCAACCTCTTTCCCAACACCAGCGGGGCCAGTGATCAACATCCGGCTGCCTGTGCCAGCAACTTTCTTCAAAGTTGCGCGCACCGCGTTGATCGCGGCGGATGATCCGGTGAGTTCTTCCGAATGCCCTACCCGCGCCTTTAGTGCCGCGTTTTCCGCGCGAAGGCGTTCTGTCTCGGTCGCTTTCGACACCAAATGCAGAAGCTTGCTGGCTTCAAATGGCTTTTCGATAAAGTCCGCCGCACCATGGCCAATGGCGGCAACTGCGGTGTCAATATTGCCATGCCCGGAAAAGACGATGACGGGAATCTGCGGATCGCGTAGCTTGATCGCGCGCAGCAGCTCAATGCCGTCCATGGACGACCCGCGCAGCCATACGTCCAGAAGGATAAGCGACGGCAACCGCTCGTCCAGTGCGGCCAAGGCCTCATCGGCCGACGCGGCGGTCCTTGTGCCATATCCTTCGTCATCGAGGACACCGGAGACCAAGTCCCGAATGTCTTGCTCGTCGTCTACAATCAGTATGTCGAGTGCCATATTAGCCCATAACCTCATCTGAATTGACAGCTGGCGGGGCCGCGTTCAACTTGCCTACCCGCAATGCTACGATTTCCGGATTGAACTTCAACGTCACAACTGCGCCTTCTGGTTGGTTGTCTGACAGAGAAATCTCTCCAAAATGTTCTTCAATAATTTTCTTAACGATCGCGAGGCCAAGCCCCGAACCCGTTGCCCGATTGGTGATATAGGGCTCCATAATCCGCTGGCGATCCGGCGGCAGACCGATGCCATTGTCCGATATACGGATGATCAACCCATCGCCTTCGACGACCAGATCGATGACTATCGCGCCATCGACTTCGACCGTTTTCTTTTTCTCTTCAATCGATTCAACAGCATTTTTCAGAATGTTCGTAATCGCTTGCCCCAATTGCCGCCGGTCGGAGATCAATGTGGGGAAAGGGCCATCCTGATTATAACGGAAGCTGATGTCGGGATGTGCAACCTCAAACATGAACACAGCATGCCCCACAATGTCGTGCACATTTTCCGAACGGAACAAAGGTTTTGGCATCCGCGCGAACGATGAAAATTCATCGACGATGTTTCGCAAATCGCCAACTTGGCGCACGATGGTGCTGGTCAGCTGCGCGAATATCGCTTCATCTTGGGCAATGTGCTTGCCAAAGCGCCGCTGAAGTCGCTCTGCCGCCAATTGGATGGGCGTCAGCGGGTTTTTGATTTCGTGCGCGATCCGGCGGGCGACATCAGACCATGCCGCGCGGCGTTGATCGGCAAGCTGCTGGCTGATGTCTTCAAACGTGACCACACTGCCCTGCTCGCGTGGAGATACCGTGACCGCAACCGTCAGCGGCTCTGGCCCATCGCCAAGCTGTACAACACCCCGCGGGCTCTCGCTGGCCAAAGCGGCGAGCGCCGGCGCGACCACTTCAAATTTTTGGCCAACAATAGTATCAGATTCATGCTTCAACAGTTTTTCCGCAGTGGAGTTCGCCAGCTGGACCACGCCATTGCCATCGACCGAGACGACACCTGCCGACACCGATTCCAGCACCGCCTCAATAAACAAACGCCGCTCACCCAACTGATGGTTGGTGGCCAGCAATGCGCCCGTTTGCTGCTGTAGTCGCTCGGTCATGCGGTTGAACGATTGCGACAGGAAACCAACTTCATCATCGCGGAATTGATCTTCGGTGACCCGCGCCGATAGGTCGCCGTCTGCAATTCTTTGTGCGGCATCCACCAGATTGTTGACCGGCCTTACCAACCGGTCCGCGACGCGCAGCGCAATCCAAAGCGTGATGCCAATAATCATCAGCGACACAAAATAGAGCGCGAGGTTGAATTGGATTTGCAACGCCCGAGATCGCGCGACCATTTTGTCATAGTCTTGCAAAACGGACTGGGCGCGTGAACCCAAAGCAAATGAAGGCACTGTTTCCGCGCGTCTTACGTATAGATAGGTTCGCGGATTGTCATACAGGACCACAACAGCATCGATATTATTGGGACTGACCGTAACGACAAAATTTTCGCCGGATTCCAGTTTGCGCAGCGCTTCATCGCTGATCCAGTCACCACGTTCTTTTTCGGCGAGCACTGCTTCTGTATTTTGCTGTCCGCTTGGCCCAATCGTGACAATTGCGGACTCGCTCAACTTGCGGTTCAAGACCTGTTGCGGATAGGCAATCTCTAAAAATTCAGCGCTATCGATTTTTACCTGCGATAAAATGTACCGAATGTCCCCCGCCATTGTGACCGTTTCGGCCCCAACATCGCGCACCTTTTCATCATAATATCCCTTGGCCAGCTCGCCTGCATTTTCCAGCATGCCGCGTGCCGAACCCGAGAACCAGAATTGCACACCACTTTGGAACAGCAATGAGGCAAAGATAACCAAAAGCACCGTTGGAACCGCCGTAATCGCCGAAAATATCGCCACCAAGCGGACGTGCAGCAATTGCTTGCTGCCAATGTTGCTATTCTCCGCCCGCTTGAGCGCCACACGCCGCCCAAACAGAACAAGAAGCAATGTCGCTGGCAACAGATTGCTGACCAACATAGTTGCAGAGGCAGCCGGTCCCAAAGGCTCCGACTGCGGCCCTTGGTCGATCAGCAATATCGCGGTCACAACGCCGGCAACGACAACCATCACCGCACTGGCGATTTCCAGAAATTTGATCGATTGGCTGTTGCCCAGCAGATCGGCAAGCCATTCAAAAAGACGACCGACGGCGGACGGTGAACTTGTTTCCTCCGCTAATCCGATTGTTGCCATAAAGACACTGTGACACTCATTGCGTTACCTGAAAAGCACAAAATTGCCCCTCAAACACTATGTATCTTGGCTAAACACCGTTCTAACGCCCCCCGGCGGGGCCAATCCCGTAATCGGTCAACTTTTTGCGCAGCGTGTTGCGGTTGATGCCAAGCAAGGCTGCGGCTTTAAGCTGGTTGCCTTTCACTTGCTTCATCACATGCTGCAGCAATGGAATCTCGAACTGGGCCAAGGCGCGTGGATATAGCTTTTCGCGCAAATGCCCGCGCTGTTTTTGGTCGCGCAGGAATTGCGCAACCGCCGCTTCGAAGCTCGCGCCTTGAATCTGCGGGTCAGCATCATGCGCCGGTTCGACAAACTGGTGGACCGTGCTTTCTGTGATCGTATCTTCGCGGCACAACAATGCCAGACGATAAATAAGGTTCTTCAACTCGCGGATATTCCCGCGCCAGGGCATCGCCATCAATTGCGCAACGGCCCCATCGTCAATTTTGCGCAATGGAAGGCCATCCTTTGCCGCCATCATCAGGAAATGCTGCGCAAGCAAACCGATGTCTTCCGTGCGGTCGCGCAGCGGTGGCATTTCGATGGGCACGACGTTCAGGCGGTAAAACAGATCCTCCCGAAACCCGCCCTTTTCAATGAGCGCGGCCAAGTTCTGGTTGGTCGCCGCGACGATGCGGACATCGAGGCGAATGCTCGCTTTCCCGCCAATGCGGCTGATGACACCGCTTTGCAGCGCGCGCAAAAGGCGGGTCTGTGCGTGCATTGGCATGTCGCCAATTTCGTCGAGGAATAATGTGCCGCCTTGCGCCTGTTCAAACCGGCCAATGGATTGACCAACGGCGCCGGTAAACGCGCCTTTTTCATGGCCGAACAATTCCGCCTCAATCAACTCGCTCGGGATCGCCGCCATGTTGACCGCGACGAAGGGCCCGGTTTTGCGGTGCCCCAGATTGTGGATCGCTTCGGCCACCAATTCCTTGCCCGTTCCGCTTTCCCCCGAAATCAGGACCGACAGGTCATTCCGCAACAGGCGCGCCACCATGCGGTACACATCCTGCATCGCGGCACTGCGTCCAATCATCGGCAGATTGGCTTCGCTTAACCCCTCAAACGGGTCAGAGGCGGTTGAGCGGCGTTTCTCGATGCCTTGCTTGACCGCCAAGACAAGGTCGTTGAGATCAAACGGCTTTGGGAAATATTCAAACGCATCAATCTCGCTGGCGCGCACGGCTGTCTCCAGCGTGTTTTGCGCAGACATGATGATGACAGGCATATCGGGCGTTCGTGCCAATATCTCTTTCAGCGTGGACAGGCCGTCGCTGTCTTTCAACACCACGTCGGTCAGCATCAGGTCGAAATGGCCATTGGCAAGAGCCGCATCGCGCGCCGCCACGGTATCGCAAATTTGCGTTTCGATATTCTCCGCCTCAAGCGCGGCGCATACGACGAGACCGATGGACGCGTCATCTTCGACTATCAGAACCTTAGCTGGCTTCATTCGCTTGCCTTCCCTGAAGCTACCGGAAGCAAAAGCCGGAATGTGGTTTGCCCAAGGGCATGATCACGTTCGAACAGCACCCTGCTGTTCATCTGCTGCACAAGCTTGCGGACAATGGCGAGGCCAAGCCCCTGCCCGTCACGTTTTGTCGTTACGAATGGCGAAAAAAGCTCATCGACAATATGATCAGGCACGCCCGCGCCATTGTCGGATATCGCGATTTCCACGGGCAATTTAATGGCGCGCCGGTCAATGTCCGTATCGCGCAGCGCGCCGCTCATGACATAGCGCGTCGAAATTCCAATCACGCCGTCAAGACGCCCGTTCAGCGCGTCGATGGCGTTTTGCAGGAGGTTGATGAGCACCTGAACCATACCGTCGGCATCGATATACACATCGGGCAGCGAGGGATCATAGTTGATGGAAATTTCGGGCATGGCGCGGTTGGCTGCCCGTAGGGAACGAATGGCGCGCTCAATCAACAAATGGATGTTTGCCGGCGCCAATTCGGGCCGCTCCGACCGCCCCAGCTTTTGCATTTGGTCAAGTAAGCGGGCAATGCGGTCAACTTCGTTGACAATAAGCTCGGTCAACGCCCGGCTTTTTTCATCGACCTGACGCGCCAGCAACTGTGCCGCGCCCTTTATGCCCGCCAAGGGGTTTTTGATTTCATGCCCCAATATCGCAGGCGCGCCCATGGCCTGTTGCTGCCCGGTGTCGCGCTGGTCCCCAATATGTTCGCGGCCACCATTGCGCGGGGATATGACGGCTATGCGCCAATCGGGTTCTTTGGCCACGGCGGATATGTTGATATCGACCATGATCACCCCATAAGGCGTTTTCAGCTCCATATCCTGCGCGGAAATGTCGCCCTCACGCGA
The DNA here is from genome assembly GCF_044374345.1 of Sphingorhabdus sp. GTDB lineage: Bacteria > Pseudomonadota > Alphaproteobacteria > Sphingomonadales > Sphingomonadaceae > Sphingorhabdus_B. The sequence continues at coordinate 6,433 of NZ_JBILOS010000006.1, read as the reverse complement.
CAGCAAAGCGGCGTTCATCCGTTCACTTTCGAAGATCAGCGCTTCGTCAATACGGTGCCCCTCAAGCCGCCTGCGGCTTCGGCCGAAAAAGGCTTCGCTCGCATCATTGGCATAAGTGATGAGATGCTCAGGCGAGATCAGAAGCACCGGCACCGCAATACTCGCCAGCATTTGGCTAAATTCGGGGCGATGCGTGATCTGCGACATCTATCAGGCGGCCGACCGCGTCAGGAACGGTTCGTAAAAGCGTGTCAGCTCGTCAATGACGACATCTGGATCATCAATGCGGTTCACGAAATTGCGGAACTCGGCGGAACCATTCAGCCCCTTGGTATACCAACCGATGTGCTTGCGCGCGATGCGAAGGCCAACTTCGCCGCCATAATGATCAAGCATGGCGCGATAATGGTCCATGATCAGGTGGAACTGGGCATCAATGTCTGGATCGGCAATGGTCTGCCCGGTCCGGAACCAATGCATCATCTGACCCAAGAGCCAGGGTTTTCCATAAGCGCCGCGGCCGACCATCACGCCATCGGCACCACTTTGTTCCAGCGCATTGCGCGCGTCTTCGATGGTGCAAATGTCACCATTGACGATAACCGGAAGCGATACCGCGTCCTTCACCTTGCGCACAAATGCCCAGTCAGCCGAGCCTTTATACATCTGGTTCCGCGTGCGGCCGTGGACGGTGATCATCTTTGCGCCAAGGTCTTCGGCGATACGGGCGAGTTCAGGCGCGTTCAGGCTGCCATGGTCCCAGCCCATGCGCATCTTGACGGTAACCGGCACGGATACGGCCTTTACCGTCGCCTCGATCAGGCTAGCCGCCAACGGCAGGTCGCGCATCAATGCAGAGCCTGCATCGCCGTTCACCACCTTTTTAACGGGGCAGCCCATGTTGATATCGATAATCGCCGCGCCGCGGTCTTCGTTCAGCTTCGCCGCCTCACCCATTTCATATGGTGCGCAGCCTGCCAATTGCATCGACACAGGCTCTTCAATCGCATCCCATTCGCATTTTTGGATGCTCTGGCGCGTTTCGCGGATCATCGCTTGGCTCGCAATCATCTCGGTCACGTTCAAGCCAGAGCCAAATTGCCGGACGATTTTGCGAAATGGCATATCGGTGACGCCAGTCATCGGCGCCAGAATGACGGGACAATTGATTTCAATATTGCCGATTTGGATAGGTTTCAGCTGCATTTTCAAAACTTGCCTAAAATTTAGGCAGGCCGTTACCCGCTTTCGGCTTGGCGGGCAAGTGCGCTGTCGCTAGAGCGCGGCTATGGTATCTGTACCCATCAATATTGCGCTCATTGTTGCCGCTGGCTCTGGAAGTCGCGTGGGCGGAGATATCCCCAAACAATTTCGTCCGGTACGCGGCAAACCGATGCTGCGGCACAGCTATGAAGCGCTGTCCGCACATCCATCGATTTCGAAGGTCTATGTGGCCATTGGCGCGGGCCAAGAGGCCGAGGCTTCGGCAGCACTGCGCGGCCTGCCCGCGGCGATCTTTGTTCAGGGCGGCGCGACACGGCGGGAAAGCGTGCATTTGGGTTTGAAGGCGATTGCAACCGATGGCGGCGCAGACCGGATCCTGATCCATGACGCTGCGCGACCATTTCTGCCCGGGACGGTCATTGACGACTTAATCAAAGCACTCGACGAAGCGCCCGGCGCTGTTCCTGCCCTGCCCGTTGTCGATAGCCTTTCCAGAGGCGATCAAAATCTGTCCGAAACCGTCAACCGCGAACATTTGTGGCGCATTCAAACACCGCAAGCATTTGCCTTCGCCGATATATTTGCCGCGCACGAAATTTGGACTGGCGACGAGCCAACGGATGACGCCCGCATGCTGATGGCCAGCGGCGGGCAGGTTCGCATTGTTCCGGGATCGGAAGCGCTCAACAAATTCACCTTTTCAACCGATTTTGCAGGACCGACTATGCCGTCATTTCGAAGTGGCAATGGATTTGACGTGCATCGCCTTGTGCCCGATGCCGAACTGTGGCTGTGCGGCGTGCTTATTCCGCATGACAAGGGTCTTGCGGGGCACAGCGATGCGGACGTGGCCATGCATGCGCTTACCGATGCGATATTGGGCGCGATCGCCAAGGGCGATATTGGCGACCATTTTCCGCCGACCGACCCGCAATGGCGCGGGGCATCATCAGACAGGTTTCTGGCCTATGCGATGCAGCTCGCCCGCGACGAGGGCTATGCCCTTGCCAATGCCGACGTGACCATCATTTGCGAGCGCCCGAAAGTTGGCCCTTTCAGGGGACAGATGCGGCAACGGCTGGCGGAAATAATGGCTGTTGATGTTGATTGTATATCGGTAAAGGCAACAACCACCGAGATGCTGGGTTTTACTGGCCGCGGCGAAGGCATCGCTGCGCAGGCCACCGCTACTTTTGAGAAATATTGATTATGGAAACCGTTTTACCCGCCGATATCGCGCAAATGGCCGCGCGTGTAGTTGCCGAAAACAAGGCCGCTGGCCGCACTGTCGCTGTCGCTGAAAGCTGCACGGGTGGGCTGGTGAGCGCCGCAATCACCGAAGTCCCCGGCAGCAGCGCTGTATTGGGCTCTGGCTATGTGACATATAGCAACGAAGCCAAGATGACGATGCTGGGGGTCAATGAAGATATTATCGACACCTTTGGCGCTGTGTCGGTCGCTGTCGCCTGGGCGATGGCGCAGGGCGCGTTAAAGAAAAGTGGCGCAGACATTGCCGTGGCGATCAGCGGCGTTGCTGGACCTGATGGCGGAACAGCCAACAAGCCCGTGGGCACGGTAGTCTTTGCAGTCGCGTTGAAAGGGCAAAATCCCGAAGACGTGGTCGGCGATAAAAAGGCATTTGGTGCAGATAAAAGCCGCGCCGATATCCGCGCCTTTGCAACGCTTTACGCGCTTGAGCTTTTGCTGCCGCCTGCCCCGTAAAGTGCGTCCGCACGGTCAATAAATGCTGTCGTCATTTTGCGCAGGGCTGAATCAAAAAACTGTCCGGCCAGTGCCTCAAACACACGGTTGCGGAATGAAAAATCGACCGTGAAATCCACAATCGATCCGCCGCCCGCGACATCTTCAAATGTCCAAGCGTTATGCAAATGCTTCATGGGGCCATCGAGATAATCCACGACAATCGTCGAATGCGGGGTTTTGACGACCCGGCTGCTGAAGGTTTCCCGAAGAGATTTGAAGCCGACAATCATGTCCGCCAGCATTTCGCCCTCTTCATCCTTACGAATGCGGATGGCACTGACCCACGGTAAAAATTCGGGATAGCGCGCCACATCGGCCACCAGATTGTACATTTGTTCCGCACTATGCGGCAAATGACGGCGTTCGTGATGATGCGGCATTGGGGCGGTTACCGTGCCTTGGCCAACTGTGCCGCACGCGCATCACGCATTTTCGCAAAATCATCACCCGCGTGATAGCTAGACCGCGTGAGCGGGCTGGCTGCGACAAGCAAGAAACCCTTCGCACGGGCAATCGCCGCATACGCGTCAAATGCCGCTGGCGTCACAAAGTCCATCACCTTCGTGTGCTTGGGCGTTGGCTGCAAATATTGGCCCATCGTCAGGAAGTCGATGTCTGCGCTGCGCATATCATCCATGACCTGATGCACTTCCATCCGCTCTTCACCCAAACCAAGCATGACTCCAGACTTGGTAAAAATGGACGGGTCGTGGCGCTTTACGGTCTCCAACAAGCGAAGCGATGCGTAATAACGCGCACCGGGCCGGATCGTCGGATAGAGGCGCGGAACAGTCTCCAGATTGTGGTTGTACACATCAGGCCGCGCCGTAACGATGGCCTCAACCGCGGCTTGCGCCTTGTTCCGGAAATCCGGCGTCAGGATTTCAATCGTGGTATTGGGTGTGTTGCGACGCAGCGCTTCGATCACCTTCACAAACTGGCTCGCGCCACCATCGGGCAAATCATCACGATCAACCGATGTAATGACGATATGTTCAAGGCCCATTTTCGCGGCAGCAATCGCCACATGCTCTGGCTCTAACGGATCGACAGCGCGCGGCATTCCGGTTTTGACGTTGCAAAAGGCACATGCCCGCGTGCACACATCGCCCAGGATCATCACGGTTGCGTGCTTTTTGGTCCAACATTCGCCGATATTTGGGCAAGCCGCCTCTTCGCATACGGTGTTTAAATTCAAGTCCCGCATCAGCTTGCGGGTCTCGTTAAAACCCGCGCCAGTAGGTGCCTTGACGCGGATCCAATCCGGCTTGCGTTCGCGCACGGGGCGCTCGGGTATCGATATTGGAACGTTCATGGCGTTCGAATAGCCGCCATGCCTCAACTTGCCAACTGCAACTTGCCTGCTATGGGTTGCAAAATTCGCAAAGAGGCTATGATGATAATCGACACATTGACGTCGCCGGTAATTCTCTTTTTTGTCCTCGGCTTTATTGCTGCCGCACTTAAGTCCGACCTCAGCATTCCCGAAGCCTTCGCAAAAGCCATGTCCATCTATCTGATGGCGGCCATTGGTTTAAAGGGCGGCGTTGAGGTCGCGAATAGCGGGGTCACTGCAGAAGTGGCGGCTGCCGCGTTGGCAGGCCTTGCCCTCAGCTTTCTTTTGCCGGTCATCGCATTCGCTTTGCTTCGCCAATTTGGCGGGCTTTCCAAAGTCGACGCCGGCGCGGTGGCTGCACATTATGGCTCGGTCAGCGTGGTGACGTTCGTTACCGCAAAAGAAATTCTCACCGGACAAGGTTTAGGCCCAGCAGGCTATATGGTCGCCGTTTTGGCATTGATGGAGACGCCGGCCATTATCACGGGTCTCATGCTTGCGCGGCGGGGCGACACAGATACCGGCGAAAAATCCTCCACGCCATGGCACGAAGTCCTCACCAACGCCTCGGTGATGATTTTGGTCGGCAGCTTCATCATTGGTATTGTTGCCGGCAGCGATGGCTTCGCGCCGATCAAGCCGATGTTTGATACCGGCTTCCGCGGCGTGCTTTGCTTGTTCCTGCTCGATATGGGGCTAATCGCAGCACGGCGGCTTATCCAGTCACGTAAGATGAACCTTCGCTTGGTTAGCCTCGCTATTGTCATACCTTTGTTAAACGGTGCAATTGGTACAATAATCGGAACATTGGTCGGTCTGGATGTCGCGTCTGCCGCTGCGCTTGGCATCTTGGCGGCCAGTGCATCCTACATTGCTGTTCCGGCGGCGATGCGGCTTGCCCTACCCAAAGCCGACCCCGGCATTTACCTCAGCATGTCACTTGGCGTGACCTTTCCTTTCAACATCATCTTTGGCATCAGCATTTTTGCGGCATTCGCCAAAGCAATAGGATGATTTATGATTCAAACTGTCAGCCGTAAGCGGATCGAAATTCTGGTGGATACGCCGCTTGTGCCGCGGGTTGTCGCGCAATTGAAAGCGGTCGACATATCTGGCTGGAGCGTCATCCATGTCGACTCTGGCGGTGGTCGCGCTGGTGCATGGCAGCAGGATGATGTCACGGGCGCGAGTGCCAAAACCATCGTGCTGGCCATCGCGTCAGAGACCAAAACGTCCGGATTGATTGAAGCGATTGCGCCTTTGCTCGACAGCTATGGAATGCTGCTGACCATCGGCGATGTGCAGGTTGTGCGCGGGGAAAGATTTTAATGCCGGAATTTGCTGTGCTGGTAGACGGATATCGCCGTTTCAAATCCGATGCCTATGTCCGCCAAAAAGCGCGCTATGACGAACTCGCAAATGATGGTCAGGCACCGCCCATCATGATCATTTCCTGCTGTGACAGCAGGGTCGATCCGGCAACCGTGTTCGACACAAAGCCCGGCCAAGTTTTTGCGTTGCGCAATGTGGCAAGCCTCGTTCCGCCTTATGAGATTGGCGGCGGCTTGCATGGTGTGTCTGCGGCCATTGAATTTGGCGTAATGGGGCTGGAGGTGCGGCACATTGTCGTGCTTGGTCACGCCCAGTGCGGCGGTATTAAAGCGTCGTTAGAAGGTGCGAATATCGGCCACGGCGGGCACAGCTTCATTGATGGCTGGGTCGACATTATCCGCCCTGCCCGCGAAAAGATTTTGGCTTCGGCATCCGACGACCCCCAGCATGATTTGGAACTGGACGCCATAAGGGTGAGTTTGAAAAACCTGCGCACATTTCCATTCATTGCAGAGCGCGAGCAATCCGGGCAGCTGAAGCTACATGGTGCCTATTTCGGTATCGCCGACGGCATCCTCCACGTGCTCAACGACCAAACTGACCAGTTTGAGGCTCAATGACCCATCAGGTCGCCTTGCCAGCCTATTATAACGACCTTGACGCGAGTTTTGCGGAGGCCTGGAATGTCGTTGAAGCCGGTGTAACGGACCGAAACAGTCCCGCGCACACTCCGACCGTCGGTACCGTTGATGCAGACGGCACGCCGCAATTGCGCAT
>NZ_JBILOS010000138.1:0-3586 GCF_044374345.1 Sphingorhabdus sp. | reverse complement strand
CAAGCCCGCGCCATGGTTCAGGCGCTTGACGCGCACTTCAACTTTTTGCGAGCTCATCGGCGACCTTCTCCATCAATTTTCGTGCGATAACGTCCTTGGGGCTTTCCAGCCAGCTATCAACGCCTGCTTTGGTTACGATATGAAAGGCGTTGTTCTCACCGCCCATGACATCGCCTGACACATCGTTGGCGACAATCCAGTCACAGCCTTTCTTCGTAAGCTTGGCCTGCGCATGGGCAATGATATTTTCGGTTTCTGCCGCAAAGCCGATCACGAGCTTCGGACGCTGTTTGTGTATGGCCAGACTTGCAAGGATGTCAGGGTTTTCGGTCAATGCGAGCGGCGGAATGGCATTGCCGTCCTTCTTGATCTTCTGGTCCGGCGCTTGCGCGGCGCGCCAGTCCGCGACAGCAGCAACCATGATTGCGGCGTCGACGGGCAGGGCCTTCTCAACCTCAGCCTGCATCTCCAGCGCGGTTTCGACATCAATGCGCAAGACACCGGGCGGTGTCGGCAGATTTACGGGGCCAGCTATCAGTATAACCTCAGCCCCCAGATCAGCCGCGGCGGCTGCAATTGCAAAACCCTGACGCCCCGACGAGCGGTTGGCGATGTAGCGCACGGGATCAATCGCCTCATGCGTTGGTCCAGCGGTCACAAGGATACGTTTGCCAAACAACGGACGATGTTCGATATCGGCAAAATCGGGTTGCGCGGTAAGCGGCGTTGCGCTTGGCATGGTGGTCGGCGAACGACCCGAAGCCAGTTGCGTATTGAAGGGCACGCCAAGCATGCTGCAAATATGTTCGGCGACCGTCGGCGGTTCGGGCAGGCGGCCCGGGCCGAATTCGCCGCACGCCATGGCCCCTTCATCCGGGTTCATAATGTGCACGCCATCGGCGCGCAGTTGCGCCAAGTTGCGCTGCGTCGCGGGATGGTTCCACATGCGGACATTCATCGCCGGAACCGCCAGAACGGGTTTGTCCGTCGCGAGCAGAATAGTGGTCGCCAAATCATCAGCGATGCCAGCGGCCATCTTGGCAAGGATATTGGCAGTGGCGGGACAAATCACCACAAGGTCGGCCTGACGGCTGAGCTGAATATGCCCGATTTCACGTTCTTCCTTCAGGTCGAACATGTCGCCATATACTTGGTCTTCGGTCATGACGCCCATCGAAAGCGGCGTGACAAATTCGGCCGCACTTTTCGTCATCACCGCGCGTACGGCAACACCCTGACGCTTCAGCAAACGCACAAGTTCAAGCGCTTTGTAAGCGGCGATGCCGCCACTAACGATCAAAAGGACGCGTTTTTCACTCATCAGCTCAATCCCGCTGCCCACATGCCCGCAGCGCCAATAGCGCCTGCGAGTAAGGCTACTATCATGTAGCGCCAACCGTTGCTTTTGCCCTTACGTTCCCAAATCAGCTGCACGGGCGGAAGCGGGGGTGGTTCCGGCGCGCCGCCCTTGCGGGGGAGTTGTTCGTCCAAGCGGCGGATGATGTCGGGTATCATCTGCAAGGTTTCGGCTTGCTTGCGAATACCGTCGGCGAGCATGGCTTCGGGGCCAAGCTCTCCGCGAATCCATTCGCGCACATAGGGTGCGGCAACATCCCACATATTGATGCTTGGGTTCAGCGAAGTTGCAATGCCTTCGACCATGACCATCGTCTTTTGCAGCAACAGCAAATGCGGCTGCGTCTGCATGTCAAAGTCGCGGGTGATGGCGAACAGGCTGTCGAGCATTTGCCCAACTGACAATTCGCTCACGGGCTTGCCGCGTGTCGGCTCACCAACAGCGCGCAGGGCGGTCGCGAATTCATCGACATTATGATAGCTTGGCACATATTGCGCTTCGAAATGGATTTCGGCCACGCGTTTGTAATTGCCGGTGGTCAATCCGTAGAGGATTTCCGCAAGCCAGAAACGCGCCTGCCGGTTGATGCGGCCCATGATGCCGAAATCGATGGCGACAATGGTGCCGTCTGCCTGAACGAATAAATTGCCCTGATGCATATCGGCGTGGAAGAAGCCTTCCGAAATTGCCTGCCGCAAAAATGTCAGCACGAGCTTTTCGGCCATTTTGTTCAGATCGTGGCCAGCGGCTTTTAATGCGTCGATGTCAGCAATCTTAACGCCATCGACCCATTCCAGCGTGAGCACGCGGCCAGATGTCCGGTCCCAATCAATGGAGGGGATCATATAGCCGTCGACGGCGACCATGGCATCTTTCAGCTCTGACGCGCTCGCAGCTTCGCGGCGCAAATCGAGTTCGCGCAAGGTCCAGCGTTTCAGATTTGCGATGACAAGCTGTGGTCGCAAGCGCGCAGCTTCGCCGCCCAATGCTTCCAGATGCGCTGCGGCCCATTCATAAGTTTCGATGTCGCGCGCAAATTGTTCGCGAATACCGGGACGAAGGACTTTGACAGCGACGTCTTTGCCGTCGGTTGTGCGTGCGCGGTGCACCTGCGCTATGGAGGCTGCGCCTACGGGCACTGGGTCGATATATTCAAACAGCTCTGCGGCGGGCTTATTCAAGCTGCTGTCGATCTGTGCGTACACAAGGTCGAACGGCGCGGGCGGTAACTGATCCTGAAGCGACAGCAGATTGCGGGCCGCTTCCTCACCAATAATGTCTGGACGGGTAGCCAGCGTTTGCCCAAGCTTGATGGCCGCAGGGCCAACGGCGCGAAAGGCGCCGGCATAATCGGGCACCTTGGGCTGACGCGTTCCGATGCGCGCGATACGGCAAAGGCGTTTAACTTGCGGCGGCGTGTTCCGATCCGCTTCGATCGCGCGCAGCGCACCGTGCCGCGCGAGAATGCGGCCCCATTTGAGCAAACGGAAAATATGGGTTGCAGGACGTGTCATCAGCGCGGAAGTTAAACCTTCCAGCCGCTATGAATGGCAACAAGTCCGCCCAAAATGGGTTCTACCTTCGTTTGCACAAAGCCTGCTTCGCCAATCATGCGCTTAAAATTTTGCATGTCGGGGAAACGGCGGATCGATTCGACGAGATATCGATAGCTGTCCTCATCACCCGCGATGGCTTTACCAAGCTTAGGGACAAGCTTGTCCGAATAGACGTCGTAAATTTGTGCGAGGCCAGGCCATTCAACGGTCGAAAATTCGAGGCAGAAGAAGCGGCCACCGTAACGCAGCACGCGATGTGCCTCGCGCAGTGCCTTGGGAATGTCGGTGACGTTGCGGATGCCAAAAGCAATTGTGTAGGCATCAAAATGCGCATCGGGGAAGCTGAGTGTTTCGGCATTTTGCGGCGACCAGATTAGGCTGTCGATCCCGCGTTTCATCGCGCGCTCCATACCGACGTCCAACATGTCTTCATTGATGTCGGATACGGTGACCTGCGCGCCTGATTTTTCCATGCGAAATGCGATGTCGCCCGTTCCGCCCGCCATATCGAGGATATCTTCACCTTCGCGCGGCTTTACCCGGCGGACAAAGGTGTCTTTCCACAACCGGTGCATGCCGCCGGACATCGCATCATTCATGATGTCATATTTGCGCGCGACATTGGAAAAGACGCCGCCTACGCGTTTTGTCTTTTCTTCAGGGCTAACCTGTT
>NZ_JBILOS010000137.1:0-3664 GCF_044374345.1 Sphingorhabdus sp. | reverse complement strand
CATATTCGGGCGGGCTCGACACCAGCGTCATCCTGAAATGGCTACAGGTGGAATATGGCTGCGAAGTCGTCACCTTCACCGCCGATTTGGGGCAGGGCGAAGAGCTTGGGCCAGCACGCGAAAAGGCGGTGCTGATGGGCGTGCCCGATCACCATATCTACATCGATGATTTGCGCGAAGAATTTGTGCGCGATTTCGTTTTCCCGATGATGCGCGCCAATGCGCGGTATGAAGGCGACTATTTGTTGGGCACATCGATTGCCCGTCCGCTCATTTCGAAGCGGTTGATCGAAATTGCCGCCGAAACCGGCGCAGACGCGATTGCGCATGGCGCAACGGGCAAAGGCAATGATCAGGTGCGGTTCGAACTTTCGGCTTATGCGCTGAACCCCGACATCAAGGTGATTGCGCCATGGCGTGAGTGGGACCTGACAAGCCGGACACGGTTGATCGAATGGGCCGAACAGCACCAGATTCCTGTGCCAAAGGACAAGCGCGGCGAAAGCCCGTTTTCGACCGACGCCAACCTGTTGCACACATCATCCGAAGGCAAAGTGCTTGAGGACCCGTGGGATGAAACGCCCGATTATGTGTACTCGCGTACCGTCAATCCGGAAGATGCGCCCGACACGCCCGAATATATCACCATCGATTTTGAACAGGGCGATGGTGTCGCGCTGAACGGCGAAGCGATGTCGCCTGCGACCTTGCTTGCCGCGCTGAATGATCTTGGCCGCAAGCATGGCATTGGCCGCCTTGATCTGGTCGAAAACCGCTTTGTCGGCATGAAATCACGCGGCATGTATGAAACGCCCGGTGGCGAGATTTATGCCCGCGCACACCGCGGTATTGAAAGCATCACGCTCGATCGCGGCGCAGCGCATCTTAAAGATGAGCTGATGCCGAAATATGCCGAGCTTATCTATAATGGCTTCTGGTTCTCGCCCGAGCGCGAGATGCTGCAAGCCGCGATTGACCATTCGCAGACCTTGGTGTCCGGCACCGTCCGGCTGAAGCTGTATAAGGGTCTGGCCAGTGTGGTTGGCCGCAAATCGCCCAACAGCCTGTACAGCGAAAAGGTTGTGACGTTCGAAGACGACGCCGGCGCCTATGACCAAAAGGATGCGGCGGGCTTCATCAAACTGAACGCACTTCGTCTGCGTTTGTTGGGACAGCGCAAAGCGTAACTTCACCGAGCAATCGTGATCAACGCGACGCCACTTTAACCGTCCGATTAAGTCTGATAGGATCTCCTGTAGGAAGAGGAGAGTCGATATGCATGATTTGGTCATTCGTGGTGGAACCGTGGTGGATGGCACGGGCGCGCCGCGCTTTGTCGCCGACGTTGCGGTGGATGGCGGCATCATTACCGCAGTCGGCCAAATCAGCGCTTCGGGCCGCGAAGAGATTGATGCTTCGGGTAAAATCGTCGCGCCTGGTTTTGTCGATATCCATACCCATTATGACGGCCAAGCAACGTGGGACAGTGAGATGGGTCCGTCGAGCTGGCATGGCGTCACCACAGTTGTCATGGGCAATTGCGGCGTTGGCTTTGCGCCCGCGAAAAAGGACAAGCATGATTGGTTGATCGGCCTGATGGAGGGTGTTGAGGATATTCCCGGCACTGCGTTGGCCGAGGGAATGAAATGGGATTGGGAGAGCTTTCCCGATTATCTCGACGCGCTCGAACGCCTGCCGCGCACCATCGATATTGGCACGCAAGTTCCGCACGGCGCGTTGCGCGCCTTTGTCATGGGACAGCGCGGCGCGGATAATGAGGAGCCAACCGAAGCCGACATCGCCGAAATGGCGCGGCTGGTGGAGGAAGGCTTGCGCGCAGGGGCTTTGGGTTTTTCCACATCCCGCACGGTGTTGCATAAATCGATTGATGGCGAACTTGTCCCCGGGACCACCGCGACCGAACCCGAGCTGGTGGGTATTGGCCGCGCCATGGGCAAAGTCGGGCATGGGGTGTTTGAATTGACCACCGATTTCTTGGAAGAATGGGACGAGTTCGGCTGGATGGGCCGGCTAAGCCGCGAAACGGGGCTGCCCATCGCATTCACCATGTTGCAATCGCCCATCAAGCAAATGCCGTGGACCGAGCAAATGGCGTCAATGTGCAACGCCAATGACAATGGCGCGAACCTCGTCGCGGCGATTGGCCTGCGCGGTATCGGCGTCATAATGAACTGGCGCGGCACGGTGCACCCCTTCATGCGCAAGCCAAGCTGGCAGAAAATTGCCGGACTGTCGTGGGACGAGCAAAAGGCGAAACTGTCCGACCCGGCGTTTAAGGCGGCGATGTTGGCGGAGGATAACTTGCCGCCGCCATCGCCTGATATGGCCCCATTCTTCATGCTGGTCACGGCCGCTTGGGCCATGCAATTCCCGCTGGGCGATGGCTTTAGCTATGAGCCCACTCGCGAAGAAAGCGTCTTCGGCTTTGCGCAAGCCGCAGGCAAAGAAGGCGCTGAATATGCCTATGACCAGTTGATGTCCGACGACGGCAACGGCATGATTTACCTGCCGATATTGAATTATATGGATGGCAATTTGGACTTCACCAAAGAGCTGCTCCAGCGTGACGATATCGTCGCATCGCTCTCCGACGGCGGCGCACATTGCGGGACGATTTGCGACGCGGCGTCACCGACATTTCTGCTCAGTTACTGGGCACGCGACCGTAAGGCGGGGACAATACCGCTCGAACTCGCCGTAAAACGGCAATGCCACGACACGGCGCGGCTTTATGGGCTGAATGATCGCGGTGTGCTAAAGCCGGGCTATCTGGCGGATATCAACGTCATCGATTTTGACGCGTTGAAATTGTTGAAGCCATGGTTGGCGTTCGACCTGCCCGCCGGTGGCAAGCGCTTGTTGCAAAAGGCGGACGGCTATGCCGCGACGATTAAGTCGGGCGTGGTCACGTTCCGTGATGGCGCGATGACCGGCGCTTTGCCCGGTATCGTGGTGCGCGGTCCGCAGAGCATCGAAATGGCGGAGGCGGCGGAGTGACCCCTTGAGGGGATTGTGACGCTGCAAATATTAAGACCCTGAAACAAGTTCAGGGTGACGGTGAAAGGAAACCGCTGTTTGCCACTCCGTCATGCTGAACTTGTTTGTGCGATGCACGCCTTCGGCTCCAGCATCTTAATTTTTAACGGTCCGTCCGATTACACCCGCATTGGCATCAGAACATACAGCGCCGCTGACTTGTCATTCTCGCGAATGAGTGTTGGGGCGCTGGCGTCGGCCAAGTGAAGCTCGACGATGTCGCCTTCAATCTCGCCCAAGATGTCCATCAAATAACGCGCGTTGAAGCCGATTTCGAAGCCGTCGCTGCTATATTGGCCGGACACTTCTTCGGCGGCTGTGCCGTTTTCAGGGCTGGTGACCGACAAAGTGATCTTGTCTTTATCGAGCGCCATTTTGACCGCGCGGGTTTTTTCGGTGGCGATGGTCGCCACGCGGTCAACGCCTTGGCTGAATGCCTTGGGGTCGATGCGCAGCAGCTTGTCATTCGCGGTGGGAATAACGCGGCTGTAATCGGGGAATGTGCCGTCGATCAGCTTTGATGTCAGGATGACGCTGTCAAAGGTGAAGCGGATTTTGCTCGCCGACAGATCGATCTGGATGACATTGCCGCCGCTTTCGTCAAGCA
>NZ_JBILOS010000005.1:0-43797 GCF_044374345.1 Sphingorhabdus sp. | reverse complement strand
CACTCGACCTTCCATATGTATGCGTTTGGCATTGGCGTTCTGGCGGCATTGTTGACCAGCTTCTACAGCTGGCGCCTGATGTTCCTCACATTCTTCGGAACGCCGCGTTGGGCACAGTCGGAGCATATTCAACATGCGATGCACGACCATGGCGATCATGATGAACATGCGCATGCCCATGCCCATGCCCATGCCCATGCCGAGCACGATGACGGCACCGCTGGCTATCATCCACATGAAAGTCCTTTGCCCATGCTTATCCCGTTGGGCGTGCTGACATTGGGCGCGATTTTCGCTGGTTTTGTATTCCACGGTGGCTTCATTGACGCCGAAACTGGCAAGGCATTTTGGGCGAACAGCACATTGTCCTTCAATGAACATTTGATGCACGCCATGCATGAGGTGCCGTTGTGGGTGAAGCTGTCGTCGACAGTGGCCATGCTGACCGGATTGTTGGTTGCTTATGTGATGTATCAGCAGTCAAAGGATGCGCCGCAGCGCTTGGCGACTGCCTTTGCACCATTGTACCGTTTCTTCCTGAACAAATGGTATTTCGACGAACTATATGATGCGGTCTTCGTCCGCCCGGCCTTTTGGTTTGGACGCCTGTTCTGGAAGCAGGGCGACATTGGTATCATTGACCGGTTTGGACCGAACGGTTCGGCTGCTGTCGTTACCTTTGGCAGCAAGCTCGCAGTCAAAATGCAGTCGGGTTATCTTTATACATATGCGCTGGTGATGCTTTTGGGCCTTGTCACAGCGGTTAGCTGGATGATGGTGAGAACATAATGAACGCCGCAGATATACCTGTCCTTTCAATCATGCTAGCCATTCCGATGGTGGCGGCTGCATTGTGCTTGTTCGTTCGTGCCGAATTGGCGCGCCCGATTGCGCTTGGCGCGACGCTCGTCAACTTCATTCTGGGTGTGGTGCTGTGGATTAGCTATGATCCCGCTGGCGCGCAGTGGCAGTTCACCGAAAGCGCGCAGTTGTTTGGCCCGATTGGCTGGAAACTTGGCATTGATGGCATCTCGTTGACGCTCATCATGCTGTCGGTGTTCCTGATGCCCATTTGCATCGGCGCCAGCTGGAACAGCATTCAAAAGCGTGTCGGCGAATATATGGCGGCTTTCCTGTTGATGGAAACGCTGATGATCGGCGTATTCGCGGCGCAGGACTTGTTGCTGTTCTACATCTTCTTTGAAGCCGGTTTGATCCCGATGTATCTCATCATTGGCATTTGGGGTGGTCAGGACCGCATTTACGCGTCGTACAAGTTCTTCCTCTACACCTTGCTTGGGTCGGTGGTGATGCTGATCGCGATGTTGTGGATGATCCAGTTCGCCGGCACCGCCGACATTCCGACGTTGCTCAACACAGATTTCCCTGTGCAGGCGCAGACATTGTTGTGGTTGGCATTTTTTGCATCCTTTGCGGTCAAGATGCCGATGTGGCCCGTGCACACATGGCTTCCCGATGCGCACGTTCAGGCGCCGACGGCGGGTTCGGTCATTCTGGCTGGCGTGTTGCTGAAAATGGGTGGTTATGGCTTCCTGCGTTTCTCTTTGCCGATGTTCCCAGAGGCGAGTGCCAACTTCATTCCTCTGGTGTTCGGCCTGTCGATGGTCGCGGTTGTTTACACATCGCTGGTGGCGCTGGTGCAGCAGGATATGAAAAAACTGATCGCCTATTCGTCGGTCGCCCACATGGCGATTGTGACTGTTGGCCTCTTCACCTTTAACCAACAGGGTATTGAAGGCGCGATCATCGTGATGCTCAGCCACGGTTTGGTATCGGGCGCGCTCTTCCTTTGCGTTGGCGTGATCTACGACCGCCTGCACACACGCGAAATCAGCCGTTACGGCGGCATCAGCGTGAATATGCCCAAATACGCATTGCTGTTCATGCTGTTCACCATGGCCAGCGTCGGCTTGCCCGGAACAAGCGGCTTTGTCGGGGAGTTTCTGAGCCTCGCGGGCGCCTATAAGGTGTCCACTTGGGCCACGCTGATTGCGACAACGGGCATCATCCTTGGCGCTGGATATATGTTGTATCTCTATCGTCGGATCGCATTCGGGCCGCAGGTCAATGCAGACGCGGCTGCGATGCAGGATATTGACGGCCGCGAAATGTGGCTGCTCGCACCGATTGCGGTCGTTGTGTTGTGGATGGGCGTATATCCCGAAACATTCCTTGCACCCATTCGCCGCGATGTTGCGACAATCGTTGATCGTATTGAACGGGCGGCTCCAGCTGGCGATAGTAAATTGATGGCTGTCGACCCGACCACAGCGCGCTTTCGCGTTGTTCATGAACCTAAAAAAGACGTGGCTGAGGGGAGCCATTAATAATGGAACTTACTGCTTCGCTCTCCTTGGTGCGTCCTGAGATTATTCTCAGCTTCTCCGCGCTTGCCTTGCTTTTGTTGGCTGCCTGGATGGATCAGGCTGGCCGCCTTATCAGCATATTGGCTGTTGCTGCTTTGGGTGCCGCCGCTGCTTTCACCGCGAGCTCGCTTGGTACGGGCTCCAGCGCGTCGGCCTTTGATGGTTTGATGGTGAATGATGCCTTTGGCAATTTCTCCAAGCTCCTGATTTATATTGCTGCAGCTATTTCTCTGACCATCGCCCCGCGGTTCTTGGAGAAAGCAGGCGCAATGCGCGCTGAATATCCGGTTCTTATCGTCCTTTCCTGCGTCGGTATGGGCATTATGGTATCGGCGACGGACCTGGTCTCCTTGTATATCGGTTTGGAGCTTCAGAGCCTCTCGGCCTATGTTCTGGCCAGCTTCGTGCGCTCGGATGGCCGTTCGGCGGAAGCCGGCCTAAAATATTTCGTCCTTGGCGCTCTTGCGAGCGGTATGCTGCTTTTCGGCGCATCGTTGGTCTATGGTTTTGCCGGATCGACAAGCTTTGCCGCAATCGGCCTCGCGATGGACAAGGAAGTCGGCCTTGGCCTGATCTTTGGTATCGTGTTCATCCTATCCGGATTGGCATTTAAGATCAGTGCCGCGCCATTTCATATGTGGACGCCCGACGTCTATGAAGGCGCACCAACACCGGTCACCGCATTTTTTGCGAGCGCACCAAAGGTTGCAGCGATCGCCTTGTTGATGCGCGTTGTGCTTGAGGCATTTGGTTCGCAGGTTCTGGTGTGGCAGCAAATCATTATTGCGGTGGCGTTGATGTCGATCATCATCGGCGCGGTTGGCGCAATTGGTCAGCAAAACCTCAAGCGCCTGATGGCGTACAGCTCGATCAACAATGTGGGCTTCATCCTCATCGGGCTTGCCACTGGAACAGAGCAGGGCATTGCTGCCATGCTTGTGTACCTGACTATTTATGTGGCCATGACCTTGGGCGGATTTGTGTGCTTGATGCAGTTGAAGGACAAAGACGGCAACTATCGCGAAGAATTTGCCGATATCGCTGGCCTGTCCAAGACTCGTCCCGCACTTGCTGCAGCCTTTGCCATTTTCATGTTCAGTCTCGCGGGCATTCCGCCATTGTTCGGCTTCTGGGGTAAGCTGGTGGTATTCAATGCCGCTGTCGCCGCCGGCCTGCTGCCTTTGGCGGTCATCGGCATCTCGGCGTCGGTCATTGGCGCATTCTATTACCTTAAGGTTGTCAAAGTGATGTACTTTGATGATGCGGCAGATGTTATCGCGGAAAGCGATGATAAGGTGCTTGTCTGGACCGGTGGCATTCTTGCCGCGGCCAACTCGCCGCTTGGGTATTTTGCCATTCCAGCGCTCGGCGTTTGGACCGCGGTTGCGGCAAAGGCGCTGTTCTGACGCTGATATTTGAAGAGGTTGCGCGCACAGGGTCAACGAACGCGGATTTGTTGACGCGCGCAGCGCAGGGTGCACCCGAAGGACTATGGCTTCGCGCTGATGCGCAGGACGGCGGCAGAGGGCGTCTGGGCCGCAGCTGGGAAAGCCCAAAGGGCAATCTGTTCGCAAGCACCATTGTTCGTCTGCGGGATACCGACCCGGCGCCAGCCAGCTTGGCTTTTGTAACAGCGTTGGCCGTGTTCGATGCTATCCGGCAGATCGCACCGCATGTCGACATTTCCCTGAAATGGCCAAATGACATTCTTTCGCGCGATGGAGCTAAATTGTGCGGGATATTGCTGGAACGATCGGCCGACGCGGTCATTGTCGGCATTGGGCTAAACTTGGTTTGGCATCCGGAAAATCTTGACCGCAAGGTGTCAGACTTGGCCGCGCTTGGTGCAACACCACCTGACGCGCAGTCGAGTGTGGAAATCGTGGCCGATGCCTTTGCCCGGTACCTGGCGATCTGGCGGCTGTCGGGCACGGGGCCGATTATCCGGCAGTGGGAAGAATGTGCGCATCCGCGCGGAACAGCCCTGTCGGCGCGATTGCCCGATGGCGAAGAATTGCATGGGCTTTTCCAAGGCTTGGACGATGAAGGTGCGCTGCGGCTTAGCTTGGCGGACGGCACAATTCGTGCCATTCATGCAGCAGATGTTTTTCTAGTGTAAAGGGGTGGGCGATGTTGCTCGCAATAGACACAGGTAATACCAACGCGAAATTTGCTTTGGTCGATGACAGCGGCGAGATATTGCACCGCTGGCGCATCGCCACAGACGCGCGCCGCACTGCCGATGAATATGCGGTTTGGCTGGATCAGCTCATCCAGATGGCGGGATTCCGCCGATCTGATATCGACGCCGTAATCATCGCGACCGTCGTGCCGCGTGCGCTGCACAATCTGCAGCTGTTGGCGAAGCATTATTTTGGCTGTGAAGCGCTTGTGGCTGGACGAGGGGCCGTTGGGTGGGGCATTCAGCTGCGTGTTGCGGAACCGCATTCAGTTGGCGCAGATCGCGCCGTGAATGCCGTCGCGGCACATGCGCTCGCCGACGGGCATAAGATTGTGATTAGCTTCGGCACGGCTACGACGTTTGACCATATTGGGCCCGATGGGTCTTACTATGGCGGAAGCATCGCACCGGGCGTTAATCTGTCGCTGGATGCCTTATATGGCGCAGCGGCGATGCTGCCGCGAATTGCAATCGAACCACCGCCGAATGAAAGTGTCATTGGCACAACCACTGTTGGACAAATGCAGATTGGTATCTATTGGGGCTATGTGGCAATGATCGAGGGAATGATTGCCCGAATGAAAAATGAAATTGGTGAACCGGTATCGGTTATTGCGACCGGCGGTTTGGCAATCTTGTTTCAGCAACATGGCCATTTATTTGACCGGGTAGAACCCGATTTGACGCTGCGGGGGCTCGCGCTTTTGTACAGGAATAGAGAAATTACATAATGACGACCCCAAAAAATGAACTGCTTTTCCTTGCTCTTGGCGGGTCAAATGAAATTGGCATGAACGTCAATTTATATGGTTGCGATGGCAAGTGGGTGATGGTCGACCTTGGCCTCACCTTTGCCAATTCAGAATATCCCGGCGTTGACCTCGTACTTCCAGATCTGGAATTTATTGAGAAGCGTAAAAAAGACCTTTTGGGCATCGTCCTGACGCATGGTCATGAAGACCATATTGGCGCAGTGGCCTATTTTGCAGCCGACCTTGGTGTGCCTTTATATGCGACGCCGTTCACAGCAACGCTCATTCGCGGTAAGCTGGAGGAAGAAGGCATCGCCGATATTGTGGAGCTGAATGTTATTCCCATGGAAGGCGCATTCTCCATGGGGCCGTTCGATTTTCAATTTGTGACGCTGGCGCACTCCATCCTTGAAATGAGCGCCTGTTTGATCACCACGCCTTATGGCAAGATTTTCCATACCGGTGACTGGAAATTGGACGAACGGCCTGTATTGGGCCGCCCAACGACCGCCGACGCGCTAACCGCGATTGGGGACACCGGCATATTGGCGATGGTGTGCGATTCCACAAACGTCTTCAACAATGAATATAGCGGCAGCGAAGGCAGCGTGAAGGACGACCTGCTAAAGTCCGTCAGGGCCGCGAAGGGGCGGGTTGTTGTGACAACTTTCGCCTCCAACGCAGCGCGGTTGCAGACGTTGGGCGAAGTTGCACGCGAAAGCGGCCGGACCTTGTGCTTTGCCGGTCGGTCGTTGCACCGTATCCTTGAGGCAGCGCAGGCCAATGGCTATTTGAAAGACCTGCCCAAAACCATTGATATGGAAAAAGTGGACAGCCTGCCGCGCCACGAAGTCATGGTTGTTGCGACAGGCGGGCAGGGCGAAGCCCGCGCTGCGTTAGCGCGCATTGCAGAAGGTAATCATCCCGTGAAGCTGGAGGAGGGCGACACCGTCATCTTCTCGTCCAAGCAGATACCGGGCAATGAAATTGCCATTGGCATCATCATGAACAAGCTGGCCGAGCGCAACATTCTGACGGTTACCGAAAAGCAGGCGCATGTCCATGTATCGGGTCACCCGGGGCAGCCGGAGCTTGCGGCTCTATATGATTGGATCAGGCCTGAAATCCTCGTCCCAGTGCATGGCGAACGTCGGCACATGGCAGAGCAAGCACGTTTCGCGCGCGCGCATGGCGTTCCAAAGGCTGTCGTGCAGTCAAATGGTGACGTCGTGCGTTTGGCACCCGGCGAACCAAAGACGATTGGCAAGGAACGTACCGGGCGCCTCATTCTCGATGGAGACACCATCATCGCGGCGGACGGCGCTACGTTGAACGAACGCCGGCGTCTGTCTTGGTACGGGTTGATATCGGTCGCGTTCGCGCTTGGTGCGAATGACAAATTGTTGGGAAGCCCGGAAATCCGTTTGCATGGCGTTCCCATCGAAGAAGATCTGGATGATTTTATCGACGAAGCCACGACAGCTGCGATAAAGGCGATTAAGGATAATCGTGGCGATTATGAAAAGCTGCGCGAATCCGTTCGTTTGGCCGTTCGCCGTGTTGCCGTCAGTTGGACCGGCAAAAAACCGATTGTTGATGTGATGATATTGGAGACCGCATGAACTGGACATCAATTATAGCCATTTACGCGCTTTTTTGGGTGATGACCGCGTTTGTCATCCTTCCCATCGGCGTGCGTACGCATGAAGAATTAGGGCTGCCTAAGGTACCAGGACAAGCCGACAGCGCTCCCGGGAACTTCCAACCGCGCACCATATTGTTGCGGACAACATTGTTATCCGCAGCGCTCTTTGGTCTATATTACACCAATTATGTGTATGGCTGGGTCGACCGGCACAGTTTTGACTGGCTCATAAATAGGCCTGTTTAAGGCTTATTTCCGAAGCCGCTCGATCGCTTGGGCCAGCGCAACATATAGCTTGCCAATATCGGACGACAAAAGCGTGACGCCAATGGCGTTGCCATCACGTGTGCTGAGCAACAGGCGCATGATGCCTTCAAAGTCGTGCACATAGCGGTTCACATGCTCGCGGAATTCGCTGTCGTTGCCATAATGATTGGCGATGATCTTTGCTTCTTTTGAATCGATAAGGCGCACGGCACGGCGGGTAAACACGCCCCTGTCGCCCTTGAGATAGGACGCCCATGCGGTGTCTGTGATGTCGTTCGACAATATTTTCGTGACATCTATGGCTGTTGAGTTGAGCGATTCCGTCAACAGCACCATGCGGCGGGCGAAGCTGTCATCTTGAACCGATTCAAAACTGTTTTTGCTATCGGCAATGCGGCCTTCAAGAGTGGTCGTCATTTCGCCTAGCTCAGCCAGCTGCTTGACGACCAGACCGGTCGCAGCTTCGGATAGCTCTACATTGCGCTCAATCGCTTCCTGAACGGCAGCGTTCATCGACGCAACTTGCGCGTCCAGTGCATTGGCAAGTGCAGTCCGGTTTTGTTCGGTCAGTTGCTCGGAGATATGGGCGAGTTCATCATCCAAGATCTTCCGGCTGCTTTCCGCCGCAGCGCGTGTGGATTCGCGGACACGCAGCAATGCGGTCACCAGTTGGCCATTTGCCTCATCCGACATTTCCTGAAGTAGCGATTGTGTCTGTCGCAGCGACGAGCCAAGCGCATCGACTTGGTCATGGCGGGCGGCGAAATGGGCATCGCTCTGCGTCATCAGTGCGTCCACAGAGTCGCGCTGGGTCGCAATAATCTGCTCCAGACCGTTCAGCTTCTCAAGCATGCTGCCACTCAATTGCTCGAGCGATTCCGCGTTCGTCAAAGCGGACTTTATCTGCGCGACGCCATCGGACAATTGTAGGCTGAGGGCATCCATAGATGCAGGAATTGTCTCACTAATTTCATGGTTCGCCGTACCAAGCGACTCCAACAGCTTATGGGACTGGTCGATCAGCTGTTGGGTGACAAGTTGATTGTCTGTCAGCGCCGAACCAACAGTGCGCGTGCTGTCGCCCAAAGCGGATACGGCAAAGGCCAGTTTGGACGTCTGGTCGGTCGCGACGCGGTCAACCTCTGAAATCTGCTGTGCGCTTGAATGAATGTGCGCGCTGATCGTCGCAATCATTGCACGGATGCGCGCCTCTTCCTGATCGGTTTGGCTACCAACGTCGCCAAGAGCCTTCCGTAATTCGGTAAGGCTCGACTGAATCTGTTCCTGACTAACGGAGAGGATCGCGCCAATGTCACCCGATGCCTGCGCGATGCCGCTGGACATGGCTTGCGTTGCGCTATCCATCAACGTCGCCATTTCGGCGCTGCGGTCAAGCGCCTCTGCACTCCGCATGTCGAGCAATTTTGCACTGCTGCTCAGCGACTGTTCCAATTTAACAGCCATATCGTCGGCGCGCACTTCAACGCCATCGATATAATCGCGCACCGATTTGCCTGCATCGCGAACGCGCTCCAAAGTCGCAATGAGCGATTTGATCTGCATCTGGGCGTTGTTGCCAGCGCTGCCGATCTGGTTGGTCACATCTTTCGCTGCGCTTGTAACAACTGGCAAATGCTTGCGGAGCTGCTCAAGATTTGTGTTTGCGGATTGGCTTACAGTCTCAAGTGTCTTTGCTTTTTGGTCGCTATCGGCGAGCGCCGCGGTAAGGACCTGGGCTGACTCCATCAATTTTTGGGACGACTGGCGTCCAAGCGACTCGAGATCGCGCGCATTTTGCGACAAAAACTCGCGGGCCAACGCGATTTCTTCGTTCACGGTGCGCATCCGCTGGCTCAGTAAAACGCTTTCGTTGCGCAACGACGCTGCGACGTTACCAAATCGGGTTGCTTCCCGGCTGCTGTTACGCATCACCAACAACCAAGACACGGCGATCAGTAATGCGGGAACGGCCCAACGCACAATGAGCTCAACAATGCGATTGTTGCTGAGGCCTGCTTGCGCCTCAGGCCAATAGGTCAGTCCGAAAAATGCGGTCCAACACGCAAATGCGAGGAGAAGCACCGCCGGCACCACAAATGCCAAAACACTACGCTGGGGCTGTTCAAATTCATACGTATCTTCAATATTTGCTGTGTCGGCAGCATCCGGAAGCGAACCCGCTGTCGCATGAGCTTCGGCCGCGACATCGTCGTGCGAAGATTGGTCCGAGATGTGCTGCGTCAAGCCGACGATTTTTGAGCGTGTGGTCATAAATCCTTTTTACCACATTATTGCGAGAGAGAAACGCAAACTTAACACCATCTGTTGTAACACCGAAAAATGTCGATGGATTATGGTGCATTTGACACAGCGTTAAAGGCTGCAGTGGGGGATGACGCATCCTTAATGGCGGAACTGCGTGTGTCTTTCGTCGAGAGCGTAAAGCGCCAAATCAGCCTATTGTCGCGGGCGCGTTGCGACGCAAATTGGCAGTATTCCAGCTGGCGTTTAAAAGGTTTGGCCGCAAGCTTTGGCGCGACACACCTCATGGTGCTGGCGGACGAAGCAAGCGAAGGCGCGCCCGGTGATCCTGTCGTCATTCGTAAACTCAATCATGCTATATGCGATATCGAACATTTCATTGCGCAATGATTGATCCATTTTTGTAGATTTTGATTGGCAAAAGACATCTAATCTTCATATCTGACTTATGGTATCCGCGCGCGTTCCCGAAAAGCTCTCTGTCGCGTTGCTGTCCGTTACCGGTGGCGATGTGTCTGCGTCGCGAGCGCCCATGGATAAGCCAAATACCGAGTTGGCGGGCGGTTCGCTCGTGGAGTATCAGATCAAAACGCTTTTCCGCGCGGGAATTTCACGGTTTCTGGTTGAAGTGGAAAATATGGACGGCGCAATGCTGGCCTTGGCCGATCAATGGCGGCAGAAAAACGTCCTCGTCGATTTCGTCCGCACAGGTGCGGATATTCAGCGCTATTTAAAGCTCGACGACCGTATTTGGGTTCAATCTGGGCAGCTATATGTGCAGCCTGACTTTGTCGAAACGCTTTCGAAATCGCCGGATAACTTCGTGGCTACGGTGGATGGGCGCGACGAAAATAGCCTTTTTGAGCGCATCGATTTGAATACGCGCTGGGCAGGCATCTCGATTGTGGGCGCGAGCACGATCGCGATGCTGAAAGATCTACCCGAAGACTGGAGCATCATTTCCTCGCTGCTGCGGCAGGCCATCCTCGCGAATGTGCCGTTGAGACTTTTGTCGCAACAACATGTTAACAACGGAACCTTGAACATCGTCCAAGGTCCGCAGGATTTTGTGCAGCTGAACAAGCAAATTTTACGTAGGCGGGTTTTAAGTCAGCCGGGTTTTGTTGAGGCTCGGATTCTGGGGCCAGTATCCGCCAAATTGGTTCCCATCCTATGGCAAAGTCCAATCGGCCTTAAGATCGTCAAATTTGCGGGTCCGATTTTTGCGTTGGGCGCTGTGGCGCTTGGCATGTCCGGCTTCGATTTAGCAGCAACTGGCGCGGCCTTTGGTGCTGTCGCATCCAATTCTCTGCGGCTTGCAACCACTGACGATCTGAACGGACAGGGTAAAATCCCCAAGCTGACGGCAGTGACCTTGTCGTTGCTTGTTATTGCGATGTTTGGCGCGGCGTATATGGATACGTCTTATACGAATGATGGCCTATTCGCTGCATTTGCGGTGGCCTCCATCGCATGGATTTGCATGCATGTCGTGTTGCCGCGTTGGGCCGACGGGCTTCTGCGGTCGCCAGCCTTGCTGTCCATTTTGGCTTTGGCCGGTACAGCCGGTCTCGGCTTCACCAATGCGCTGCAATGGATCATGGTCGCGCAGCTGAGCGCGTTTATGTTCGCATGCTATGATAGCGGCCCCGATAAAAAGGCGGATCAGCCTTAAAACGCCGTTAACCGAAAAAACCTATAACGGCGTCCACGAACGTTAGTGGATAGGCTTTGGACGCTTTACTTGGTCCCCAAGATGATCTGCTCTCAATCGCGTGCGCACATGCCCGCGATGTTGATGCCCTGTGCCACGACGTCGCATCCATTATATTTCCATCAGCGGTCCACACACCGTCGGAGGCCACAATAAGCGCAGTTTCAGTAAAACTGTTGCAGATCGTGCGTGACATTGAAGCAAGGTTGCAGGGCGCTACCGTGGAATCGATGTGCGGACCATTGCTTGCGCGATCCGGGTTTTTGCGGGAATCCGAATTTGTTGATTTCGCGCTCGCACGTGTTGCTGAAGACAATTTGATGGCACGGCTTGGGGGCGGGTTTTCCCAATTGGCGGTTGAGTTGCTCGACCATGCAGACACACATGTGACCGATGCGGCACAAGCGTTGCTCGCCGCGGATAGCGTGCAGTTGCGTTCGCAGGGCCGGTCTTATCTGACGCTGCCACCGGAGCTTTTGCACAAAATGTGTTGGCGGATTGTCGCTGCGCTTGAGTTGTTATCCGGAAGCCGATCGGATAGGATAATCCATAACGCGCGCGCGTTGATTGCAAGCTATGACGAAGCGCGGACAGCACCGGCATCCGCCCGAAAAATTGTGCATTTTTTAAGCGGCGAAGATCGTTCCTCGCTGTCCAATCCACATTATGCCGGGATCCACCTTTTCGTTGCCCATCTCGGCACGGACTTGAATATCGGGCATGATCATATCCTTCGGTTGATAGATTTTGAGTCTGCATTTCCGATGATGGTCATGTTGGCCGCCGCCGGCATTCCAAAGCATGTGGCTCTGCAGACGATGATCGACTTGCGATCTCAGATACTCTCTATCCGCGAAGCTGCGCTGTTCGAGGCTGAGTATGCACATTTCACCCCTGAAATGGCCGGACAGCAACTCAGCGATTGGTCAACTGCCCGGTCACTGTTTTTAAGTTTTGGCAAAACATGAACGATGCTGCGCCTTTTTCGCGCGTTATATCAGGTGAGGTGTCGTCTGCGGGTATCTTGCTGCGTGCGGACGACGCGTTGCAGCAGCTTCATATTCGGGCAGGTGGCAATCTGGGCGGTACGCTGGCGTGCCCAGCCTTGCTTAGCCTTACGCAAATGGTCGCAGGTCTTCGAATGCGGCTCGCGCGCGCTGTTCGCGTTGCGGACGGGCAAAACAGTCTTGAGCTGTGGGTGGAGGCCGAGCCTTTTAACAAGGACGTTAAACTTTCCATCTTGGGCTGGCGCGATATTGGTAATGTTGCGGTCAAGCCAAAGTCGCGAGATATATGGCCTGATCAAGGTCAAGAACCGGTCAAGCTTAGATTTGATCAAACCTTGCGCCTTGTTGACGCCAGCGGACCAGTTGAAAAAATTGTAAAAAATACAGATTTTGGCTCTTCAGCTAAAATCATACTCGGCAGGCTTCTCGGCCAGGACGCACCACCAGCCTTCCAGAATGTTGAGAGGTTTCTCCCGATCAGTCGCCGCAGCGTTCGTACACTCAACGATATGTGTATGTCGGTATCGGGGCAGGCCGAACGTGACGGCGCAGGGCAGATTTCTGGCTATACGCTGTCCCTTACCCAACACGGGAAGGTCGAGGTAGCTAACTTTGCGCAGGCGGATAGATCATCTTCGGGCGCACTTTTTGGGAAGCAGCTTGCGCCGGTTCTTCGGCAACCATTGGGTCGTATCATTGCCAATGCCGAAACGATGGGCAGCGAGTTGTTGGGGCCAATTCGTGAAAATTATGCCGCATATGCCCGCGACATTGCCAATGCGGCGCGGCATCTTACGGCCCTTGTGGACGATTTGGGCGATTTGGAAGCCGTCGAACGACCCGGCTTTTCGACCGCAAAGGATGATATCGAATTAGGCGATGTTGCGCGGCGCGCTGCTGGTTTGCTGACGTTAACGGCTGCAGATCACCGCATGACGATCTCGCTGCCTGACGCCCAAACATATGTGCCGGCCACAGCAGAGCTCAAGCGCGTGCTCCAGATCATGCTGAACCTTATCACCAATGCGATCCGATATTCGCCCGACGGAACTGAGGTTCAGGTGGACGTCGGCACGGAGGATGGATTTGCATATATATCCGTGTCGGACCAAGGTCCGGGCATTAGCGTCGATGACCACGAACGTATTTTTGCGAAATTTGAACGCTTAGGACGCACCGGTGATGGCGGAAGCGGCCTTGGTCTCTATATATCACGACGCCTGGCACGCGCGATGGGCGGTGATCTTACCGTTGAGGATGCAAAAGGCGGAGGCGCTAAATTCACGCTCCGCCTTCCACAATAATTAACGCTGGTCTAGGCTCGGATATGGGCGGTGGTTTGGACCCGTGTACAATTGACGCGGGCGGCCGATTTTTTGTGCCGGATCGGAAATCATTTCATTCCATTGTGCAACCCAGCCCACAGTGCGGGATAGTGCGAACAACACGGTGAACATTTCCGTCGGGAAACCAATCGCCGACAAAATGATGCCGGAATAGAAGTCTACGTTCGGGAACAGCTTCTTTTCGATGAAATATGGGTCATTTAGCGCCATTTCTTCAAGCTGCATCGCAACATCGAAGATCGGGTCGGTAATGTTCAGCTCGGTCAGAACCTCACGCACCGTTTTCTGCATGACAGAGGCGCGCGGATCGTAGTTTTTGTAGACCCGATGCCCAAAGCCCATCAGGCGGAAGGGATCGTTCTTGTCCTTGGCACGTTCAATGTAATGCGGAATGCGATCCGGCGTGCCGATTTCGCGCAGCATGTTGAGCGCAGCTTCGTTCGCGCCACCATGCGCTGGGCCCCAAAGACAGGCAATGCCCGCTGCGATACATGCAAACGGGTTGGCACCCGATGACCCAGCAAGACGTACGGTCGATGTTGAGGCATTTTGTTCATGGTCGGCATGGAGGATGAAAATCCGGTCCATCGCGCGTTCGATGACTGGGTTTACAACATATTCTTCGGCAGGGACGCCGAAGGTCATGCGCAGGAAGTTGCCAGTGTAGGATAGGCTATTGTCCGGGTAAACAAATGGCTGACCAACCGAATATTTATAAGCCATTGCGGCGATGGTTGGCATTTTGGCAATCAAACGATGGCTGGAAATCATGCGATGCGTTGGGTCGCTGATATCCGTCGAGTCGTGATAAAATGCCGATAGTGCACCGACGACACCGCACATGATCGCCATTGGGTGCGCGTCGCGGCGGAAACCGCGGTAGAATGTCGCCAGCTGCTCATGCAGCATCGTGTGGCGTGAAATGGTGTGGCTGAAATGATCGAGCTGCGCCTTGTTGGGGAGTTCACCATTCAGCAGAAGATATGATACTTCCATGAAGCTGGACTGTTCCGAAAGCTCTTCAATGGAATAACCACGGTGCAACAGGATGCCCTCATCACCGTCAATGAACGTCAGCGCAGATTCGCAGCTTGCGGTCGAGGTGAAGCCGGGATCGAACGTAAAATGATCTGACACTGCATATAATTTGCGGATATCGATTACGTCGGGTCCTTCCGAACCTTTCATGATCGGCAATTCAAAGCTGTTTTCGCCAACGGTAAGAGTTGCGTTATTATCGGCCATTTTCAAACTCCATACATTGCTACCCGACATAGCGGGCCGCCCAACCGGGCATATTTCCGTTTAAGACACAGAACGTTCAAAACGTCGTTTGCGACTGCTTTCGGTCCTTCAAATGCCACTATTTCATGGGGAGAAAATGGCTTTGTCGTTGCTAGCCCAATGGTAGCAAATTTAGCAGCCGTCAAGGCAAACAATAGCCAAAAATTGGGAGGTTATTTGCCACGCTGCATAATGGTGGTAGGTAGCGTTTGTGGTGGGGATATCGGACATTTTGGCCCTCAACAATATGCCGCGCTTGGGCGGGGGGCGTAGGTGGTTCAGCGCCCTTGAAAATTGGCTTGATCGGGAGCGCGATCAGCTGCCTTTGTGGTTGCCGGTTGGCATAGGCATCGGGATCGTCATTTGGCAATTTGGTGGGGCTTCGGCGGCCCCGGGACTGTTGTTAATGGCCATTGCGGTTGCGCTGTTTGCGTTGCTGGCGAAACCGCATAGCCGCAGCCGTCAATTTTTCGGGATGGCGGCAGTCGCCATTTTGCTTGGTTTCGGGCTCATTAGCCTGAAGTCGGCGGTCGTCGACAAACCCGTGCTGGGCAAGATTTGGATCGGTGATTTTTATGGGCGGATTGAAGTCGTCGAAAATCTTACGGCACGGGAGGTTGTACGCCTGCGCCTTGCAACCGACGCACGGGGCGGATTGCCTCCGGTCGTCCGCGTAAATCTTTCGCCCGAACAATATCAATCAACATTTCAAGTGGGCGCGGTCATTCGGTTGCGGGCGAGGTTGATGCCGCCTGCTGGGCCAACCTTGCCGGGCGGATATGATTTTGCGCGCCGGGCATGGTTTCAACAGATCGGCGCAACCGGGTCTGCATTGGGAACCGTAACCTTAATTGCGCCCGCAAGGACCAATGCGATGTTTTCGGCAAAGCGGGCGCAACTCACGCAGCATATTTTGACATCCATGCCGCCTAATGCTGGTGCCATTGGCGCGGCGCTTGTGACGGGGGACCAGGGGCACATAAGCGAGGCGGATGCACAAGCGATGCGGGACAGCGGGTTGGCGCATCTGCTTTCAATTAGCGGGCTTCATGTGACGGCGGTTGTTGGATTTATCTTTATCGCGGTCAGCCGGTTGCTGTCATTGTCGTCATGGCTGGCCTTGCGGATTTCTGTGCCGATCTGTGCGGCGGCCGCTGCGGCAATGGGGGCAGTAGCCTATACCCTTTTAACGGGCGCAGAGGTGCCAACGATACGTTCCTGCATTGCTGCGCTTTTGGTGCTCGTGGCACTGGCGTTGGGCAGGGACGCGCTGACCCTGCGTCTGGTTGCATTTGGCGCGTTGATTGTCCTGCTATTCTGGCCAGAGGCATTGGCCGGTCCAAGTTTTCAACTGAGCTTCGCCGCTGTTGCCACGATTGTCATCCTTCACGAACTACCACTGGTGAAGCGCTTTGCCGAACGGCGGGACGAGCCGACGCTATATCGAGTTGCCCGGGCCGTTCTTTCACTGGTGCTCACCGGGCTCGCCATCGAAATGGTCTTGGCCCCGATCGCGTTGTTTCATTTTCATAAGGCCGGACTTTACGGAGCCTTCGCCAATGTCGTCGCGATACCCATGACGACATTCGTGATTATGCCGTTGGAGGCGTTGGCACTTGCCCTCGATTTGGTCGGCCTTGGCGGGCCTTTCTGGTGGCTCGCCGGACAAGGGATTTTGGCGATTTTGGCATTGGCACATTTTGTGAGCGGTTTGCCCGGCGCGGTGTCGATGATGCCTGAAATGCCCATCTGGTCTTATGCGGCATTCTGGGCAGGGGCATTGCTTTTTGGCTTGCTGCAAACGCACATCCGTTATGTCGGTATCCCGATTTTCCTTGTCGGCATTGCGGGAATGATATTGGCACCACGGCCCGATATATTGGTCACGGGTGATGGAAAACATCTCGCACTCGTCGCAGCCGACGGAAAAGTCGCACTATTGCGTGGAAAGGCAGGCGACTTTGTTCGGGACATGATCTCCGAAAAAGCGGGAAGCAATGCTGTCGCCACACCGATAGAACAATGGCCGGGCGCAAACTGCACACCCGACAACTGCATTATATCGATAGCTGCGCACAACAGGACGTGGACGATATTGGCAACGCGC
The DNA here is from genome assembly GCF_044374345.1 of Sphingorhabdus sp. GTDB lineage: Bacteria > Pseudomonadota > Alphaproteobacteria > Sphingomonadales > Sphingomonadaceae > Sphingorhabdus_B. The sequence goes on along the minus strand of NZ_JBILOS010000005.1, from coordinate 26,844 downwards.
ACGGCCTATCGAGTGCCAGCGATGGAGATGGCTGCGGCCTGCAGGCGCGTGGACATCGTCATGAGCGACCGATGGTTGCCGCAAAGCTGCAGACCGAAATGGATTAAAGCAGACCGCAGGCTGCTAGAGCAGACCGGCGGACTTGCTATCTATTTGGCCGAACAGCGCGTGATAACCGCCAACGAAAATCGCGCGCATATGCCATGGGTGGAGGCAGCCAAAGCTGCGCAGCAAAACGCAGATTTACATCAATGATATCTGCGTAATAGACCCGCTAGCTTACCCTGAACCTCAACCTCATGCTGCGCATAATATTGCGGTTCATATGTGCTGTTGGCCGGATCCAAACGGATTTTCTGACCTTCGCGGCGCAGATATTTCAGCGTTGCCTCTTCACCATGAACCAATGCCACAACAATCTCGCCATCGCGCGCGGTGGTGGCTTTACGGATGAGGGCGTAATCACCATCCAATATCCCCGCCTCGATCATCGAGTCGCCGGAAACTTCCAGCGCATAATGCTCGCCAGCGCCCAACAGCGCCATGGGCACCGACAAGGAACTTTGGCCTTCCAACGCTTCAATCGGAACACCCGCAGCAATTTTGCCATGCAGCGGGATTTCCATGACGTCGTTTGCAGCCACCGGCAAATGCACCTGCGCCTTGTTGCTGGCAACCGCGGGGGTAAGCTTGGTCACATTATCGCTACGCAAGTTGCCGCCATCGGGCAGTTTCATCACTTCGAGCGCGCGGGCGCGGTTTGCAAGACGGCGGATAAAGCCGCGTTCTTCCAAAGCACCAATCAACCGATGCACACCCGATTTGCTCTTCAAATCCAGCGCTTCCTTCATTTCTTCAAATGAGGGCGAAATACCGCTTTCATCAAGTCGCTGGTTAATGAACACAAGCAGTTCATGCTGTTTGGCTGTAAGCATATTCAGGGTTCCATCATGTTGAACATGAGAAGAACGATTAGAGAACAAATGCGGTTAGGTCAAGAACATTTGTGCACTGCAAGCGCGTTGCGGTCAGAACAGCCGATGATATTGCACAACCGCGCCAGATGGCGTGGCAGGTGCGTCTACATCACGGATAATCAGCGCATTGCTGTGCGATAGCGGCGAGACCAAGCCGCTATCCCGCGAGGTGAAAGCTGTGATGGCACCGCCTTCGACCCTGGCGCGAACATACTCTGTCCTGCTTCCGCCCGGAAACAATGCGTTGTTGGCCTTTGCCTCAAAGACTTCGGGTAAGGGCGACAGGCTGCCCGCCATATGGCGTATCAGCGGCAGCAGGAACAGAAAGGCCGTTACGAACGCCGAAGACGGGTTGCCCGGCAAGCCCAGCACTATTGTGTTGCCAATCTTTCCCGCCATCACGGGTTTTCCGGGGCGCATCGCGACCTTCCAAAAGTCCATATCTGCGCCAATATTGCGCAGTGCAGCCTGGACCAAATCATGGTCGCCAACCGACGCGCCGCCCGTCGTGACGATGATATCGGTGGTTGATGCAAGCGCACTCAACCTTGTTTCCAGTTCGGTCAGCCGGTCTGCAATAATGCCGGCATCCGTGATTTTACATGGCAGGTTGGATAACATCGCGTGCAGCATCGGGCTGTTTGATGATGGTATCTGCGCTGGACTGCACTCTATGCCCGGAGGCAGGAGCTCGTCGCCTGTTGTAACAATCGTTACATGCGGCCAACGGCCAACCTGAACGGTGCCATGGCCAGCCATAGCCGCCAGCGCGCACGGTCCGGCCTCCAGCAAGGTTCCTTTCGCGAGAACGGTATCGCCGGACGAAAAATCACCACCCGCCGTGCGAATATGCATGCCCGGCGCAAGTGCATCCTTCGTCGTGGCCATGAGGGTGTCGCCGTCACGCGCAGCGTCTTCCTGAATCAAAATAGTATCCGCGCCAGCGGGGACATGCGCACCTGTAAAGATGCGCACGGCTTGGTTATGTTCCAATACGCTTGCAAAGGGCCGACCGGCGGCGCTTTCACCGATTACATGCCACGGCCCGGGAAACGCAGCCGATGATAAAGCATATCCATCCATTGCCGATAGATCGGCCGCAGGTTGTGTGCGTTTCGCATGGAGCGTGCCGTGCAGATAATGCCGTGCAGCCTTGGCGAGTTCCAGTTCGACAGATGGCAATGGCGAAGCCAGCGCCAACAATCTGGCCTGCGCTTCGGCGACCGAAATCATGCGTGCCAATCGCCCGATTTGCCGCCCGTTTTGGACAGCAATCGTATGTCGGAAATCACCATCGATTTATCGAGCGCCTTGGCCATGTCGTACAGCGTGAGCAAGGCAACGGACACAGCGGTCAAAGCCTCCATCTCCACACCCGTTGGACCATTTAACCGCACACGCGCCTCTGCGCGAATGCCATGGTCTTCAAATTCAAAAGCGATGGCAATTTTGGAGAGCATGAGCGGGTGACAAAGCGGAATAAGTTCGCTCGTCTTTTTAGCCGCCATGATGCCAGCAATCCGCGCGGTTCCCAGCACATCGCCTTTTTTGATGTTGCCAACGCGCACAGCCTCAAGCGCCTCAGCGGACATAGTGATGCGTCCTTCAGCAACCGCCTCTCTAGCGGTATCCGCTTTGGCCGACACATCGACCATATGTGCGGCGCCATCGGCACCCAGATGCGTGAGATCAGCCATGTCCGGTCAATAACCGTTGTGTGGCAAGTTGAACATCGGCGTTCCGCATCAGGCTTTCGCCGACCAAGAAGGTGTTGACTCCGGATGATGCCATACGCTGGCAATCGGCATGCGTCGAAATGCCGCTTTCGCACACCAGCAAAATGTCGGCGGGCACAAGCTTTGCCAAACGCTCGGTCGTCGCCAGATCGACTTCAAATGTCTTTAAATTGCGGTTGTTCACGCCGACCAATTTCGATTTCAGATGCGTAAGCGCACGGTCCAATTCGGCCTCATCATGCACTTCAACAAGGACATCCAGCCCTTCGGCAAAAGCCGCATCTTCGATTTCGACCATGGCAACATCGTCTAATGCCGCGACGATAATCAAAATGGCATCACCGCCCATTTGCCGTGCTTCGGCGCACTGCCATGGGTCGACCATGAAATCCTTTCGGATGACCGGCAGGTCGCAGGCGGTGCGCGCAGCGATGAGATAATCCTCATGCCCCTGAAAATAAGGCGCGTCGGTTAGAACCGAGAGGCAAGCAGCACCGCCCGCCTGATAGGCAATCGCATGGGCTGCTGGATCGAAATCTGCGCGGATGAGGCCTTTTGAAGGGCTCGCCTTTTTGATTTCCGCAATCAACGCAATGCCAGATGCGCTTTTGGAACGCAGCGCCGCTTCGAAGCCACGCGGCGGGGATGGGGCAGGCCAATGCGACACGCCCTTCGGCTTTCGTTCCGCCACTTCCATGCGCTTGGTCGCGCATATTTCTGCAAGCTTATCGGCCATCAATATTTCACCCAACAGTTCAGCAACGCATTGGCAAGGCCCTTATCGATTGCCTCTGCCGCCTCTTCAACCCCATCGGGCATGGTTTCAACAACACCAGCGACCAACAAAGCCTCCGCGGCATTGAACAATACGGCGTCGCGATACGCGCCATGTTCGCCCAGCAACAACTTGCGCAACTCAGCCGCATTATGCTGCGCATCGCCGCCGCGAATGGCGTCAACCGGATGCACAGGTAGGCCCGCATCAGCGGCGGTGGTACGTTGGTACCGAACGCCTTCGGGTTCGACCACGGCGACTTCATTGCCGCCGGCCAAGCTTAATTCGTCAAGACCTTCATCGCCCGAAATGATCCGCGAATGTTCGGTGCCAAGGTGATGAAGCGCCTCAGCATACACAGGGACATAGGCAGGCCGTGCAATACCGATCAGCTGGCGCTTTACGCGTGCGGGGTTGGCAAGCGGGCCCATCAGGTTGAAAATCGTGCGTTGACCAATGCGTTGGCGGATCGGTTGAATCCGCTTCATCGCGGGATGATGGTTGGCTGCGAACAAAAAGCAAATGCCCAAGTCTTTCAGCGTCTCTTCCGCCATGCGTCCGGCGCGTTCCATGTCGAGGCCGAGGGCTTCAAGCGTATCTGCCGCACCAGCCTTTGATGACGCGGCGCGATTGCCATGTTTCGCCACTGGAACCTCGCACGCCGCAACCACGATTGAAACGGCGGTGGAAACATTAAGCGTATGATGCCCGTCACCACCCGTGCCACACACATCGATAGCTCCTTCAGGTGCATCAATGGGGATCAGCCGGTCGCGCATGGCTTGCGCAGCGGCGGCAATTTCCACCATAGTCTCGCCGCGCGCGGTGAGCGCAACGAGGAACGCCTGTATTTCATCTTCAGAGGCACGTGCGTCAAGGATGTCCGCAAAGGCCTGTGCGGCCTCGTCATGGTCAAACAGATGCTGCGGGTCGGGCAGGGGACCGAAGGGGTTCATGCTCTTTCCTTCACGGCCATACCGGCAATGCGCATAAAATTGGCCAGCATCGCATGGCCATGTTCCGTGGCAATGCTTTCGGGATGGAATTGAACGCTGTGGATCGGCAGCGTCGCGTGGCGAAAGCCCATGACATGGCCGTCATCGCTGGTTGCATTAATGACAAGGCTCGACGGGACGTTTTCGACGATAAGCGAATGATAACGCGTTGCCTGAAACGGGGACGGCAGGCCTTCAAACAATCCGCTTCCATCATGTGTGACCGGCGATGTTTTGCCGTGCATCAATCCGCCGCGGGCGACGGTGCCGCCGAAATGCTGGCCAATGGTCTGGTGCCCTAAGCAAACGCCCAGCAAAGGCTTTCCAGCCTCTGCACAAGCCGCGACGAGTTCAAGGCTCACGCCCGCTTCATTCGGCGTTTTCGGCCCGGGCGAAATGAGAAAAGCCTCCGCACCCGACGACAGAGCCTGTCCCGCTGACATATCATCGTTGCGAACGACCTCAACCTCAGCGCCAAGCTCCATCAGATAATGGACGAGGTTCCACGTAAAGCTGTCGTAATTGTCGATGACAAGGATCATGGGCGATGCCCTAGCGGCTTTAACTCGTGGTTGGAAGAGGCACTATTGCGCAAGCAATTTTGCCAGTTCCTCCTTCCAGAATTTGGCCCAACTATGCGTTCCATGGCCCTTTGTTTCTTTAGACGCAGGGATGAGGATGAACTTTGTCGTGGGCATCCGTTTCATGGCAGTTTCCGTGATGCCATAATTGGGCGGGTTGATGAAATCATCGGCCGAGTTAATCCATAATGTCGGAGCCTTGATCGATTCAAGCGTTGGCCAAGGGTTGTAATTCCGCGAAGAATCCAGCTGATAGATAATGTCATTTGCATCGTTGCGGGTAACGATCCGCGCGAAGGCTTCATCTGTAAACGCCTCAGCAGTGGCGCGGGTCGGATATTGTGCCTGCAACGCCAACGGATTTGCGCTCGCTATTAGGTTAAGGCTCGCTGCCGTGCGCAGTCCGGATAATGGCGGCGCTGTATAGTTACCATTGTTCCAGGTCGGATCAGCTTTGATCGCATCCATGGAAAGCTTGCGCCACATGCGATTTTGTCCGGCGATCTCGACAGGAAGGCATGCAAATGGTGCAAGCTTCTCGACGGCGTCGGGGTAGGTCGCGCCCCACATAAACGCATGCATGCAGCCCATTGAGGTCCCGAGGATTAACTTCAGCTTTTTCACGCCAAGCTTTTCGGTCACCAACCGGTGCTGCGCCGCGATCATGTCGGCATAGTCATATTTCGGAAACGCCATCCGAAGCCCGTCGCTTGGCTTCGTCGATTTTCCGTGGCCGATATTGTCCGGCAAAATGATGAAATATTTGGTTGTGTCGAGCACTTGGCTAGGGCCGAAAAGCTCACCCGCAAATTGAGGCTGAAAAAACTGATGCCCCGTGCCGCCGGTGCCATGGAGGATCATCACGGCATTGGTGACGTTACCCTTAGCGTCGCGCTTTGGCTTGCCGAGCGTTGTATAATGAATTTTCAGTTCGGGCAGACGTTCGCCATTCGCAAAGGTAAAGTTCGCGAACACAGCGTCTTCCTCTGCGGGGGACGCAACTTCAGCTTTGGCCGGAGTATGAATTGCGGACAATAATGCCAGTGAAGCTATCAGAAATTTACGCATGGATACTAGCTAACGACCTTTACGTAGTCGTCAAGCTACTGTCCGAATTTTGCTTCACCCGCGACACGAAAAGCCTCACGCGCAGCCGCAATCAGCGCTCCGGCTTTTGCCTCGCACTCGCGCTGTTCATATTCGGGGTTGCTGTCCGCCACGATACCGGCGCCCGCTTGTACATGAAGGACACCGTCTTTGACGATGCCAGTGCGTAGAACGATGCAGCTGTCCATATCGCCATTGGGCGAGAAATATCCAACGCCGCCCGCATAGGCGCCGCGGGTTTCTGGCTCGAGTTCGGCAATGATTTCGCAGGCGCGGACTTTGGGTGCGCCACTGACAGTGCCAGCGGGAAAGCCTGCGAACAAAGCGTCGATGGCGTCTTTATCGTCAGCAAGCTCCCCAACAACGTTGGAGACGATGTGCATCACATGGCTGTAAAATTCGACCATATAGCTGTCGGTTACGGTGACGCTGCCACCTTTGGTCACGCGGCCCACATCGTTTCTGCCCAAGTCCAACAGCATCAGATGTTCTGCGCGTTCTTTGGGGTCAGCCAATAATGAGGCACGGTTTTCAGCGTCTTCAATGCTGCTCTTGCCGCGCGGACGCGTTCCAGCGATTGGCCTGATGGTTACCTCGCCGCCGCGCGCGCGGACCAATATCTCGGGACTGGAGCCGATTAGCGCAAAGCCGGGAAGATCGATGAAGTATAGAAAAGGTGACGGGTTAATCCGCCGCAAGGCGCGGTATAAATGCACCGGCGGCAGGTCAAACGGTGCGGTGAAACGCTGGGCAAGCACGACCTGAAATATATCGCCTGCCTCAATATAGTCTTTGGCCGACGCAACCATCTGGGCATAGCGGCCCTCGGGCAACACAGGCGTAAGCTTGATTTCGCGTTCTTCGGATACTGACACCGCGCCAGCAGACGGCACTTGGCCAAGGTTCAACAACCGCTCTGTCTCATCAAGGCGCTCATTCGCCAATGCCACTGCCTGTGGATCACCTAAGCCGGTCCAAACTGGCGAGACGAGGAACACTTCGTCTTTCAGCCGGTCGAACACCAATATGACAGTTGGACGGACGAACAGCATGTCCGGCAGCTCAAGCGCCGATTGCGGTGCGCGCGGTAGCTTTTCGACCAAGCCAATTGTCTCGTAACCGAAATAGCCCACCAAGCAGGCGAGGGCGGGCGGCAGCTCTTCGGGAACATCCATGCGGCAATCAGCGGCAAGCGCCCGTAACGCATCCAATGATGACAAAGGAGAGGGCGCAAAAGCGGTCCTGTCGGTCATCCACTGACTATTGATTTCGGCGCTATCGCCGGCCGCGCGGAACACCAGATCGGGTGCGAGGCCGATAAGGCTATGCCGTCCGCGCGTTTCGCCGCCTTCGACCGATTCCAGAATGAAATCGCCACGCTCCGGAACAAACAGCTTCAGCGCCGCTGATACCGGCGTTTCGGTATCAGCAATGCGCTTGCGCCATATGAGTTCAGGTTTAGTTGCCGTCACGGTTGGTTAGGCGAGTGCGCACTTCCGCGATCCCGTCTTCGTTCTTTTCAACACCGGCATCTTTCGATGCAGCGACGATCAGCTGTGCGGCATATTCCTGCTGCAATATACCGGAAAGCTCTTGCTTGCGGGCACGAAGAAGATCCGCATTGCCGCTGGCGTTACCTTTAATAACGTCGGTCAGGTACACCACATACCATCCGCGCTCGCCGCCTGCCTGAACAATTTTGGCGGTGCCTTTTTTCATGGCGAACATGAGCGACAATGGCGGCGGCACGGGCTGGCCCTCGCGGTAAAGATCTGCACGCGTCCCGGTCAGCCGTTCAATCTGCGCGCCCTGGACATTGGCCGCGGCAAGAGCAGTCTGAAGCGGTTGGCCGCTATCGACCAGCTTACGCAAACGGTCTGCAGCAGCGCGCGCGCCCTTTGCGCCTTCGGAAAACGCCCATTGTTGCTGAACCAAGACGCGGACATCACTAAGTGGTGGCGGCGCGGCTTCATCATAATCGGCAACCGCAATCATCGCGAATTTCTCGCCGGGTACCAACTCGATCAATTGGGCTTCACCGCTGGTTTCCATTTGGAATGCTGCGGGCAAAATGACCTGCATTTCCGGAATGGGTATATATGCCGGGTTGGAGATATCCTGACCCGTCGCCAACAATTTGGGCGAGGTATTCACCGACAGGCCGTTTTGCTTGGCAATGTCAGCTATCGTTCCGCCATCCGCAAATGCATCTTCGATTTCCGAAGTCATTTCGGTCAGCATTTCTTCACTGCGCGTCTGCAGTAATTCCTTCTCGATTTCCGCGCGGGCCGCCGCAAGTGATTTTGCAGCGACGTTGTTCACGCTATCGACGCGTGCAACGGTCCAGCCCAGCTTGCCGCGGGCTGGCTTTGCCAATGTACCCTGCTTTGCGGCAAAGACCGCGTCGGCAACCGCAGGGGTTGCCGTGCTGGCAAGGCTGCTTTTGGTGACGTTGGCGGTTGTCGTTACGGAAAGGCCCAAGCCATTGGCGACGTCGGCCAATGATTTGCCGGCCGCGACCTGGCTAATAACCGACTTTGCTGCAGCTTCGGTTGGTACGATCATCTGGCTGATGTTGCGGCTTTCCGATGCGGCAAACTTTGCAGCATTGGCTTTATAATAGGCCGCAATGTCTGCTTCCGTCGGTTTTGCGCGGCCTGCAATGATAGTCTTGTCAAAGATCGCGTAGCTGATTGCCCGTTTTTCAGGGATCGTGAATTTCGCGGCGTTGTCTGCATAGAATTTGGTGAGTGCCGCTGCGCTTGGAGGCACCTTGGGCAAAAATGCGGTGGCTGGAATCGAAGCGATTTGTCCCGCACGCTGCTCAAGCATCAACGATGCATATGGCAGAGCCATGCCATCGGGCGCCGCCGGACCGCTTGCCGCAGCCGGCAAGATTTGTTGCGCAAACAAATTCTGTGTCAGATCATCGCGGATCGCTTTTTCACTTACACCAATTTGCTGGGCAAAGGCGCGAAAGGCGTCTGCACTAAACTTACCATCAAGTCCCATGGCACCGGGTATTTTGCGAATTTCCGAATCCACAAGACGCTTGCTGACGGCGACACCATATTCTTCACCAAACACAGTGATGGCGTAGCGATTGATCAACTGGTCGAGCGTTGAATCCAATCCACCACCCTCGACGAAACCGGCCATATCCAGCGTAGGGTTATTCTGACGTTCCGCCTTTAACCGATTATCAAGTGCATCGTTCAGTTCACCCAATGTGATGTTCCGGTCGCCCACACGTGCAACGTTTCCGCCACTCAAGCCACCAAAATTGCCTGATCCGGTCACATCGCCAAGCGCGAAGGCAATGGCGATCATCCCGATAAAACCCAAAGCAAAAATAGCGCCGAATTTGGAGTTAATGAGCGAACGAATGGAGGTAATCATGAACTGAAATTTCCTGATATTACGGACTAGGCCGATTGTTGCGAGATGCTTTAGGCGGCAAGGCTTTGGCAATCAAGGGATAGACTTGCTCCGACTGTTGAAACCATGCCAGAGCCTAAACAAGATTCGCAAACCCTGCAGATAGGATAATGGCATGCGCAAGTTGGTTGTCGGAAACTGGAAGATGAATGGCATGGCAAGCGACTTGGCCGAAATTGCCGCGATCGCGGAAAAGTCGCTCATTTATCCAGCGGTCGAAACCGCATTATGTTTGCCAGCAACTCTCATCAGCAGGGCGTGCAATGTCGCACATGGCTTTGCAATCGGGGGGCAGGACTGCCACATGCAGCCTTCAGGCGCGCATACTGGATGTGTGTCGGCGGATATGTTGGTTGATGCGGGGGCGTCTTTGACAATCGTTGGGCACAGCGAACGCCGCGCCGCACAGCATGAGCAGGACAACGACGTGCTGGCAAAGGCGCAAGCCGCGCATAAGGCGGGCCTGAAAGTCATCATCTGCGTCGGGGAAACGCTTGCCGAGCGGGACGCAGGCAATGCGCTAAACATTGTTTTGGGACAGGTTGCAGGTTCATTGCCCCAGAACATATCTGGCGACTGGTTGAGTGTCGCGTACGAACCCGTTTGGGCCATTGGCACCGGGCGCATTCCGGAAATGGCGGATGTACGCGAAATGCACGGCGCCATTCGTGCCGCACTGGTCGATCGTTATGGTGTGGTCGGCGATGGTGTCCGGATTTTATACGGCGGGTCCATGAACGGAGACAATGCGGCCGAGCTTTTGGCGGTTGAAAATGTCGATGGCGGGTTGATTGGCGGGGCAAGTCTGACCTGCGCGAAATTCGAACCCATTTTAGCCGCAGCGCAAGCTTTCGGCGAATAGCATTGAAGAACGGTGATGCGCTCGCTATGTGGGCGCAACAACCGGCAACTTATTGCCTTTCATTATTCGGAATTCATCATGGGCATTTTCCATTTTCTTATCGTCGTTCAGGCCATTATCGCCGCCTCGCTTGTTGGCGTTATCTTGATGCAGCGGTCTGAAGGCGGCGGTTTGGGAATGGGCGGAAGCCCATCGGGATTGATGTCCGCACGTGGTGCAGCCGACTTTCTGACGCGTACCACCACCATTTTGGCGACCTTGTTTATTATCCTTTCGATTTCCTTGGCTTTCGTTGCTGCGCAAAAAGGTGGCACGGGCGAAATCGATAGCAGCCTTGAACGTACCGAAGTGCCTGCGACTCCGGCGGCACCTGTGACGACTGCACCAGCGGCTCCAGCTTCGGGGGCACCAGCAACCGAAGTTCCGTTGGATAAATAATCGCTTCGGCACCAAAAAACGTTTTTTGCACAGGTTATTTTTCCGTGAACGGATTCGTTCGCTTGTGTTTTGCCGCAAACGTGTCTTAAGCCTTTTCTCCCATGGCACGGTTCATTTTTATCACCGGTGGCGTGGTCTCCTCGCTTGGCAAAGGTCTTATGGCAGCATCGCTTGCTGCCCTTTTACAGGCGCGCGGATACCGCGTTCGAATCCGGAAGTTCGATCCTTATCTCAATGTTGATCCGGGCACGATGTCGCCTTATCAGCATGGCGAAGTTTATGTGACTGATGACGGGGCGGAAACCGACCTTGATCTTGGGCATTATGAACGGTTTACGGGCGTTTCTGCGCGGCAGTCCGACAATATAACGTCGGGTCGCATTTATCAGACCATCATTCAAAAGGAACGTCGCGGGGATTATCTCGGCGCGACGGTTCAGGTCATCCCGCATGTGACGGATGCTATCAAGGAATTCGCCAAGGCGGACACGCAAGACCTTGATTTCGTGTTGTGCGAAATTGGTGGAACCGTCGGTGACATTGAATCGCTTCCCTTCATCGAAGCCATCCGCCAGCTGCGGAACGAGCTTGGCCGCGAACGCACCTTGTCTGTGCATGTTACCCTTGTTCCCTATATTGCGGCAGCAGGCGAGCTGAAGACCAAGCCGACGCAGCACAGCGTGCGCGAACTTACATCATTGGGGATTCAGCCCGATGTTCTTTTGTGCCGATGCGAACATCCATTGCCCGAAAATGAGCGCGCGAAAATCGCTGCATTTTGTAACGTCCGCAAAGAGGCGGTTATTCCGGCCTTGGACGCGAAAAGCATTTACGCGGTGCCACTGCAATATCATGCCGAAGGCTTGGATAATGAAGTCCTGCGCGCATTCGGGCTGGAATCAGACGGTGAGCCTGACCTTAGCCGCTGGGATGATATCATTGACCGTCAGCTAAACCCCGAAGGTGAAGTGACCATTGGCGTTGTCGGTAAATATGTTGGCCTTGCCGACGCATATAAATCCTTGAATGAAGCACTGACGCATGGCGGGCTGTCGAACCGCGTAAAGGTGAACATCAAGTGGATCGACGCTGAACTGTTCGAGCAATCAGAACATGACATTGCCGCAGCGCTTGAGCCGATGAACGCAATCCTCGTCCCCGGCGGCTTTGGCGAGCGCGGGTCAGAAGGTAAGATTGCGGCCGTCAAATTTGCACGTGAGCGCGAAGTGCCTTTCTTTGGCATTTGCCTCGGCATGCAGATGGCCTGCATTGAAGGCGCGCGGAACACCGCGGGTATCGCCGGCGCATCAAGCACCGAATTTGGCCCGACCACCGAACCCGTTGTTGGCATTATCACCGAATGGATGAGCGAAGAGGGCATCCAGAAGCGTGAAACGGGCGGTGATCTCGGCGGCACCATGCGCCTTGGCGCCTATGACGCAAAATTGTCCGGAAACAGCCATGTCGCGGGTATATATGGCACGCAGGACATTTCTGAGCGGCATCGTCATCGCTATGAGGTCAATGTCCATTACAAATCCGCGTTGGAGCAGGGGGGTCTGGTGTTCAGCGGTATGTCACCTGACGGTGAGCTACCAGAAATCGTGGAGCGCCCGGATCATCCGTGGTTTATCGGGGTGCAGTTCCACCCGGAACTGAAATCGCGGCCATTTGCACCGCACCCGTTGTTTGCTAGCTTCATTGCCGCCGCGGTCAAGCAAAGCCGACTGGTGTAGCGATTCCAAACGCTTTCATTGGCGCATTTGAATGAATGAAGCTGCGCCGTGAAATAGCGTGCAATCGCCGTTCACACCCGTGCGGCCCAATTGCGACCCGGGCTCATAAGATGTGCAGGGGCGGACGAGTTACCGACCGCCCCGAACAACTTTAGGCTGCATTTGTGCCTTTTTTCTTGGCGCTATCTGCGTGTTCGATGACATTAGTTGCTGTTTTGCCGCCGATAGCGATTTTGCGCGGTTTCAAGGCTTCAGGCACTTCGCGCACTAATGAAATCATCAACAGACCATCGGCCATATCGGCGCCGGTCACATGAATATGGTCCGCGAGTTGGAAGCGACGTTCGAAATTGCGGCTTGCGATTCCCATGTGCAGAAAATCGCGATTGTCGTTGCCTTCAGCCTGCTTGCTGCCCGTGACGATTAACAAATTCTGCTGTGCGACAATGTCAATCTCGTCGGATTTGAATCCCGCGACTGCGACGGTGACTTGATAGTCATTTTCGCCGGTGCGTTCGATATTGAAAGGCGGATAGTTTTCGTTTGTGGCCGCGCGTCCGGTGTTTTCCAGCAGTTCAAACAAGCGGTCAAAACCGACGGTGTTCCGGCGATACGGTGTAAAATCAAAACGTTGCATATCAAATTCTCCATCAAGCAATTTGGTGTGTGCCAACCCCGCAAAAGCAGCGGTCAGCTATGTCGTTTTGGATCCTTTCGGCCTCCGCGTAACCAGATGGGGAGTGCCCACAAAATTGCAAGATGAAAAAATGCATCGCAAAACAAAGGCACAAAAAACAAGGCCGCCCGGACATTTCCGAACGGCCTCGCTCTGCAGCTTTGCTAGCGCTTAGTTTCAGTCCTCTGCCGGTCCCCACCAGCGGGACTGATTTTCCCCCTGAACCATCGGCCTTAACAGGCTCTCGACGAATTCGATGATGTCATCTTCCTTTGGGCTTTGCTTTGCAATTGGAACCACACTCCGCCGAACGCTTTTTCAAACGCTGTTGCACCCCTGCAACAATGCTTGCCAGTCCTCGTGGTGGAACCTAAGAACCGAAAATGCCGAAAACATTGATAAGTGACCGCACATGATATTGTCACGATATGAACGCATGGTGGCGCGCCGGTATCTGTTGCCGGGCAAGGGCGAAGGTTTCATCTTCCTCGTCGCGAGTATTAGCTTAGTCGCGGTGGCGCTTGGCGTAGCGGCCCTCATCATCGTCATGAGTGTCATGAACGGCTTTCGCGCTGAATTATTCGACAAGATTGTTGGCCTGAACGGCCATGCCGTTGTTCAAGGCTATGGCGGGCGGCTTCAGGACTGGCGTCAGATTTTGAACGATGTCGAAAAGACGCCCGGCGTGACCGACGCCACTGCGTTAATTGAACAACCATTGCTCACGACCTTCAATGGCCGGGTAGAAGCGATTCTGGCGCGTGGAATGTCGGTAAATGACATCCTTAAAAACGAAACGCTAAAAGGAAAAACGGTCGCCGGAAGCTTGCGGGCGTTGAACTCCTATGAAGACAAGGTCGCTATCGGTTCGCGTCTTGCCCAAAATTTGGGGGTTCAGGTCGGGCAAAGCATTACGATCATCAACCCCGCTGGACGGACGACGCCCTTCGGCACGGTGCCGCGCGAAATTTCTTATGAAGTCGCTGCGATCTTTGAAGTTGGCGTTTATGATTATGACAAAGCGTTCGTCATCATGCCCATCGAACGGGCACAGCTACTCATGCTGTTGGGCGACGAAATCGGTATGATTGAAATCAAGACTGAAAATCCCGACAAGGTGAATGAAATTTTGGCGCCGCTCTTGCCCAAACTGGAAAACAAAGGTCTTATCGTAGACTGGAAGAGCATGAACGCATCTTTGTTTGAGGCGCTGGCCGTCGAGCGAGTTGCGATGTTTGTCGTGCTTTCGATCATCGTGCTGGTCGCGGTGTTCAACATCTTGTCATCGCTTATCATGCTGGTGCGGGCCAAAACGCGGGATATTGCAATATTGCGGACCATGGGTGCGTCCCGAAAATCGCTGTTGCGGATATTCATGACGGTGGGCTTGCTGATCGGGTCGTCGGGCATTGTGCTTGGCCTGATATTGGGCGCTATCTTCCTGTATTTCCGGCAGTCGGTGGTCAATTTCATTCAACTTCTCACCGGTCAGAATTTGTGGGACCCATCGATCCGGTTTCTCACCGAGCTACCATCGCGAACGGACCCTGTCGAAGTGCTGGCAATTTGTGGGCTGGCGCTGCTGTTCAGCTTCCTTGCCACCTTATACCCCGCGCTAAAGGCGGCGAGTACCGATCCAGTTCAGGTGTTGCGTTATGAATAATGTCGTTGAGCTTACCGACGTTCGCCGCAAGTTTGTGCAGGGCGATGTCACGATACAAGTGCTGCGCGGTGTCGACCTTGTCGTTGGCAGGGGCGAACTTGTGGCGTTGCTTGGTCCGTCTGGTTCCGGGAAATCGACGATGCTTCAGGCGGTCGGTTTGCTTGAGGGCGGCTTTTCGGGTTCCATCAAATTGGATGGTGAAGAAGTCAGTTCGGCAGGCGTTGATCGTCAAACCGAAATACGCCGGCAAAAGCTTGGGTTTGTGTACCAGTTCCACCATTTGCTGCCCGATTTTGATGCACTTGAGAATGTCGTCCTTCCCCAATTGATTGCCGACGCAACGCCCGAAGATGCCGTTGAACGCGCGACCCATTTGCTCACGCAACTTGGGCTTTCTCAGCGGCTCCATCACCGGCCTTCCAAACTCTCCGGCGGCGAACAGCAACGGGTTGCCGTCGCGCGGGCGCTTGCGAACCGCCCTAAACTGGTACTGGCAGACGAACCGACGGGTAATCTGGACGAACACACCGCCGACATTGTGCTGGGTGAGTTCATGGCATTGGTGCGTGAGCAAGGCTCATCGGCCATTGTCGCGACACATAATGAACGCCTTGCCGCCAAAATGGACCGCGTCGTGCGGCTGAAGGACGGAAAATTAGCTTAAGCTAAGGGGATAGATGATGTCAGTTTACGATTTTTCGGTCAAAATGCCGGGCGGCGCAAGCGAAGCCATGGCGGCCCATGCGGGTAAGGTCTTGCTGATCGTGAATACCGCGTCGAAATGTGGCTTTACGCCGCAATATAAGGGCCTTGAGGCGCTGTATCGGCGATATCAGGACCAGGGTCTGGAGATATTGGCGTTCCCGTGCAATCAGTTCGGCGCGCAGGAGCCGGGCAACGAGGAAGAGATCAAGAATTTCTGCTCATTGACCTATGATGTGTCATTCCCCTTGGCCTCAAAAATTGACGTGAACGGCGACAATGAAGATCCGCTTTGGCATTATCTCAAGCAACAGCAAGCGGGCCTGCTGGGGTCGCGCGGGATCAAATGGAACTTCACCAAATTTCTGGTCGATCGCAAGGGTAAGGTGGTCGCCCGCCATGGCCCGCAAGTTAAACCCGAGGCGCTTGCCAAGGATATCGAAAAGCTTCTTGCGCAGCCTGCTTGATTGTCCACAGATTAGCCGAAATGGTGGATTGTCGAATCCGGCGAGTCATCTAACGTAGCTTTATGTCCTATGTGCCCTTCGTCCCTTTGCGCGTGTTTTCCGCTTACACCATGTTGGAAGGCGCAATCGAGCCCAAGGCAATTGGAGAAGCCGCAAAAAAGCTAGGGTTTCCGGCGATTGCGATTTGCGACCGCAACGGTCTTTATGGCGTTATGCCATTTCAGGATGGCGCAAAGTCAAAGGGCGTACAGCCGATCATTGGCGCGCTCCTTGGTGTCCGGCGGCCGACAAGCGATGGCAAGTTCATCCGCGATTGGTTGCCATTATTCGCGCAGGACGAAAGCGGATATAATAATCTGTGCCGTCTGGTTTCCATGGCGCATCTTGACCGTCCCGAAGATTTGGACGCGCATGTTGCGCTGGAACAGCTTGCACCATTTTCCGATGGCCTGATTGCGCTAACGGGTGGCGCTGAAGGCGCTGTCACGCAACTGCTGAGCGACGGCCAAAACAATGCCGCAGGGGAATATCTGTCCCGCTTGCAGGCCTTGTTTCCGGACCGGCTATACATTGAGTTAAGCAGGCGTAACGACAGCCGTGAAGACGCCGCGGAAGAGGCGTTGATTGATCTCGCTTATGCCCGCGACATTCCAATGGTTGCGACAAACCCCGCATTTTTTGCCGAGCCGGATTTTTTCGACGCGCATGACGCAATGCTGTGCATTTCAGATGGCGAATATGTCGAAAGCCAAGACCGGCGGCGGAGCAGCCCTGACACTTGGATCAAGACCGGCAAGCAAATGGGCGCGTTGTTTGCCGATGTGCCTGAGGCTCTGGCCAACACGCTTGTTATTGCCCAGCGCTGCACCGCGCTGGCACCATATCGAAACCCTATTCTGCCAAGCCTTGCGGGCGATCGGACGGCCGAGGATGCGCAACTGCGCGAAGACGCCCGTTTGGGGCTGTTGCAGCGTCTTGAGACCGCAGGCATTACCGATGAAGCAACGCGCCAAGTCTATTTCGACCGGCTGACGTTTGAAGCGGACGTCATTTGCTCCATGGGCTTCTCCGGATATTTCTTGATCGTTGCCGACTTCATCAAATGGGCAAAGGACCAAGACATTGCGGTGGGCCCCGGCCGTGGGTCAGGTGCGGGTTCGCTCGTCGCATGGGTGCTCACCATTACGGACCTTGATCCCATCAAGCTTGGTTTGCTGTTCGAACGCTTCTTGAACCCCGATCGTGTGTCCATGCCGGATTTCGATATCGACTTCTGCGAAACGCGGCGCGGAGAAGTGATCCGTTATGTCCAGAAAAAATATGGCTCACGCCAAGTCGCGCAGATCATCACCTTTGGTAAGCTGAAAGCGCGCGCTGTGCTGCGCGATACCGGACGCGTTCTGCAAATGAGTTACGGCCAAGTGGACCGGTTGTGCAAGCAGGTGCCAAACCTTCCCGCTGACCCGTGGGATTTGAAGCGCGCACTGGCAGGGGTCGCCGAATTGCGTGAGGAATATCGTCGCGACGCGCAAGTGAAGCGCTTGTTTGATCTTGCCATGAAACTTGAGGGCTTGCCACGCCACAGTTCAACGCACGCTGCGGGCGTTGTGATCGGCGACCGTGAATTGTCCGAATTGGCACCCCTTTATCGTGATCCACGTTCGGACATGCCTGTTACGCAATTCGACATGAAATATGTCGAGAGTGCGGGCCTTGTTAAGTTCGACTTTCTGGGTCTGAAGACGCTTTCCGTTTTGCAAAAAGCGTCACAGATGTTGGCGAAGCGCGGGGTCGACATTGATCTTGGACTTTTGCCACATGATGACCCGGCGGTGTATGAATTGCTGCAGCGCGGCGACACGGTTGGTGTGTTCCAGCTGGAATCCGAAGGGATGCGGCGGACGCTTGCTGCGGTGAAACCAACCAATTTCGGCGATATTATCGCCCTCGTATCGCTCTACCGGCCAGGCCCAATGGACAATATCCCGATGTTCGGTCGACGCAAAAATGGCGAGGAGAGCATCGAATATCCGCACCCGCTGCTTGAGCCGGTATTGAACGAAACATACGGCATCTTCGTCTATCAGGAACAGGTTATGCAGGCCGCCCAGATATTGGCGGGATATAGCCTTGGCGAAGCAGATTTGCTCCGCCGTGCGATGGGTAAGAAGATACAGGCCGAAATGGACGCGCAGCGCGAACGTTTTGTCACCGGCTGCGCCACCCATGCCATTCCGCCCAACCGTGCAAATGAGCTGTTCGATTTGATCGACAAATTTGCTGGATATGGTTTCAACAAGAGCCACGCTGCGGCTTACGCCGTGCTGGCATATCAAACAGCATGGATGAAAACCCATCATCCTGAAGAATTCTTTGCGGCATCCATGTGCTTCGACATGCATCAGACGGACAAGCTTGCGATCTTCATGGATGACATGCGCCGCTTAGATGTCGTTTGCCATCAGCCCGACATCAACCAAAGCGAAGCCGAATTTACCGTTGAGACGAATGCCCATGGCGAACATGCCGTCCGATATGCACTGGGGGGCATAAAGAATGTCGGCGAACGCGCTATGGAAGTGCTTGTGGCGGAACGGACCGCGGCAGGGCGTTTCAAAAGTCTGGATGATTTCGCCAATCGTGTTGATCCCAGTCAGATAAACCGGCGCAGCCTTGAAAATCTCGCTGCTGCAGGCGCATTTGATGCGCTGGAGCCAAATCGCGCCGCCGTGCATGGCGCTGCAGAAACGCTTTTGGCTGCGGCACAGTCTGCGCGTGATTCCCGTGAAAGCGGGCAGGGCGGGCTGTTTGGCGAGGGCGGGTCCGACATGGCGGCCTTGCGGATTGATGGCCGGCTATCATGGGCGCCGGGTGAGCAGATGAACCAAGAGAAGGACGCCTTTGGCTTTTATTTCTCTGCCCACCCATGTTCGCAATATGATGCGCTCGCCGCGAGCCACGGCGCAAAACCCTATGCCGTTTGGTTGGAGAGTGGGCCCATACCCGAGGGTGTTCGTCGCGCCGCCACCATGTCTGCGCTCATTGAAGGCGTGCGCTGGCGCGAATCCCGCAAGGGCAAACGCTTCATGATTGCCGATTTTTCGGACATGAGCGGACAGTTTTCGGTACGCTGCTTTGATGAGGCCGTGGGCAGTCAACTGGCCGAATGGGCGAAGGATGCCGAATGCCTTTTGCTGCATTGTGAAATGGATATGCGGGCAGGGGACGAAGTGCCCAGCTTCACCGTCAAAAGCGCAAAGGCGCTCAGCGGGCTGACAAGTGTATCGCGGCTCAAAATGCAGCTGGATGTGTCGCAAGAAACCGCCATTGCACGTTTGGCCGAGATGGTTGAACCGCTGCAAGGCGGGCGGAGCGAACTCATTATCAAAACGCGGTCTTCCGATGGCCGATGGGTGCAGATCATATTGGGCCGCAAATACCGTATAGACGCGTCTTTGCTGGACCAAGTAAAGGGCATTGAAGGCATAGATAATGTTGAACTTTCACCGATTGGCCCAAGCCTAGCATTGGTGCATTGATCAGCAGCAAACACGGAAATATAGGCCAAGAATATTGGCGACGTTAGATGAGGGAGAGAGCTTGGATGTACGGTACGATGCAGGATTGGGATCTTCGGGTAACCCATTTAATCGATTATGCAGCGCGAGAGCATGGCACGCGCGAAATCGTAACGCGTTGGGCTGATGGCACTTTTGAACGGACAAGCTGGGCGGGTGTCGCAGCCGAAGCCCGCAAGCTGTCACAAGCCTTTGCCGGCTTTGGTCTGCAAAAAGGGGACCGGATCGCGACATTTGCCATGAACCACCATCGGCACCTTGCCACTTGGTATGGCGCCATTGGTTTTGGCGGCGTCATTCATACCGTCAACGTCCGGTTGTTCGACGAAGACCTGATTTATATCATGAACCACGCCGAAGATAAGGTGTTGATGTATGATGCCATGTTCCAGCCTATCATCGACCGGATAAAGCCGCATCTGAAGACTGTTGAACATTATATCGTGTTTGACCGCGACGACAGCTATGGCGCATTGATCAACGGCCAAGACGGCAATTATGAATGGGCGACCGGCGACGAGCGCGACCCATGCATGCTCTGCTATACCAGCGGCACGACAGGTAATCCAAAGGGTGTGTTGTATCAGCACCGCTCGACGATGTTGCACGCGATGGCCGAAATCGCGCCGAGCATATTCGATCTCAGCCCGCAGGCAGCTTTGTTGCCCATCGTGCCGATGTTCCACGCGGCGAGCTGGGGTCTGCCATTTGCGGGGGCCGCAGCGGGCGTTAAATTCGTCTTTTCGACAACGAATGATGCGGCGACCTTGCACGGGCTGATGCTGAAGGAAGGCGTCACGCATAGCGCGGGTGTGCCGACCGTTTGGCTCGCTATGTTCGCGCATTTGGATGCAGAGGCTGCCGCTGGACGCGATGCGTCGCTCGGTAAGTTGCGCCTTGTCACAATCGGCGGTTCCGCTGCGCCGCGCGCGATGATTGAACGCCTCATGAAGGCAAATGTCCGCGTATCGCACGCATGGGGCATGACCGAAACTTCGCCCATCGGCACAATGGGCGCGCCTACACCCAATTGGGACGAATTGACGCTTGATGAGCAAATCGACATTGTCTGTAAGCAGGGCAGAACGCCATTTGGTGTCGAACTGCGCGTCATCGACAAGGACGGCAATGTCGCCCCGCGCGACGGTGTGACATCCGGCGCGCTTCAGATACGCGGACCTTGGGTCATCAAACGCTATTTCAAGGCGGAAGCCGATACGGTCGATGCCGACCAGTGGTTTGATACGGGAGACGTTTCCGTTCTGCATCCCGATGGTACGATGCAAATCACGGACCGCGTGAAGGATGTTATCAAATCCGGCGGCGAATGGATTAGCTCGGTTGAGTTGGAAAATATCGCCGTTGGCTGTCCCGGAATTGCGGAAGCCGGCGCGATTGGCGTTCCGCACCCCAAATGGGATGAACGCCCTGTGCTGATTGCCGTTAAGAAACCCGGCGCTGAGGTCGATGAAGCCACGGTGAAAGCATATCTCGCAGAACGCATCGTCAAATGGTGGATGCCAGACCGGGTGCTGTTCGTTGACGAGCTGCCGCACACCGGCACCGGCAAGATCCAAAAGGTTGCGCTGCGCCAGCAGTTCAAGGATTTTGTTCTAGAGGATTGATATCCAAAATTCTGGGCAGCTGAGCAGCTGATTTTCAAAACAGGCTCAGCTGCCCATTCATATTTGGCGGCACGAACAGGTCGGTTCTGACGTTCCATTTGGAGCCGTCCAGACCATGTTTCTTTCGCGCAATTTGCATACGGGTGCGGATCAGGTCGGCCCAAGGACCATGGCCCTTCATCCGTGAGAAAAATTCGGCATCATTGTCTTTGCCGCCGCGCATATCGCGAATGATATTCATGACCTTCGCAGCGCGGTCGGGGAAATGAACGTCAAGCCAGTCGCAAAACAAAGGCGCGACTTCATGCGGAAGGCGGATGGGTATCGAACTGATGCTCGTCGCGCCATGTTCTGCGGCGGCGGCGGCGATAGCCTCAATCTCATGATCTGTTACCGCCGGAATGATCGGTGCGATATTCACATGCACATAGATACCGGCATCGGAAAGTTTGCGTACCGCCGCGAGCCGCGTCATCGGCGATGACGCCCTGGGTTCCAATGTCCGTGCGAGTTTCGCATCGAGGGAGGTCACAGATATCGCAACACCCGTCAGTTGCTTTGATGCCAGCTGACTTAACAGGTCGATATCATCAAGTACGCGCGCGGACTTCGTTGTGATGACAATCGGGTGCGACGTTTCGACCATCAGCGCCAAGATTGATCGCGTGATGCGATAGGTTCGCTCAATCGGCTGATATGGGTCTGTATTGGTTCCAATCGCGATAGGCGCTGGCCGGTATCCCGGCTTGGCGATCGTTTTGCGCAAGATATCCGCGGCGTTTGGCTTGGCGAAAAGACGGCTTTCGAAATCCAACCCCGGCGACAGATCATGATATGCGTGCGTTGGCCGCGCAAAACAATATATGCAGCCATGCTCGCACCCGCGATATGCGTTTACCGACCGGTCAAAAGGGATGTCAGGAGAGTTGTTGAATGAGAGTATGGATTTGGCGAGCTCTTCGGTCACCGTCGTCTTAAGCGCTGGCCTTCCGCCATCTAACGCTTCGCGCGCGTCCAGCCAGTCTCCGTCGGCAACACGGCTATTGAGGTTAAATCGCGTTGGCACCGCGTTTGTGGGCGCCCCACGGCCCTTTGTAATATTGCGTTCGACTGCATTCTCCATAGGCAATTTATGCCATAAGAATGAGAACATATAAAGAACAAATGTACGTTCAGCGCAATAGCATCATGAACGGCAGTAGCCTCCGCGTTTACCTTTCGGACAGGCGCGGCATCAGTTCGACAAAATTGCAGGGGCGATGCCGGTTATCCAGCTGATGAACCAAAATCTGGTCCCATCCATCCTTCACCGCGCCGTTTGAGCCGGGCAGCGCAAAGATATATGTGCCGCGCGCCAGCACCGCGCAGGCGCGCGACTGTATGGTTGAAGTACCAATGCTGGCGAAGCTTAGCCAACGAAATAGCTCGCCAAAGCCTGGAATATCCTTGGTCTTAACGCGATCCAGTGCCTCCGGCGTAACATCGCGTCCGGTGAGTCCTGTTCCGCCCGTGGATATGACAACGTCGATATTTTCGTCATCGATCCAATTGTGCAGGCGGGCGGTGATCAACGCTGTATCGTCACGCAAAACTGCGCGTTCGATGATCTTATGCCCCGCCGCCCTGATGCGTTCGGCCAATAAATCGCCGCTGGTGTCATCATCCGGTCCACGCGTGTCGGATACCGTCAGAAGCGCAATATTGACGGGTTTGAAAGCCATGTTGTTATCGAGCGGCAATTGAGCCTCCTGTGACGCGGCGCGCGGTTACGGTGCCATTGGCGTCCGGGAATTTCGGCCACATATACTGGGCAAGCCCTTTCAAGCTGCCCGACGCCTTGTTTGTCCGCATCTCGTAGATCCAATAGTTGCGCAGGATAATCGCGACATATCCGCGCGTTTCCCAATAAGGGATGGATTCAATGAAAAGCAGCGGATCGCCATTGTCCCGAATTTCGCTGTTCCACCGCGCAAGCGGAACCGGACCCGCATTATAGGCGGCAATCACCTTGGGCAGAAGGCCCCCCGTGGCGGGCAAATCGCGCAATTTTTCGAGATAGGATTGTCCATATTCGAGATTGATCGAAGGGCGATCAAGGTGCGAGGCCGCAAATGATGCGCCCCGCGCCCGCGCAATATCCTGCGCGGTGCCGGGCCGAACCTGCATCAGCCCACGTGCGCCCGCCGGGCTGATCACGTCCGTGCGGAAGTTGGATTCCTGTAACGTGTGCGCATAGACAAGTGCCGGCGTTACCCGCCAGCCACCAAGGGGTTCCCAATTGGGCATGGGATAGCGCGCCATGGCGTTGCTCTGGTTGCGTGCGGGGCCATAATGCCCCAACCAAAATTGGGTGGAGGCAAGGTTCAGCGATCCGGCCAGCTGCGCCAAATTTGTATGCTGACGCGCGTCGCCTATGCGCGCTTGATGGCGCAACGCTTCATCTGCAAGTTTGGTTTGGCCAATTTCTGCCAAACCAACCGCAAGGATTGCATTCTGCTGATCTTTCAGGCTGGCCCAATCAAGCTTTGCAACTTTTGCTGATCTGCGGGCAATGGGTTCCATGCCGAGCGCTTCGCTCGCCAACAGACCATAAAAGGTTTCGGGCAGCTGCGCCGCTTTTTGCATTTTTGGCTGCACAAATTGTGGATATTTCGCGGCCATCGCTGCACGTGCGCCCCAAAATAGGCCTGCAGCCTTTAGATCGTCATTGGCCGCGAGGCGTGAGACCACATCAAATGCCTCATAAGCCTCTGCATATTCACCCAACCGCCATGATGCCAAGCCATGCACCCATGCCGCCTGTGTGCCCCATTCACCGCCGGCCTTGCGCGCGAGTAACGCCACACGTTTCGCAGACTGGTCATCATTTTCGATATAATAGGACCATGCGACGCGGTATTGAAGCTCGGTCAATGCTTCCGTTGAAAGCTCTTCGACCTTGGTTTCGAGATATTGTTCTGCGGCCAAGGACTGGTCGTTTTTGATAAACTGTTGAAGCTCGCTGCGAATAGCATCGCTCGCCGCGTTTGCGGGCAAATCGCGTTTTGGCGCACCACCAAGCCATGAGAAACGGCGGATGCCCGGGCGCTCAGGAAGAATTTCCGCGCCACGCTTGCGCGCCATCGTGGCAAGCTGTTCCGCTTGCGGCAGATAGGGTGCCGACTGCAAAAGATCGTGCAATTGCGCGACCTCAACCTTTGGGCTGTCTGGGGCAAGATATAATTCGGCGCGCGCCATCGCGGCCATTGGCCCTTGCGGCGCGTCATCGATTAACCGTGCAGCCTCATCCCATTTCTGGTTTCGAATTGCGTCGTAAATTGCCGAAAAAACCGCCTTTTCCTTGGCATCCAAAACCGTTGGAGCAACCTGCGTAGAAACGATGGCACGAAAGCCCTCGCTGGTATTTGCATGCGCAGCCGCCACCGGTGACAGCGCCAAAAGTGGGCCAAGCCACTTAAGCGCGCGCATTCTGCTGAGGCGTATGTTTGCGCTATACGCGTTCTTGGCGCTCACAAGGCATCCCTTTTTGCAAACATCTGCAGATCTCTCCACGCCTGTGCCTTCATGGCAGGGCGCGCGATGAGCGTACGCGGATGGAATGTCGTCAATGCGGCGATATTGCGGCCGTCATCGTTAACATTCCGTAATTCTGCACGGGCGTTCATAAGGTCGGCGTCTAACAGAGCCTTGCAGGCGGATGAACCGAGTAAAATCACCGATGTGGGTTTAATGAGGTCGAGTTGATGGCGCATATATTTGCCCAATTCCGGCAGGATGTGATCTGGCAGTTCCCCTGTCGCCGGCACAGTGGTTGCAAGCCAGGTCCGGTAACAATCCGAAATGTTGATACCAATAGCCGCCAACATACGTTCCAGCAAAATGTGCGCCGCAGACGTTCCCGCGGTTGCTTCGTCGGCATCTGCCAAATCGGGCAAATCCGAAATGATGACAATCGCACTGTTTTCGGGGCCAATTGGGGGAATATGAACGGGACCGAGGCCGTTGCCAGGAAGCGGTGCGCCATCAAGGACCATCTGCCGCAAGGACGCAATATCATTGGGCCATGGAATGGATGGGACTTGCGGTGCAACAGGGACATTGGCGGCACTGTTATTGGCCGTGACAGCCGGTTTTGCAGGATCCGTCACTTCATCGGCGGTCAGCCAGTTGACGGTTTCATCGCCCACGGCAGAATCCACACCGGCCAGCGTCCACCAGCCAGTTAGTGATTCAACAGCCGCCAAGGCTGCTATTTCTGCTCGGTCTTTCATAAATCCCTTCAGTCACTTGTTGACGACAGGGTCAATTGCTTGGCATGGCAATTTCCACGAGCTGTCCGAAAATTCGGATGGCCTGATTTACATGCCGGGTAAAGGATAAAGGCAATGAGTGAACGCGAGTCGATGCCATATGATGTTGTTATTGTTGGTGCGGGGCCAGCAGGTTTATCCGCGGCGATACGCATTAAGCAGCAATCACCCGACACCAGCGTTTGCATATTGGAAAAAGGTTCAGAGGTTGGCGCGCATATTTTATCCGGCGCGGTCATAGATCCAAAGGCGCTTGACGAGCTGCTTCCGGATTGGCGCACGATGGGCTGCCCATTGGCGGATACACCAGTGAACGACAACCAGCATTGGATAATGACCAAGACTGGCAAGTTTAACATGCCGCATTTCCTGACGCCGGGTTTCATGCACAACAAGGGGACCTATACAGGTTCGCTTGGCAATTTGTGCCGCTGGCTTGCGGGGCAGGCGGAAAATCTGGGCGTGGAAATCTTCCCCGGATTTTCGGCTGCAGAAATTCTGTATAATGCCGACGGCTCGGTCAAGGGCGTGGCGACAGGTGACATGGGCGTCGCGCGCGATGGCAGCCACAAAGATGATTATATGCCCGGCATGGAGCTGCATGCGAAATATACCTTCTTTGCCGAAGGTGTGCGTGGGCATCTGACCAAATTGATTAAGCCGCAGTTCGGATTGGACAAGGATTGCGAGCCGCAGGTTTACGGCATCGGTCTAAAAGAATTGTGGGACATTCCGGCGGAACAACACTCCGCAGGCCGCGTCATTCACAGCCAAGGCTGGCCATTGACCGACGCAAATGGCGGCGCATTTCTGTACCATCAAGCGAACAACCAGGTTGCCTTGGGCTTTGTGGTTTGGTTGAACTATTCCAACCCCTATCTGTCACCTTTCGAAGAACTGCAGCGCTGGAAAACGCATCCTGAGGTCAAGAAGATTTTGGCCGGCGGCAAGCGCGTTTCCTATGGCGCGCGTGCGATCAGCGATGGTGGCTGGCAGTCGGTGCCGAAGTTGGCATTCGCAGGCGGCGCATTGATTGGTTGCTCCGCAGGCTTCGTCAACGTGCCACGCATCAAGGGCACGCATACCGCGATGAAGTCCGGCATGTTGGCAGCAGATGCCGTTGTGGAAGCACTGGCCGCTGGCCGCGAACATGACGAATTGACCGCTTACCAGACCAG
>NZ_JBILOS010000136.1:0-3694 GCF_044374345.1 Sphingorhabdus sp. | reverse complement strand
CCATGAAGGGCGTTGGCCCTGGTCTGGCAAAGCCTCTTGAGCGCCTTGGGCTCGAGCGGGTGAAGGACGTGTTGTATCATTTTCCGGCCAACTGGACCTATCGCAAGGCGGTTTCCGTGCTGGATGTTTCCGATGTCGGCAGCAACATCATTGTCACCGTTACAGTGATGGACCACCGCAACAGCAACAACGCGCGCGCACCGTTGCGGATATTCGTTGCGGATGTCGCCGGAAACTATCTGACGCTCACTTTTTTCGGCCGAAATGGTGGTTGGGCGCGCAAGCAACTGCCCGTTGGTGAGAAACGCATCATTTCGGGCAAGCTCGAACGCTATGGCGACGAATTGCAAATGGTGCACCCCGATCATGTCGTTCCCATCGACAGCGATACGTCACCTGGCCTTGCCGAGCCGATTTATCCGCTATCGGATGGGCTGACGAACAAACGCATGGGGCAACTTGCGGGGGCCGCATTGCAGGATGTGCCGGACCTGCCCGAATGGATTGAGCCAAGCTTGGTCGCTGGCCGGAACTGGCCCAGCTGGGCGGCGGCGATTGGAACTGTGCACCGCAGGGATGACCAGTCGGTGCGTGACAGGCTGGCCTATGATGAACTGTTCAGCAATCAACTCGCCATGCGGCTTATCCGCGCGGCGATGGACAAACGTACGGCTGTGCCCGTGGCGGGTGATGGCTCGTTAATCTCGCTGTTGAAACTGCCATTTGCGCTCACGGGTGCGCAGCAGCGCGCTATTGCCGAAATTGAGGGGGACTTGGCGCAATCACGGCCCATGTTGCGCTTGCTTCAGGGCGATGTCGGCGCGGGCAAGACGATGGTTGCGCTCATGGCATTGCTGCGTGCGGTGGAGTCGGGGATGCAGGCGGCGATGTTGGCGCCAACGGAAATTTTGGCGCGCCAGCATTATGCGGGCCTTCAAAAGCTGTTGGCGGGGATGCCGGTGAATATTGCAATCCTAACGGGCCGCGAAAAGGGCAGCTTGCGCGAAGCAACGCTGATGGGGCTTGCTGATGGTTCGATACACATCCTCGTCGGCACCCATGCGATTTTTCAGGAAGCGGTGACCTATAAATCGCTCGCCGTGGCGGTTATCGACGAGCAGCATCGTTTCGGCGTTTCCCAGCGGCTCATGCTATCGCGCAAGGGCAGGGGCGTTCCGCACCTGCTGGTGATGACGGCAACGCCTATCCCGCGCAGCCTCGCGCTTGCGGCTTATGGTGAAATGGACAGCTCGATCCTTGATGAACTTCCGCCCGGTCGTACGCCGGTTGAAACACGCGTCATGTCGCAGGATCGGCTTGGTGAATTGATTGACGGCGTTGCCCGCCATCTTGCGGCGGGCAAGCAGGCATTCTGGGTGTGCCCGTTGGTCGAAGAAAGCGACAAGAGCGATCTTGCCGCCGCCGAACAGCGCGCAGAAATGCTCCGCTTGCGCTTTGGATCGCAGGTTGCTTTGGTGCACGGGCGTATGCGGGGTGCGGAAAAAGACGCGGTAATGGAGCGCTTCGTTGCGGGCGAGACACGGTTGTTGGTGGCGACGACCGTTATCGAAGTCGGCGTTGATGTCCCCAATGCCAGCCTGATGGTTATTGAGGCGGCGGATCGTTTCGGCCTCGCGCAATTGCATCAGTTGCGCGGGCGCGTTGGTCGCGGGTCAGAGAAATCGGTCTGTATTCTGGTGCGCACGACGCAAATTGGTGAGACGGCGCGCGCGCGTCTTGCGCTGATGCGCGAAACCAATGACGGCTTTCGTATCGCCGAGGAAGACCTCAAGCTGCGCGGTGCCGGCGAATTGCTGGGAACGCGTCAGTCGGGCGACAGCCCATTTCGCGTTGCGACGCCGGAGCAAGTGCGTGAACTCATCGGCGTTGCGGCAGATGATGCGCGGCTTTTGTTGGAACGCGACGGCGGACTTGATGGTCCGCGGGGGCATGCTGCCCGTGTGGCGTTGTATTTGTTTGAACGAGATGCCGGTGTGGCGACGCTTCGCGGCGGTTAGCGCAGCTTTGGCGAAATGATTTTAAGCAGCTCAAGAAAATGGGGTAAACGCAACACGCGTTCAAACTGAAAACCGGCGCGGTTGTCAGACGTCCAGATAACCAGTGCCTCGATTCTGCCAATGATGGGCAACCGAAGTTCGACGCGCTCTCCACGTTCGAAGCCGGGGTTATCGTCAATCATGAAGCCATGCGCGGAGACGTTGATGATGTGAATTTGCGTGTCGCCGCGCAATTTACTCTCGGCTATGACGGTGTGGTTCGCGCGGTGACGGGCCGCGATGCGGAAATCCAGATCAGGGTTCGGAACTGCTTGTGCCATATTTTGTGGCCTTGTGCGGTAATTGATGTTGGATAATCACCGTACCACCAAGTTCCAAATATTTGGTAAAGCCACGCTTCACAATTTTACCGACGCGCTTATCCGAAGCGAATGAGGCCGTGCTTTTTTTTGCCTGCAGAAATTTTCACAGGCTCTGATTGTGCTGAAATCATCGCATTTTCGTCAGTTACAGCCGCGTCGGCAATCCGTGCGCCGCCGCCCTGAATCATTCTGCGCGCTTCTTTTTTGGACGCCACGAAATTCAGCGCTACCAAGGCGTCAATCACGGAAATTTCTGTGCTGACGTCAATCGTTGGCAGATCCCCGCCGGACGTTCCTTCTTCAAAGGTTTTACGTGCGGTTTCAGCCGCGAGCGTTGCTGCCTCGGCACCACGGCACAATTCCGTAGCCGCGTTCGCCAGTGCAATCTTGGCGATGTTGATTTCGGAACCTTCCAACGATTCTAAACGTTCGATCTCGTCGAGCGGCAAATCGGTGAAAAGGCGCAGGAACTTACCGACGTCGCGGTCGTCCGTATTGCGCCAGAACTGCCAATAATCATAATCAGGCAGCTGTTCGCGATTGAGCCAGATAGCGCCAGAGACGGACTTACCCATTTTCGATCCATCGGCTTTGGTAATAAGTGGCGTTGTCAGGCCAAACACCTCTGCACCATCCATCCGGCGCGCCAATTCCATGCCGTTGATGATATTGCCCCATTGGTCCGATCCGCCCATTTGCAGACGGACGCCCATCGTCTTGCTGAGATGGCGGAAGTCATATCCTTGCAAGATCATATAGTTGAATTCGAGGAAGGTCATCGGCTGCTCGCGCTCAAGCCGCAGCTTGACCGAATCGAATGTCAGCATCCTGTTGACGGTAAAATGGGTGCCAACTTCTTGCAGCAGCTCGATATATCCAAGCTTACCCAACCAGTCATGGTTGTTGACCATAACGGCATCGGTCGGGCCATCGCCAAAGGTTAAAAACTGCTCAAACGCCGTGCGTATCGACGATATGTTGGCTTCGATGGTTTCATCGGTCAGCATCTTGCGGACTTCGTCTTTGCCCGTCGGATCACCAATACGCGTCGTGCCGCCGCCCATAACCACGACGGGCTTATGGCCAGCCTGCTGCAATCGGCGCAGCAACATGATGGACACCAGATTTCCGACATGAAGCGATGGCGCAGTCGCATCGAAGCCGATATATCCCGGAACAATCTCTTTGGACGCAAGCGCATCAAGCGCCGCCGCGTCGGTTGTTTGGTGGATGTAGCCGCGTGCATCAAGCTGGCGAAGAAGATCAGATTTATAAGCAGTCATAGCGCGTTAGCGCCTAGCATGGAGTTTCGAC
>NZ_JBILOS010000159.1:0-3747 GCF_044374345.1 Sphingorhabdus sp. | reverse complement strand
GACACCTGATTGATGAAGGTCGATTTGCCCGCGTTGGGCATGCCGACAAGTCCGGCGTCCGCCAGCAATTTCAGGCGCAGCCAGACATACATTTCTTCGCCCGGCCAACCGGGGCCATGCTGACGCGGCGCGCGGTTGGTTGAGCTTTTATACGATGCGTTACCGCGACCGCCATCGCCGCCGCGCAGGAACACAACGCGTTGGCCGACCTCGGTCAAATCGAGCAAAAGCGAACGTTCTTCGTCATCGGCCAGCACCTGTGTGCCCACAGGCACCTGAATGACCAAATCATCACCATAGGCACCGTGGCGATCACGCCCCATGCCCTGAATACCGCGCATGGCTTTGAAATGCTGCGCATAACGAAAGTCGATAAGCGTGTTCAGTCCAGCGACCGCTTCAAAGATGATATCGCCACCCTTGCCGCCATTGCCGCCGTCTGGACCGCCATATTGGACATATTTTTCACGACGAAAGCTGACCGCTCCCGGGCCACCGGCGCCGGAACGGATAAAGATTTTTGCTTGGTCGAGAAAATGCATGTGTTGGCCTTTAGGGGAGTATGGCGGTTTTGGCCAGTGGCGGGTTCAAACCCGTCATGCTGAACGTGTTTCAGCATCTTACGTCATGATGGTCGTCAATTCTGGCCCCGGAACGCAGCCACCGAAGGTGAAACAAGTTTAGGGGATATTGGACAGCCCGAAATGTGCGAAAGAAAAATGGTGGAGCCTAGGGGAGTCGAACCCCTGACCTCTACACTGCCAGTGTAGCGCTCTACCAGCTGAGCTAAGGCCCCATCTGGCCGCCCGTTGGGCAGCCTTGGTGAGGAGCGCCACTAGCGGGCGCTCCTATATATTTCAAGTCCGAAGATTAGATGTCGTCTGGTTCGTCTTCTGTGCCAGCAACGCCGAGATCTTCGTCACCGCCAAGGTCGACATCATTGTCGGGCGATACGTCACCGTCAACGGCATCGACGTCAATGTCGAGATCGTCATCCGCAAGATCCGAATCGTCTTTCTTCTTTTCGGCTTCTTCAAACGGCAATGGCTGCTTCGACTTCAAAACGGGCTCAGGTGTCCACTGGTTGCCGCATTCGATGCATTCAACCGGCTCGTCCTTGGTCAGGTCGTAAAAACGAACACCACATTTCGGGCAAGTGCGCTTGGTTCCCCATTCAGCCTTGATCATGGCGGGCTCAAATCCTTTTTAAACTGGCTTGGAAGGGCGATGCACATCTGTGAATCACCGTCAATTGGCGCGGCCTTTGCCACAGCGACGCGCCGCTGTCAAAAATTACTGTGGTCGTTGACTTGACCACGCATCATCCGCAAAGCGCAAAACGTCATGCATAGCGTTCAACCCCGCCCCGCCAGTTTCCGTTCGCAAGGGCCGCTTCGCGGCACAGTGAAGGTACCCGGAGACAAATCCATCTCGCACCGGTCGCTGATGCTCAGCGCATTGGCCGTTGGCGAAAGCCGGATTTCCGGTCTGCTGGAGGGCGAAGACGTGCTGTCGACCGCCGCCGCGATGCGCGCGATGGGCGCACAGATCGAACGCACGGGCGAAGGATGCTGGACCGTCCACGGCGTTGGCGTTGGCGGCCTGATGCAACCCGCAAGCGCGCTCGATATGGGCAATAGCGGCACGTCGACACGCTTGTTGATGGGTCTCGTGGCCAGCCACCGGCTCACCGCGACATTCATTGGCGATGCGTCCTTATCGAAACGCCCGATGGGCCGCGTCATCGATCCGCTCAGTCAAATGGGCGCCGAATTCACTGCAAGCCCCGGTGGCACGTTGCCGCTGATGGTGCGCGGCTTGGTCCCTGCGGTGCCGATCAGCTATCGTCTGCCGGTCGCCTCTGCCCAGGTAAAAAGCGCCGTGTTGCTGGCCGGTCTTAACACACCCGGCATCACCGAAGTGATTGAACCCGTCCCGACGCGTGACCACAGCGAACGGATGCTGCGCGGCTTTGGCGCGGATTTGACGGTTGAAATCGATGCCGATGGCGTGCGCCATATACGGCTTGTCGGCGAAGCAGAGCTGAAGCCCCAAACGATTGACGTGCCCGGCGACCCTTCATCGGCGGCCTTCCCGATTGTCGCGGCGCTCATTACCCCCGGCAGCGAAGTGACTGTGACCCATGTCGGCATGAACCCGACGCGCACCGGCATTTTCAAGATGCTGGAAGCGATGGGCGCTGACCTGACTTACGCGAACGAACGCGAAGTCGGCGGCGAACCTGTGGCCGATATCACCGCGCGCCATTCGGTTTTGCGCGGCATCGAAGTGCCGCCCGACATCGCACCAAGCATGATCGACGAATTTCCGGTATTCTTCGTCGCCGCCTGCATGGCGCAAGGACAGACGATCACCAGCGGCCTCGACGAGCTGCGCGTGAAAGAGTCCGACCGGCTCGCGTTGATGGCGACCGGCCTGAAAGCCATTGGCGCGCAGGTCGAAGAACGCGAAGATGGCCTTGTCATTCAAGGCACAGGCGGCGAACCGCTTGAGGGCGACGCAACGATCAACAGTGCGCTCGATCACCGTATTGCCATGAGCTTTGCCGTGGCGGGGCAGCATTGCTACCACCCCGTGACGGTCGATGATGTATCCCCCATCGCCACGAGCTTTCCGACGTTCGAGGCGATGATGCACAATCTTCAGGTTGCACATTGATTATCGCCGTTGATGGCCCAACTGCTTCGGGCAAGGGCACGTTGGCAAAGGCATTGGCCGCGCATTTTGGTCTTCCGTTTCTGGATACGGGCCTGTTGTACCGCGCGGTGGGTCGGCAGGTGCAATTACACAATGGCAATCCCGATGATCCCGCGGATGCCTTGGCTGGATGTGATTTTCCCGACAGCATTCTCGATGACGCCGCTTTGCGGACCGAAGCGGTCGGCGGTTTGGCCAGCCGCGTTTCGCTCCACCCGCAGGTGCGCGCGGCATTGAACAAGCGTCAGGTGGATTTTGCCAACCAGCCAAGCGGTGCATTGTTGGACGGGCGGGACATCGGCACGGTGATTGCGCCGCATGCCGATGTGAAGCTGTTTGTCACCGCCCCTGCCGAGGTGCGGGCGCAGCGGCGTTATGACGAAATGCAGCGGCACGGAGTTGACGTGCGCTTTGCCGATATTCTTGCCGATATTCATGCCCGCGACGCACGCGACATGGGGCGGGCCGATGCCCCGTTAAAGCCCGCGCAAGACGCGCTATTGCTTGATACCGGCGATTTGACTATAGGCGGCGCCGTTCAAGCTGCGATTGCGCTGGCGGAGGGTAAACTCCGGCAGAGTTGAGTGGCGGGGCGTTTCAAATGAAGAACGCCGTCACCCTGAACTTGTTTCAGGGTCTATTTCGCCTCTACACCTTATGGTCTGTGTGGCACGATGGATGCTGAAATAAATTCAGCATGACGGATAAATGCTTTTGTAACGCGCTTAAAACGAACGCTTTATTGCTATTCGGGCAATAGGGCATTTCTGGTCAAAGACCGTCGGAACCAACCGACTGGCCGGACAAAAAGTACGTAAGGAAACTCTCACCTATGGCAACTTCGCCAAACCCGACCCGCGACGATTTCGCGGCACTTCTCGACGAATCACTTGGTGGCGCAGACGGTGGCTTTGAAGGCCGCGTCGTAAAGGGCACCGTAACCGCAATCGATAATGACCATGCTGTCATCGATGTGGGTCTCAAATCCGAAGGCCGTGTGGCGCTGCGTGAATTCGCTATGCCCGGCCA
>NZ_JBILOS010000062.1:0-12974 GCF_044374345.1 Sphingorhabdus sp. | reverse complement strand
CTATCCGTCGATTGGCTGCTCACCTTGTACCACGAAGGTTGCACCAGGCGAAGACCCGCGCTCGGGTCGCTGGAAGGGCTGGGACAAGGTTGAGTGCGGAATTCATACGGCCGTTACGCCGCTGGATGACAGCGCAAACGACCCGATTTTTTAACCGGCGCGCGCATTCAATCCTTTTGAAAAAAATAGGCCTGAATGTCCGCTGCAATACGCGCGGGACGAAGCGTTTCGGCATCGATGCAGCACCAGCTTGATTTGACCTCAGCCAAAACGTCTTCACCGCGCTTGATGATCGTTTCGTAAAACGACCGGGCGCCCTGCACTTTTTCAAGAACCACGGACGCAATAACGACATCATCGAGAAACGCCGGCTTTCGGTAGGTAATTTCGTGCTTCAACGCGACCCACAGATATTTTGCAGCGGCCTCAGGCGGCGCAAGCTTGTTCCAATGCGCCAAAACCGCATCCTGCACCCAATTCAAATAGCGCGCGTTATTCACATGCCCCATGAAATCGATGTCTGCAGGCGTTACGCCTATGCGGTGAAGATGCGGGAGAATAATTGTCATGAGGCTTTCATCATAAACGTTAAGAGAGGGTGCTACCGCCCTATTGCGGCAAAACCATGAATATATGCTGGCTATTACGGACAATGCGAAAGATTTTAATTTTCTGCGAAAACGGCTTGGTGCTGACATGAACTTGCAACACCGGTTCCGCGATCCCACATGACGCATATGGACCGCTCGAAACGAAAAAGCTGGAGCGATTTGCCTGCCTATCGCTGGTCGATGGTCATTTTGGGTTGGGCGCTGATCGTTGCGGCGCCACTTGTCAGCTGGCTTCCAGGTCCAGGCGGTCTAGCGCAGTTTATCATCGGGCTTGGCGTGGTCCTCAAACATTCGCTCTGGGCAAAGAAGCAATATTCGCGGCTTTCAAAGATCCATCCCGAATATGCGCGCTGGGCCAATTGGGCTCTGCGGCGCAACAAGTTCAAAGGCCGCCCGCCCTTTCCCGATATTAAACGCGATATGCTGCACCTGTTCCGCCGCGACGACATCGACATGAAAATGCCCTGACCTGTGTTGACTTTTAGCCTTTCGGACCGTATCGGCCACTGCAACAGAAGCGGTCGCTGCGCAGATTCGGCGGCCCTTTTCATTTCAAGACGCAAAAAATTTAAGGATTACAGTCATGAAGCGCACTTTTCAGCCGAGCAATCTCGTGCGTGCCCGTCGCCACGGTTTTCGTCTTCGTATGTCAACCGCCGCTGGCCGCAACATCCTGAACGCACGTCGCGCACGCGGCCGCAAGAAACTCTCGGCTTAATCCCCGAGCAGGCGGACCGCGACATGCGCGGTTACAGCGTTATCAAAAAAAGGTCAGACTTTCTGGCCGCCAACCGGGGGAAGCGATATGCAACTCCCGGTTTTGTTTTGCTGGTTCGGGACAGGCGAGACGACAGCCCTGCAATCCGCCTTGGCATCACCATCACCAAAAAAGTTGGTAACGCCGTTATCCGCAACCGCATGCGCCGCCGCTTTCGCGCGCTTGCGCAGGAAATGCTCGCCGATAAGGGCAAGGCAGGCGCGGATCATATTCTGATCGGTCGCGACAGCGGTATCGAGCGCGATTTCGGCGCCTTACGGGCGGATATGGTCAAGGCGTTGGGAAAGCTGTGCGCATGATCGCAAGGCTGCTCATCTTATGCGCACGCGCTTGGCAAATCGGGCCGTCGCGCATTTTGCCGCCGACCTGCCGGTACAGCCCCAGCTGCTCGGCCTATGCAATAACGGCACTTCAAAAGCATGGCGCAATTAAGGGTGGCTGGCTGGCCCTCAAACGGCTATTGCGCTGCCAACCTTGGGGTGGGCATGGATATGATCCAGTGCCATGACGCCCAATTGATTGATTAACGGGGATTTACACGTGGACGATAAACGCAACCTGATTTTTGCAGTCTTGCTGACAGGCCTTATCCTGTTCGGATGGCCTTATGTCGCCAGCTATTTCTTTCCAACCCCCGCCCCTGTGACCAGCAGCGCCACGACCGCCGCCAGCCCAGCTGGCGCGGCAACGTCTGACCTGCAAGTCGAGGCGGCCCCTGCAAAAGCACAGGCTGTTCCGCTGAGCAGCGCGCTGCAGTCGACAGGCCGCATCTTGGTGGAAACGCCAAAGTTGAAGGGCTCGATCAATCTTGAAGGCGCAAAAATTGACGACCTGTTGTTGCTCACCCACCGCACCGCACTCGCCAAGGATTCTCCGCCTGTGCGCCTGTTCGCGCCATCGGGTACAAAAGATGCCTATTTCGCGCGCTTTGGCTGGGCTGGCACTGGCGTAACGGTTCCTGATGATAAAACCGTCTGGACGCCAAGCGGTAACAAGTTGACGCCAACAACGCCCGTTACATTAAGCTGGACCAACAGCCTTAATCAGAAGTTTGATATCGCGCTGTCGATTGACGAAAACTACATGATTACCGCGAAGCAGACCTTCACCAATGGCGGCACTACCCCAGTTGAGATCGCGAATTTTGCGCTGCTCAGCCGCACCGGAAAACCTGCCGACGCGACATCTGGTGGATCGATATTTACGCATATTCACATTGGCCCAATGGGCGTTTTTGACGAAAAACCCAATTATGATTGGGGCTATGTCGACGTCGAGGAAAACAAAGGCGAGGCATCATTCACCAGCACGGGTGGATGGCTTGGCTTCACCGACAAATATTGGCTCGGCGCACTTATCCCTGACCAAAAAACGCCCGTATCGGCCAAGTTCCGTGCCAGCGGCGATGTCTATCAGGCGCAGGTTATTCCAACACGCTATACCAGCGTTGCGCCAGGTGCGGCCCTTAACAGCGGCTCGCGTCTGTTCGCTGGCGCTAAAGAAATGGCCGTTCTTGACGCCTATTCAAAGAATCTGGGCATTCCCTATCTCGATTATGCCATTGATTGGGGCTGGTTCTGGTTCATCGCCATTCCGTTCTTCTGGATCCTGCATTGGCTGTTCGGCCTTTTCGGAAACTTTGGTTTAGCCATTATTGGTCTCACCATTGTTGTGCGCGGTTTCATGTACCCCGTGGCGCAGAAGCAATTTGCGTCGATGGCGCAGATGCGTGCTGTTCAGCCTAAGCTGAAGGCGCTGCAAGAGCGTTGGAAGGATGACAAGCCACGGCTGCAACAGGAAATGATGAAGCTGTATAAGGATGAAAAGGTAAATCCGCTCGCGGGCTGCCTGCCCATCTTGCTGCAGATTCCTATCTTCTTCGCGCTGTACAAGATTCTGCTGCTGTCGATCGAAATGCGTCACCAGCCGTTCGTGCTGTGGCTGAAGGATTTGTCAGCACCCGATCCGTTGACACCGATCAACCTGTTTGGACTGCTGCCCTTTGACCCGCCATCGTTCATTGCCATTGGCATTTTGCCAATATTGCTTGGCGTGACGATGTGGTTGATGCAGCGCCTCAACCCGCAACCTATGGACGAAGTGCAAAAGCAGGTATTTGCCGTGATGCCATGGTTCCTGATGTTCATCATGGCGCCATTTGCCGCTGGACTTCAGCTGTATTGGGTCATGTCGAACATCGTGTCGATTGCGCAGCAAAGTTGGCTCTATTCACGCCACCCGGTGTTGCGTGAGCAGATGGCGCGTGATGCGCAAGAGAAAGCGGCAGCGAAAGCCAAGGCAAAAACGTGAGCGCCGATGTCATTGCGGGAATAGCAGAACCGAACCGGATATTTTCCGGTCCGGTTACGTTCCTGAAATCAGCGCCGAAGCTGGAATTTCTGCCGGACCCAACGGTCCCCGAAATCGCCTTTGCCGGTCGGTCGAACGTCGGCAAGTCCAGCCTGATTAATGCGTTGGTGAACCGCAACAATCTTGCGCGCGCGTCCAATACACCGGGCCGCACGCAAGAGCTGAACTTTTTCGATGTTGGTGAGCCGGCACTGTTCCGCATCGTCGACATGCCGGGCTATGGCTATGCCAAAGCCCCCATCAAGACGGTGCAGCAATGGCGTTATCTGATTAACGATTATCTGCGTGGCCGCGCGGTGTTAAAGCGTGTGTTTGTGCTGATCGACAGCCGCCATGGCATTAAAGAAGTCGACCATGAAATCATGAAAATGCTCGACGCGGCTGCGATCAGCTACCGGATTGTGCTGACCAAGACCGACAAGATCAAAGCGTCCGAACGCGAGGCGGTTGAGGTCGACACCATGGCAAAACTGCGCAAGCATGTTGCAGCCTATCCCGAACTTTCGGTGACATCGGCGGAAAAGCGCGGGGGCATTGATGAATTGCGCGCGGCTGTGTTGGAAGCCGTCGCTTCTTAGGGTCAGGACCTATGAAACTGATTATCGGGAACAAAGCCTATTCAAGCTGGTCGCTACGCGGCTGGCTTGCGGCCAAGCAATCCGGCCTGCATTTTGACGAAATCATTGTTCCTTTGTTCGGCGACGGCTGGGAAGAGCGCAAACGCGAAGACGACCTTGCGCCATCATCGGGCAAGGTGCCGACCTTGTGGGATGGAGAGGCGGTGGTCTGGGACAGCCTTGCGATCATCGATTATCTCGCGGACAAGGTTGGGCGTGACCGTTTTTGGCCCAAAAATGAAGTCGCGCGCGGCATGGCGCGGTCCATGGCGGCGGAAATGCATGCGGGCTATACCGCCCTGCGCCGCGAATTCCCGATGAATACGCGCAAGACCTTTCACGACGTCACGATATCCGAAGAGACCCGGAAAGACGCGGTCCGCATATTGCAAACATGGGCCGAAGCCCGCTCGCGCTTTGGCAAAGACGGGCCATATTTGTTTGGCACATTCAGTGCAGCGGACATCATGTTCGCACCTGTGGTGACGCGTTTTGTGACCTATGGCTTCACCCTGCCCGGCTTTGCCGAAAGCTATGCAGAAACGATTATGGCGCATCCGTGGATGGAAGAATGGTACGCTGCCGCCGCACAGGAGCCATGGACGATCCAGCGGATTGAGAACGCGGTTACTTAATCCGCTCCGTGGGATAAGGCGTCCCGTCTTTGCGGAAATAGCCCGCATCGCCGAATGTCATGTCGATATCGGCGTAGACACCGCCTGCACCGCGATCGCCAGCGCCAATGGCAATGAAGACACAATCGCAATCGCTGCGGTTAATCAGATGATGGCCGTTTGGTTCGCCCGCCGCCCACGCCGCGATGTCGCCCGCCCGCAGAAGCGTTTCGGCATCATCCTCAATCAATACGGCTTCGCCCGAAAGAATGATGACGATTTCGTCTTCCTTATGGTGCCAGTGCCGGTGCGATGACCATCCGCCTGGTTTCAGTACGACATGACTTGCACCCAGTTGTGTCAGACCCGCTGCCGGTGCCAACCTTCGCCACCACCTGCCCTCAACTTCGCGGTCATATGGAGCGGGATACCCCGTTGCATTGCTTTGGGCGATTGCATCGAGGTTGAGTTTAGGCACTGGAAAGCCCTAGCCGCATTGTGCGCGGTGCAGCAGCTTCTGGTCAGCCAGAACAAGCGCCATCATGGCCTCAACCACTGGGGTGCCGCGTATGCCCACGCAGGGGTCGTGGCGGCCCTTTGTGATGATGTCGGTCGCATCGCCGTCGCGGGTGACTGTCTCCACGGGCGTGAGGATTGAGGAGGTCGGCTTAAACGCGACCCGCACCAGCACGGGTTGCCCTGTGGAGATACCACCGGCAATTCCGCCTGCATTATTGGCGAGGAATTCGGGATGGTTCGAACCTTCCGAAGAGGGCCGCATGCGGTCGGCATTTTCTTCGCCACGCAAACGCGCTGCGCCAAAGCCTGCGCCAATTTCGACTCCTTTAACCGCGTTGATGCTCATCATCGCCGACGCCAATTCGCTGTCGAGCTTCGCATATAATGGTGCGCCCCAACCCGGTGGTACGCCCGTGGCGACGCATTCAATGACGGCGCCAAGCGATGATCCAGCCTTGCGCGCCTCATCCACCAGTTTCTCCCAGCGACCGGCAGCGGCTTCATCCGGGCAGAAAAACGGGTTTTTGTCGATCTGTGCGGCTTCAAAATTATTGCGGTCGATGGCGTCACCGCCAATTTCCGCAACATAAGCGATGATGTTTACGTCAGGCATGACCGCCCTTGCCACCGCACCGGCGGCCACACGTGCAGCGGTTTCACGCGCACTTGAACGTCCGCCACCGCGATAATCGCGAAAGCCATATTTTGCGTCATAACTATAATCGGCATGCCCGGGGCGATAGGCCTTGGCCACGTCAGAATAATCTTTGGACCGCTGGTCAACATTTTCGATCATCAGCGAAATGGGTGTTCCCGTGGTCCGCCCTTCAAACACGCCCGACAAAATCCGCACCGCATCCGGCTCCTGCCGCTGCGTTGTGAAGCGCGATGTCCCGGGACGGCGCTTGTCCAAAAATGGCTGAATGTCCGCTTCGGACAAGGCAAGTCCGGGAGGGCAACCATCGACCACTGCGCCAAGCGCAGGACCGTGGGACTCTCCCCAAGTCGTGAAGCGAAAAACGCGTCCGAAAGTATTAAAGCTCATCTGCTGATTCCGACTTCTTCATATGGACCGAACGATAGTGCACCAACCCGTTGCGATGCCCCGCGATCATTTTGTGGTGTCGATATCAGGAGCATCCTCCTGCTTCATGCCGACGGTGTGGTAACCCGCGTCAACATGGTGGATTTCGCCAGTAACCCCTGCGCCCAGATCGGACAGGAAATATAATGACGACGCACCAACGTCATCAATGGTCACATTGCGGCGCAGCGGCGTGTTTAGTTCATTCCATTTCAGGATGTAACGGAAATCACCAATGCCCGACGCAGCGAGCGTCTTGATCGGTCCAGCCGATATCGCGTTCACGCGAATGCCCTGTGGTCCGACATCATTCGCCAGATATTTAACCGACGTTTCCAGTGCCGCCTTGGCCACGCCCATGACGTTGTAATGCGGCATGACCTTTTCTGCGCCATAATAGCTAAGCGTCAGCATCGATCCGCCACCTTCACCGGTTTCGGGATCAAGCGGCTTCATCATGGCCGCAGCGCGCTTGGCAACGGCGGTAAAGCTGTAGACGCTGATGTTCATT
Organism: Sphingorhabdus sp.; assembly: GCF_044374345.1. Taxonomy (GTDB): domain Bacteria; phylum Pseudomonadota; class Alphaproteobacteria; order Sphingomonadales; family Sphingomonadaceae; genus Sphingorhabdus_B. The sequence continues at coordinate 5,870 of NZ_JBILOS010000062.1, read as the reverse complement.
GTCATCAGGAAGTCGTCCAAGCCTACATCAAAATATTTGCCGCGCAGTGCTTCTTTGTTGGTGAAGCCAATGGCGTGGACCACGAAATCAATATTGGGCCATTTGGCCGCCAGCGTGTCAAAGGCGCGGTCGAGATTGTTCATATCGGCAACGTCGCAATCGATAAGAAAGTCACAACCAAGTTGTTCCGCCAATGGCCGAACGCGCTTTTCCATGACTTCGCCCTGATAGCTGAACGCCAATTCTGCGCCTTCGGCATGCAAACGCTTCGCAATGCCCCACGCCAGAGACTTGTCATTGGCGAGCCCCATAATCAGCCCGCGTTTGCCCGCCATCAATCCTGTCATAAAATCCTCATTCGTCAGGTGCATTTTGTTGCCGCTGCTTTAGTCCATTTTCATGGGCGTTGGCCAGTGCCGCGTTTAATTGCGCTCCTGTCACCAATCCGAGCCCGATAAGATAGAAGAAAATGAGTGCGACCATGACGCCCGCAAGGCTGCCATATGTCAGGTCATAATTGCTGACGCTCGACAGGAAAACCGGCAAAAGCGCCGTGAGACCAAGCCACCACATGCTCACCAATGCTGGCCCCGGCCATTTGGGAAATGCGGATGACCGATATTTGGACGGGGTTAAACCCGCAAAGATGACATAGATTGCGGCAAATAATGTAATGAATGGAATGATACGCCCCCACGCAAAATAGCCAGAAACCATCTGCGCGGTGGGAATGTATCGGTACACCAGATCCTCAACCGCGGTCACCACAACCTGCGCCGAAAAAGCCACCATCGCCAGAACAACCGAGGCGATGATCGCGCCGAGCGAACCCAATCGATAATGCCAGAACGCACGGCTGGGTTCCGCACCATAAGACCGATACAGCACATCGCGAAAGGTTTCGATCAGGCTGGCCGCTGTCCAAAGACTGACAGCAGCGCTTAGCCATAGCAATGGCCCCGAACGTGCGGTCATGGCGGACTCGATGGGTTCTTTAAGCGCGGCTCCGACACTTGGCGGGACAGTCACGAAAAACGCTTCAATCAGCGCCAGCCCGGACTCGGTTTGTCCAACTGCGCCAGCAATGGCAGCGGCCACAACGCAAAATGCGAAAAGTGACACCAACGACAGATATGCGAAATTGCCCGCATGAATAAACCCGTCGCTATACACACCAACGGCGACACGCTTGGTCACTTCCACTACCTGACCCGTCAGCCCAAGGTGCGCAAACCATGTCGCTTCGCTTTCCTCGGCATGTGTCGTCGCAGGAAGATGTGCCCGTGCCTCCGGTGACAGAGGCGAAATTTCAGACACCAAGATTTTCCCGGACATTATTGTCCGACAGGGCACCCGCCAGACGTGCCAGTTCCGCGGGGTCCGATGGCAAGTGGATCATAAGCGTGACCAACTGGTCGCCACGTCCACCGGATTTGGTTGGGAAGCCCCTGCCCTTTATCCGCAGAACGGCACCGGAATTGGTACGCGGGGGGACGGTCAGCATGACTGCGCCATCGACCGTCGGAACCTTCACCTTGCCGCCATCGACGGCTTCTTTGATCGAGATCGGCAGGTCAATCCGGATATGGTCGCCATCGCGCACCAAATCTGGGTGCTTACCAAGCTTTAGCGTGACCATGGCATCGCCATTGCCGCCAGGCCCCGGCTGACCACGCCCCGGTATGCGGATCTGTTGTCCGGCGACGAGGCCGGCAGGCAGTTTGAATTCAACGGTCTTGCCATCGCCCAGCGTAATCCGCTGCGGCGCGAGCGTTGCCGCGTCGGTGAAGGACACCAAATGTTCATACGCAATATTCGCGCCCTTGGGTGGCGGCGCTTGCTGCGGACGTGGGCCAGCACCGGGACGGCCACCGCCGCCGCCGAACAAGCCATCAAAAATGTCGCCAAGGTCAATGCCGCCACTGCCAAAGTCGAAATTGCCACCGCCGGGTCCGCCTTGGCTATATCCGCCGCCGCCAAAGGGGTTGCCACCGGCAAAGCGCGGTTGGCCATTTTCGTCTATTTCGCCGCGGTCAAATTGCCCACGCTTTTTGGGGTCCGATAACAAATCATAGGCTTGTGTAATTTCACTGAAGCGCTCCGACGCTTTCGGATTGTCCTTGTTCTTGTCGGGATGCAATTCCTTCGCAAGCTTACGATAAGCGGATTTAATCGCTTTCTCGTCCGCGCCTTTGGATACGCCTAATATCGAATAAGGATCAGCCATTCTTGTCCCTGTTTACCCTGCTTATCCGTCTTACATTGGTATTACAGTGCCCCAAGTCAACTCGGAAGCAGGGCGTTATCCTGTTTTTTACCGGCAATCTGGCGTAGCAGAAGATATAGCAGCAGGCCAATCGGCCCCGCCATCAGCGTGAAGAACAATATGGGCACCTGCAACCAACGCGCAATCTGGTGCTGGTCGGCATTTCGCGCAATCCAGATGCCCACAAACAAATCGAACGCCAAATAATGGATCCAGCCGATTGTCGCGCCGCCCGGCGAGTCAAACAGCGCCATGACCCCGGCTAAGGTCGTAAAGTCCGCAGGCGGGCGGCCTGCAGGACCGCCATCGGAGATGAGTCCCGCCATCAACGGAATGATAAGGCCCGCATATAGGCAAGCGAGCAACACCGATCCTGCGAAAAATACATATGGCACGACCCGTTCGCGTTTTGGGCTGAGCGCCAAAACCACCCAGCCAAGCAACGCCCAGGCATTTGCGACACCGAATATCATTTCCCAGTTCATTTTGTTTTCTAGCCCCTTTTAACCCGCATCAGTCTAGCCTATCGGTGGACTATGGAAAGACCTGATCCTTTTAGCCTGTTCGACGCATGGTTTGCCGAAGCGCGGACCACCGAAATCAACGACTCCAACGCAATGGCATTGGCGACCACAGGCGTAGATGGGCAACCTTCGGTCCGCATGGTGCTGTTGAAAGGCCATGGCCCCGACCTTGGCGACCATGGTGGATTTGTTTTCTATACGAATTTTGAAAGCCGCAAGGCGATGCAATTGTCCGACAATGCGCAGGTGGCGCTGCTGTTTCACTGGAAATCATTGCGGCGGCAAATCCGGATTGAGGGGGCGGCGAACCCCGTCGACGATGCGACCGCCGATGCCTATTTCGCCACCCGATCGCGCAATTCGCAGCTGGGCGCATGGGCTTCGGACCAGTCGCGTCCCTTGGCCGACCGTGCGACATTTGAAGCACGTTTTGCCGAGGCAGAAACCCGCTTTGAAGGGCAAGACGTTCCGCGCCCGCCGCATTGGTCGGGTTGGATGGTCAGCCCGCACCGCATCGAATTTTGGCAAGACCGCGAATTCCGCCTGCATGAACGTTGGTTGTATGAACGCGACGGCGACGGCTGGACGACGGGCATGTTATATCCATGAAGCGCCGTATATGAGCCTTGGGCATAGCCACCATCATCATGCGCATAGTGAACTCACCAAATATGCGGCTATCGCCAGCGTATCGATGGCGTTGTTCCTGCTTGTACTTAAAATATTTGCAGCGGCGGAGACAGGGTCAGTTGCGCTGCTTGGGTCATTAGCGGACACCGGCTTTGACGTTCTCGCCTCGTTGCTCACGCTTTTCAGCGTCCGTTACGCCGCGATGCCCGCCGATGACGACCACCGTTTCGGCCATGGCAAGGCGGAGGCATTGTCCGCCTTGGTGCAGGTTGTCCTCGTCATTGTGTCGGCCATTCTGATTTCATGGCGCGCGATTGTGCGCCTTGGTACGCAGGAACCAACCTCCCATCCGGAATATGGCATTGGGGTCTCACTCATCGCGATTGTGGCGACGGTCGGGCTGCTTGCCTATCAACGTTATGTTGTCCGCAAAACCGGATCGGTTGCGATTCAAGCGGACCATGTGCATTATCAGAGCGACCTGTTGCTCAATGTTGCGGTTATTGTCGCAATCGTTCTTGATACGATGCTGGGTGTGCGCGGTGCAGACCCATTGTTCGGCATCGCCATTGCCGCATGGCTGTTGTGGGGCGCTTACAAGGCGGCACGTCTGGCGTTGGACCAATTGCTGGATCGCGAATGGCCGCACGAAAAGCGCCAGCGCTTCATCGAAGTTGCCATGCGCCACCCGGAACTGCGCGGCATTCACGATATGCGCACCCGTTCAAGCGGTACGCATGACTTTTGCCAGTTTCACGTCTGGGTCGACCCCGACATGACGGTCGCGGCGGCGCACCATATCATGGACGAAGTCGAACAAGCGTTGATGGATGAATTCCCCGGCGTCGAAGTGTTGATCCACCCCGACCCCGAAGGTCATAAAGACGAAATGGGCTATATCCCGTCCGAAACCATCGAGCATCAAGAGCATCCACATGGCTGACTTGCCATATTATCACGTAGACGCCTTTGCGCAGCGGCCGTTCACGGGCAATCAGGCCGCCGTCATGCCGCTCACGCACTGGTTGGATGACGCCGTGCTGCAGGCGATTGGTGAGGAAAACAATTTCGCCGAAACGGCTTTCTATGTGCCCGACGAAACCGGCGCCGCAGATTATGAATTGCGCTGGTTCACGCCAGAGGTTGAAATCCGCCTCTGCGGCCATGCGACACTTGCGAGCGGGCATATCGTCCTGAGCCAAAACCCTGCGCTTGACCGGGTGACGTTCCGGACGCGCAAAGCGGGGATATTGGAAGTGCGTCGCGAAGCTGATGGCTATGCCGTCGCGTTGCCGGCAATCCCGACCGACGCGGTTGATAACCCCGAAATGATGCAGGCTATGGGCGGCAATCCCCTGTCGATGCGTAGCAACCCCGACAGCTATAATATGTTCGTTTACGCAACGGCGGCAGAAATTTTCTCACTGAAACCCGATATGAAGGCGCTTGCGACACTTGGCGATGACAGCTTCACCGCCACTGCACGCGGGGAGGACACCGACATTGTCAGCCGGGTTTTCGTTCCAGGTGCAGGCGTTGACGAAGACAGCGTTACCGGCAGCGCCCATGCGGTACTGACGCCTTATTGGGCTGCCGAGCTGGGCCGTGACAATTTTACCGCCTATCAGGCATCGGCGCGCGGCGGTTATCTTGGCTGTCGTCTTGATGGTGAACGTGTGTGGTTGTCAGGCCATTGTTTTACGGTAGTAAAGGGTATGTTCAGCTTGGGCTGACCATCACAGTCATTCCATTGTTCAAAGGATTATTCATGCGTACATCATTGGCCATACTGGCTGCACTCGTCCTGTCCCCAGTTGCGATGGCTCAGGACGCGCCTCCGCCGCCACCCGCCGGTGGTGTGCCGCAGCCCGAGCAAATCTTTGCTTTTCTCGATGCAAATAAAGACGGCTTCATCGGTAAGGACGAAGCACAGGGACCATTGGTCCAGTATTTCGGGATGATCGATACCGATAAGGACGACAAGATTTCGATGGCAGAGCTAAAGACCGCCATGGAAGCAATGCGTCCGCCTGAGCCTACGCAAGGCTAGGCCCAAGGCAAATAATTTTATCCTAAAATATTAGGGTCAGGACCTAGGATAAAACGCGCGGGCGGCCATCAGGCTTCCCGCGCGTTTTTAATATCAGGCGACAGTCGCCTTGCGGATGACGCCTGGATTCGCAGGTGGCTCACCCTTTGGCAATGCATCGATATGTTCCATGCCGCTGGTGACTTGGCCCCAGACCGTATACTGACGGTCAAGGAAGGTCGCATCATCAAAGCAGATGAAGAACTGGCTGTTGGCGGTGTTCGGGTCATTGGTACGCGCCATGGAGCATACGCCGCGCACATGCGGTTCAGCGTTGAATTCCTGCGCCAGATTTGGCTTGGACGAACCGCCCATGCCAGTGCCGTTCGGGCAACCGCCCTGCGCCATGAATCCGGGAATC
>NZ_JBILOS010000135.1:0-3812 GCF_044374345.1 Sphingorhabdus sp. | reverse complement strand
GTCCTGCGCTGCTTTGATGTGGACGAAATCCAGCTTGTCGATAACAAAATCGACCCGATTTCAGACGCAGAGACGGTCGAAACCGAATTGATGCTGTCCGATTTGGAAAGCCTTGAAAAGCGCGTTCCCAATCTCATCAAAAAAGGGACGCAAGGCGACAAGGAAGCCAAAATCAGCGCCGCTGTATTAAGCCGTGCGCTTGACCTTTTACGCGAAGGCAAGCCAGCACGCCTGACCAAGCGCGACGATGCCGAAGAAGAACGGCATTTCCAAATGGCGCAGCTTTTGACCGCAAAGCCGGTTTTATATGTGTGCAATGTCGAAGAAGCGAGCGCGGCGAACGGCAATGCGTTGTCGGCACGGGTCTTTGAAAAGGCAAAGGCCGAAGGCGCGGAAGCGGTTGTCGTCTCCGCCGCCATTGAAGCGGAAATCTCCACCATGCCCGCCGAAGACCGCGAAGTGTTTTTGGAAGACCTTGGCCTGACCGAAACCGGCCTAGCCCGCGTTATCCGCGCTGGATATGAATTGCTGCACCTCATCACCTTCTTCACCGTCGGCCCGAAAGAAGCGCGCGCGTGGACAATCCACCAAGGCGACACTGCCCCCAATGCCGCGGGCGCGATCCACAGCGACTTCGAAAAAGGCTTCATCCGCGCCGAAACCATGGCCTATGATGACTATGTCCAGTACAATGGCGAAGCCGGCGCGAAAGAAGCGGGCAAATGGCGTTCGGAAGGCAAGGAATATCTCGTCAAAGACGGCGATATCATGCTGTTTAGGTTTAATGTTTGAGGTGCTGAGGCTGTAGCCAACTTGCTAGCGTAGTAAATTGGGTCCCGATAGGCGAGTTTTCAGCTTTGCTATTTATGTCGCCAAAAAACGGGCTAATGATGACGCGTCAATAGCGCAATGGCCGCCATAAAGCGGATGCCACTCGACCGAAACGCCACGCTGCTTAGCCTGTTCTGCCAGCATTTGTGTGCCTTCGAAATTTCCATATGCGTCGTAAAGACCGTTTGACAGATAGAGGGCTGGATAGCTTTCGTCTGCGCGCTTCACCAACTCAAGAGGTGACATGCGTTTCCACTCGGCTTCATCGGCAACATTTTCTTTTGCCCAGAGCCAAACGCCGAAACCAATTTTAGGGTCGGCACCCGTTCGCTTAAGGGTGTCTCTCATCGCTGACAAAGACGCAAAGGGAGATATGTTGTAAACGCCGGGACAAAGTGACGCAATCTTGGCAAAACGTTGAGGATAAGTGAGGCCGGCAATAAGAACGTTGAGGCCACCCATAGACTCGCCCAGTAAAAAACGTTGCTTTGGCTTACCGGTTTTGGTGTCGATCTCCGGCAGCTTGGCCATGAAATCGTCAAGCAACCCGCTATCCTGTTTCTTGCCCTTTGGAACCAGCAACCAGGTCGAGCCATAGGAAATGACCACAACCGTTGGCGGAAGCATTTTTGCCTGCTGCCAACTTGCTTGCACCATCGATGTCCAATAGGTGTCGTCATTCCAGATTTGCGCATCGAGGTTGCGTCCATGCAGATGGTATACGACGTTCCCGTTTGCCCCTGATTTCGAACGATAAATGCAGTATTTCAAACGCCCGGATGCATGGCAGCTTTCGCTTGCCGGAATGAACGACACCTTTTGATTGCCTTGCCGAGCGGTGATCTGTGTCCAAGCAAAATATGCAGCCACAATCAGCAAAATCAGGATAAGCCATTTACGATATGATTTGACAAAGCTTGGTTTGTTCATCTCGTCCCCCGTCTGTTAAAATGCGCACCGAGCAATCACGGCTTTCGCGTTGCGATTACGCCTCGCTCACTTCCGCCCGAACAGCTTTTCCACATCGCCCAACGCCAGTTTCACCCAAGTTGGCCGGCCGTGGTTGCACTGCCCGCTGTGCGGGGTGACTTCCATTTCGCGCAGGAGCGCGTTCATTTCGGTGACGGACAAGACACGGCCAGCGCGGACGGAGCCGTGGCAGGCCATCGTTGCGGCGACATGGTCGATGCGTTCTTTCAACGACAAGGCTTCATCATAAGCGGCAAGGTCGTCGGCCAGATCTTCTAGCAATCCCTTGGCATCGCCATCACCCAACACGGCGGGCGTGGCGCGCACGAGCATGGCGGCGGGGCCAAAACGTTCGAGGTCCAGTCCAAATGCCGACAGTTCATCGGCCCGCGCCTCCAGCCGGTCGCAGGCGGGTTCATCAAGCTCAACGACTTGCGGCAGCAACAACGCTTGCGAAGGCACTGCTCCGCCTGCCGCCGCCATTGCCTTGCGCATCCGTTCGAGCACCAGCCGTTCATGCGCGGCATGTTGGTCAACGATGACAAGGCCGTCTTCGGCCTCGGCAACAATATAGGTATTCGCCACTTGCCCGCGCGCGACGCCAAGCGGGTGGCTGGCGCGTTCGGGCACGGGTTCGTGGGCGACGGCGGCCCTGCCCCATAAAGGCGCAAGGTCTTCGCCGGGGATCGCGCCCAAATCGGCAAAGCTGCTGCGGTTTTCATATGCCGACGGATAGGTCGGACGCTGGCCATATTGCCCCTGATAGCCAGACCCCATCGCGGCAGCAGGCGCAGCAAAAATGTCGCCTTGTGCGGTCTGAATGGGTTCCTGCTGCCATGCGGCAAGCGCGTCTGCCGATGGTCGTTGCACCGCGCGGAAACCGGACTGGTCCAGCGCATGGCGCAGCCCCGATATGATCATGCCGCGGATCAAAGCCGGTTCGCGAAAGCGGACTTCTGTCTTTGCCGGATGCACATTTACGTCGACCTGCGTTGGCGGCAGATCAATGAACAACGCCACCACCGCATGCCGGTCGCGCGCCAACATTTCGGCATAAGCACCGCGCACAGCGCCAATCAGCAGGCGGTCCTTTACCGGACGGCCATTGACGAACAGGAACTGGTGGTCGGCAACGCCGCGATTATAGGTGGGCAGGCTCGCCACCCCGCCAAGGCGCACGCCTTCGCGTTCAAAATCAAGCGCAACGCTGTTGTCGATAAGCTCCCCGCTGGTCAGCGCGGCCACGCGTTCGGGCCGTGCGCTGGTGGGTTGCACCGCCAGCACGCGTCGGCCGTCATGTTCAACGGTAAAGCCAATGTCGGGCCGCGCCATCGCCAGCCGCTTCATGGCGTCGAGCGCGGCGGCATATTCGGCGCGTGCGCTGCGCAGGAATTTGCGGCGGGCGGGGACATTGCCAAACAGATTTTCAACGCGAACGCGTGTGCCCTGCGGCAGTGCGGCCGGCCCCTCACCCGTCACCACGCCATGGTCCACCGTCCGCGTCCAGCCTTCGGCACCAGCGGGCCTGCTTTCCAGCGTCATTTTGGACACGCTGGCGATGGATGGCAAAGCCTCCCCCCGGAAACCCAAAGTCGAAACCATTTCGATATCTTCATCCGGCAGTTTCGACGTCGCGTGGCGTTCCAGTGCCAGCGCCATGTCGGCAGGGGACATGCCGCAGCCATCGTCGGTGACTTCGACCAAGTCGATGCCGCCTGCACCCAGCCGCACCGAAATATTACGTGCGCCCGAATCGATGGCGTTTTCGACCAGCTCTTTTAACGCGCTGGCTGGTCTTTCCACCACTTCACCGGCGGCAATGCGGTTGACCAGATTTTCAGGGAGTCTTCTTATTGACATGTGCAGGTTCCTAGCCCAAGCGCAGAGCCCAAGCGACTCCTTAATCGTTCGCACTCCAGCCAAATATCTGTTTTTAAAAACAGCAAATTCCGCTAGGACCGCGCGATTATTTGGACGCGCTCCAAAGGAGTCTCTCCAAAACGGATTGGGTG
>NZ_JBILOS010000134.1:0-3849 GCF_044374345.1 Sphingorhabdus sp. | reverse complement strand
TGAATTTTGTGCGCGAGCATAAGGAACTGTACCGGATTATTGACGAAGCTGAATTTGTCGATCCGCCAAGTTACCGCGCGCATTATGAAAATACCGTCAACGGATATCTCGCCAGCTTGAAAGAAGCCGCGACCAAAGGACAAGTGCGGAGCGATGTCGAAGAAGTCCATGCGTGGGCCATTGTCGGCATGAACGTGTTTTTGGGACTTCGTTATGGTGTCCTTGATGAAGATCGCGACGCGGCTGAAGTTGCGACTATCGCTGCTGACCTTCTGACAAACGGGTTGAAGCGATAATCAATCATCCCTAAGCCGCGCGGTATGACGCTCAACCGCCGAACCTTTGCCATTATCTCCCACCCCGATGCGGGTAAAACAACGCTGACTGAAAAGCTTTTGCTTCAAGGTGGCGCCATTCACTTGGCCGGCGAAGTAAAGGCGCGTGGTCAGGCACGCCGTGCGCGTTCCGACTGGATGAAGATCGAACAGCAGCGCGGAATTTCGGTTACGTCATCGGTGATGACGTTTCAAAAAGACGGCATTGTCTTCAACCTGCTCGACACGCCGGGACATGAAGATTTCTCCGAAGATACGTACCGGACGCTGACTGCGGTCGATTCGGCCATCATGGTCATCGACGCCGCAAAAGGTATTGAGCCGCAGACCCGCAAGCTTTTCGAAGTTTGCCGCCTGCGCAGCGTTCCGATCATCACCTTCGTCAACAAGGTGGACCGTGAAGGTCGCCCCGCATTTGAGACGATCGATGAAGTCGCCGATGCACTGGCGCTCGATGTGTGCCCTATGAACTGGCCTGTGGGCATGGGCGGCGAGTTTGAAGGCCTTTATGACTTTAACAGCGGTCGCCTGAGCCAGCCATCGGGCGATAGCAAGGCATTTGAAGGCAAAGTCAGCGACCATGCCGGCCTGGATGCGACAAGCCTTGAAGATGTGCTCACGCCTGCGGGCGTCGCGCGGCTGCGCGAAGAGGCGGAGCTTGCCCAGGCTGGATATTCCGAGTTCGACCTGACCGCGTTCCAAAATGGTGATCTAACGCCAGTTTATTTCGGTTCCGCGCTGAAAGAATTCGGCGTGATCGAGCTTATCACCGCCATCGCAAAATATGCGCCGCCACCCCGCCCGCAACCCAGTTCAAAGGGCGACATTGATCCGTCTGAAAAAGAAGTTACCGGCTTCATTTTCAAGGTGCAGGCCAATATGGACCCGCAGCACCGTGACCGCATCGCGTTCATGCGGCTATGTTCCGGCACCTTCAAACGCGGCATGAAGCTCACGCCTTCGGGGCTTGGCAAGCCGGTTGCGATTCATTCGCCGATCCTGTTTTTCGCGCAAGATCGCGAAATTGCCGACAGCGCGGAACCCGGCGATATCATCGGCATTCCCAACCATGGCACCTTGCGCGTCGGCGACACTTTGTCCGAACGCAACGACGTGCGCTTTACCGGCCTGCCCAACTTTGCACCGGAAATTTTGCGCCGCGTGGTGTTGCGTGACCCTACGAAGACCAAGCAGCTGCGCAAGGCGTTGGATGACCTGAGCGAAGAGGGCGTCATTCAGGTATTCTATCCGGAGATCGGCTCAAACTGGGTAATTGGCGTCGTCGGGCAACTGCAGCTCGACGTTCTGATTTCGCGGCTTGAGGCGGAATATAAGGTCGATGCGTTTCTGGAGACTGCGCCATACGACACTGCCCGCTGGCTCATCGGGTCGGATACGGCACTGGCGCAATTCATCTCGTTCAATGGCGGAAACATGGCGAAGGACCGCGATGGCCATCCCGTGTTTATGGCGCGTTCGGCATGGGATGTTGGTTATCAGCAGGAAAAGCATCCGGACCTGAAATTCAGCGCGACCAAAGAACGTTAACGCCAGACAGCAACGCCATAAGGTTCGATGTCCGAACCACCGATCACAAACTCTGCGCCCACTGGTGCAGGCGCGCGCGCGTTGGCACTATCCAGATTGAACGCAAAGGTAAGTTCGCCCCGTCGGCGCAAGCGCAGTGTGGGCGGCAACGGTGTAATCTGCACGTCCGCCTCCGCACATAAATCGACGAGCAAGTTCGTCAGAAAGGCATCGTCCGTCAGCGTCGCAAGATAGATGCTTCGGCCCGCCCGCACCGCTGCCGGCGCGCCATCTTCATAGGTTGCGATGATGCCCGCATCGCCAACTTCAATCGTCTCGCGCCAACGGCCGCTTTCATATTCCGCGCCTTTATACGCAATGCTGCCCCCGCAATCCGCACGCAGCGTTTCGACCGAAGTGACTTTTATCGGCACAAAGTCACGCAGGCGCCCGGGCGGCAGGCCTTCGCTCATCGAAAATTCATCGGTCTTCGCGCCGGAGCGTGGACCAAAGAGCAATAGGCCATCGCTCGCCTGCAACGCATCGAACGCGGCATCGTCAACCACCGCCATGGTCGGCACAACGACCAGTCGATATCCAGCCAGCTGCGCGTCGCCTGCGGACACAAAGTCAACATCCACGCCCAGGCCACGCAATGCGCGATAATATTGGAAGACGACCGCATCATAGCGATATCCCGCACCCTGCCGTTCAATATCGTCGACCCAGCCGGACACCGGATCAATGACTATGGCGACAGGGGACTTTGCGGCGACAACGGACAAGTCGCCAAGCCGCTGCATGTCCGATGCGGCCTGTTCCACTTCTGCCCACGCCGCGGCGGGCATGTCATCCGGCCGTCTGAGCCCGGCATGCATTTGTTCTTGCGCAAAGGGCACTTGCCGCCAACGGAAATAGGCCACGCAGGCTGCGCCATGGGCAAAAGCCTGAAGCGTCCAGTGCCGCACCATGCCCGGCGCAGGACGCGGATTATGCGGCGCCCAGTTTACGGGCCCGGGCTGCTGCTCCATCACCCACCATGCACCTTTGGATAGCCCGCGCACCGAATCAAAATTGAGCGCCGCCAAATCAGGGTGCCCCGTGCGCATGAAGGGTTTCCATTCATCAGCCGAGGCTTTGGCCATGAGCTGATCGGAAAAACCGAGCGGATAATTGTCGTAGCTTACAAAATCGAGCTCGCGGGTCAGCGCGGCATTGTCGACACCCGTTGTCGCCGGCGGAATGATATTATGCGTCACCCACTGGTGCGGCGCGGCGTGGCGGCGAATGGCCGATATCATGACGTCATGAAAGCGCACGACCTGTTCCGACGCAAAGCGCCGATAGGCCAAGCGATGCGCGGGGTTCGTTTCGCACACTGTGAAAAAGGGCAGATCGATCTGGTCAAAATGGTCATATTCCATTGACCAGAACACATTACCCCACGCCGCATTCAGCGCCGCAATCGTGCCATAACGTTGCGCGCAATAGGCCCGGAATTTTTCCAGCGCCGCTGGCGATGCGCTCATGGTCGTATCGTGGCAGCACAATTCATTGTCGGTCTGCCAACCGGCCACATGCGGATGACTGCCATAACGCGCAGCCATGGCAGCAGTGATGCGTTCGGCCTGCACCAAATATGTTTCACTCGAAAAATCATAATGGCGGCGTGATCCGAAACCACGAACTTGGCCGGTGTTGATATCGACAGGCAAAATGTCGGGATATTTTTCGCACAGCCATTTGGGCGGCGTTGCCGTGGGCGTGCCAAGCACGACTTTCAGTCCGGCCGCGCCCAGCACGTCGATCGCGCGGTCCATCCAGGCCCAATCAAATAGGCCTTCCGCCTTTTCAATGCGGCCCCACGCAAATTCGCCAATCCGGACATAACGCAGCCCAAGATCATACATTCTTTGCGCGTCGCGTGGCCAATGATCCTCGGACCAGTGCTCGGGATAATAACAGACACCTAACATGCCCGTTTGTT
>NZ_JBILOS010000133.1:0-3905 GCF_044374345.1 Sphingorhabdus sp. | reverse complement strand
CGATATCCGTAAATAGTCGATACTGCGTCCAAATCCGTCGATCATTTTTGCGATGTAAGCGGAAAAGCTTGCGCTACCAAGCTGAATTAATTTGCCGAAAGGGTTCGGAAAGTTTTTCGCTGCTATGGACGTGAAGGGGAGCCATGCCGGCGGGCAAGATTTGCAAGGCCGCGTGACAGCTGCAAACAGCCGTTGAGCCGCGCTGCGGGGTCGCCCCATATGCGGTTAATAACCAACTTGCTGTCGGGACGTAGCTTTGCCGTCTCGCCCAATTTGTCGACATAGGCCAACAACCCTGTGACGTTGGGCGGTGTGTCCTGATGGAAACTGACCAACGTACCGCGGGCGCCGACCTCAATTTTTGCGACCTGCGCAACGAGCGCATTTTGCTTGATCTGGATAAGCTTCAGCAGGTTCTGCGTTGGCTCCGGTATCGGGCCGAAGCGATCGGTCATTTCCGCGGCAAAACCTTCGATGTCCTGACCTTCCTCGAGGTCGTTCAAACGGCGATAGAGCGCCATGCGGACCGACAGATCGGGGACATAATCTTCGGGAATGAGGATTGGCGCATCGATGGTGATTTGCGGCGAGAAGCTGCCGCGCGGCTTTGCGAGGCCATGCGCGCCCGCACGCGCTTCCAAGATCGCCTCTTCGAGCATCGATTGGTATAATTCAAAGCCGACCTCTTTGATATGGCCGGACTGTTCATCGCCCACCAAGTTGCCCGCACCGCGAATGTCGAGATCGTGGCTCGCAAGCTGGAACCCGGCACCAAGGCTATCGAGATCACCAAGCACCTTCAGACGCTTTTCCGCCGTTTCGGTCAGTACGCGATTCGGTTCATGCGTCAGATACGCATAAGCGCGGGTTTTCGAACGCCCGACGCGACCGCGCAGCTGATATAATTGGGCAAGGCCAAAGCGGTCGGCGCGGTGGATGATCAACGTATTCGCGCTCGGTATGTCCAGCCCGCTTTCGACAATCGTGGTCGATAGAAGGACGTCGTAGCGCTTTTCATAGAATGCGCTCATGCGCTCTTCGACCTGCGTCGGCGACATTTGCCCGTGCGCGGTGACATATTTCACTTCAGGCACTTCAGTGCGTAGATATTCTTCGATCTCGGTAAGATCGGTTATGCGCGGCACGACAAAAAAGCTTTGCCCCCCGCGATAATGTTCGCGCAGCAACGCTTCCCGCAGCACCACTGGGTCCCATGGCATAACATAGGTACGCACGGCTAGACGGTCGACCGGCGGCGTCTGGATGACCGATAGTTCGCGCAGGCCAGACATGGCCATTTGCAAAGTCCGCGGGATCGGAGTGGCCGTCAGCGTCAGCATATGCACGTCGGTCTTCAGTGCTTTCAACTGCTCCTTGTGATTGACGCCGAACCGTTGTTCTTCGTCAACAATGACCAAGCCAAGTCGTTTGAATTCAAGTGACTTTGCAAGAACGGCATGCGTTCCAATCACGATGTCCAAAGTGCCATCCGCCAAGGCTTCACGCGTTTGTGTCGCTTCGGCGGTTGGTACGAGCCGCGAAAGCCGACCGAGCTTTAACGGCAGGTCACGGAAACGTTCGGCAAAGTTCGAATAATGCTGCCGCGCCAGCAATGTCGTCGGCGCAATGACCGCGACCTGAAGACCCGCCATCGCCGCTGCAAAAGCCGCGCGCATCGCGACTTCGGTTTTTCCAAAGCCGACATCGCCGCACACGAGCCGGTCCATGGGTTTGCCTGCGGACAAATCCTGAAGCACTTCTTCAATCACGCGCAACTGATCTTCGGTTTCCTCATAAGGGAAACGGTCGACAAAGCCGGCATAGGCAGGACCGTCGACTTCAATGATCGAACCCGGACGAAGCGCACGTTCGGCCGCGGTTTTAAGCAATTCGCCCGCAATTGCGCGGATGCGTTCTTTCAGCTTCGACTTGCGCCGCTGCCACGCCTCACCACCCAGCTTGTCGAGTGATACATGCTCGCTGTCGGACCCATAGCGCGACAGAACGTCGATATTCTCAACGGGGACATACAGCTTGTCTCCGCCGGAATAAGTGAGGGCAACGCAATCATGCGGACTGTTGCCCACGGGTATCGAAATCAGCCCTTCATAACGGCCAATACCATGGTCCTGATGCACCACCAGATCGCCCGGCGTTAGCGCGGCAAGTTCGGCCATGAAGGCATCGGCGGATTTACGGCGCTTTTGTCTGCGCACGAGCCGGTCGCCCAGCATGTCCTGTTCGCTTAATACGGCTATGTCCGGCGTTGAAAAGCCATGGTCCAATGGCAACACAACCATTGCCGTCCGCCCGGCGGCCACGCCCAATGCTTGCTGCCAACCGTCCGCATCGACGATGGACGGCGCGCCATGATCCGCCAGCAAACCCTTCAGCCGCTCGCGTGCGCCGATGGAATAGCTCGCAATGATGGTTTTCGTTTTCTTGCTATGCAGCGATTTCAGATGCGCGGCGACGGCTTCGTAGACATTGGCTTTCTGCGTGCGCTCCGGTGCGAAATCGCGCGCTGCTGCGATGCCGAAATCAATGACGCTTGCAGAGTCGGGCTGCGCGAATGGCGTAATCAGGTGCGCGGCATTGTCGTCGAAAAGCTGGTCGAGTTCGCCGCCGCTTAAATAGAGCATCTCGGGCGGCAAAGGGCGATAGCTGCCGGGTTCTGCGGCCTGCGCCTTCACGCGATTTTCGTGATAGTCGCTGATGGAGTCTAGCCGCGATTGGCCCGCGGCAATCGTGCCACTGTCGCGAATGACAAGCGCGTCGGCCCCGACATGGTCAAAGATTGTCGCCATGCGCTCTTCAAACAATGGCAACCAATGGTCCATGCCCGAAAGCCTGCGGCCTTCCGAGACGGCCTGATAGAGCGGGTCGCCCGTTGCGGTCACGCCAAAGCGTTCGCGATAGCCAACACGGAAACGCTTAATCGCGTCTTCGTCCATAAGGGCTTCAACCGCGGGCAAAATATCGAAATGTTCGACCTGGTCGATGCTGCGCTGATCCGACGGATTGAAACGGCGGATGCTTTCGATTTCGTCGCCGAAGAAATCGAGGCGAAGGCCAACTTCGCTGCCGGCGGGAAACAGGTCGACAATGCTCCCGCGGATCGCGAATTCGCCTGCGTCAGCTACGGTGTCGACACGAAAATAGCCGTTCGATTGCAGCAATGATGCAAGCCGTTCGCGGCTGATTTCCCGGCCAGCGGCCAAGCGTTCACCCGTCTGGCGAATGCGGAAGGGTGTAACATATTTTTGGATGACTGCGCCGATGGTGGTGACCACCAACTGCTTCTTTTTTGCAGGCTGCTGAAGCGCTTGCAATGTCGACATGCGCTGCGACGTGACCGCAACCGAGGGCGATGCGCGATCATAGGGCAGGCAATCCCATCCCGGCAAAATCAATATCTCAAGTTCAGGCGCAAAAAACGGCACGGCGTCTGCAATTGCGCGCATGGCCGCCTCATCAGGCGCGATGTAAAGCGTGCGTGCTTTGGCCGCGCGTGTCAGGTCGGCAAGCAGAAGCGGCGCAAAACCCTGCGGCACCGACGCGAGCGTCAGCGCGTTGCGACTGGTTGTGATCCGCTGCAAATCAATCATGGGTTTTGGGTGCTAAGCCCTTCAGGCAGCGTGATGAAATTCAGCTGCATCAATTGATCCATCAATGGCCCCGCAAAGGCAGGGTCGGGCGGCGCAGTGCCGAGTGCCCACGCCATGATGTCGACATCTTCCTCTTCAATCAAACGTTCGAACCATTCATATTCGGCTTCGCCCCAGTTGGCCGAACATTGGTCGAAAAAGCCGCCGACCATGGCGTCCGCTTCGCGCGTGCCGCGGTGATGTGCACGATAATGCAGTTTGCGACGATAGGGGTCAGCGTCCATGTACGCATCCTTT
>NZ_JBILOS010000061.1:0-13537 GCF_044374345.1 Sphingorhabdus sp. | reverse complement strand
AAAACATATATATAGCATTTCGTCCGCTGTTGTTGCCGCTTTATTGTACGTTTAATGTTGAAATTTTTTCGGGCTGCTTCTGTTGCGGCCGTAACGTTTACCCTGGCTTCGGCGGCGATTACCGCAGATGCCGGTTTCGCTTTTGAGAATAACCAAAGCACTGCTTTAAACGCGACCACCATATTGGTGGACGCTGCGCAAATCTCCGCTGACCAGGCCCAAGCAGACTTGGCAAAAAGCGGTAAGGTTCCTGCGACCCTCGCCGACAATGGCGACATCATTTTCACTCCCGGCATCGGCGAATCTTCGAATAACGATGACAATGAAGCCATCGCGGCTTCGTCGCTATCCGATCTGGTGCGCCAACAAGACACCAACGAACCGCTGAGCGCTGAACAACGCTGCCTCGCGAGCGCGGTCTATTTCGAATCAAAGGGTGAATCACTCACCGGACAGCTTGCCGTTGCGCGTGTCGTCATGGCGCGTGCCAAGTCCGGTCGTTTCCCTACCACATTGTGCGGTGTGGTTTTCCAGAAACGCCAATTTTCCTTCGTACGTGGCGGCGGTATGCCACCTATAGCTATTGGCAGTGCGCACTGGCGGAACGCTGTCGCGATCAGCAAGATCGCGTTGGACGACCGTTGGGAAAGCCCTGTTGAAGGCGCTTTATACTTTCATGCGCGGCATGTGTCGCCCGGCTGGCGCTTAACGCGCCTTGGCAGCATTGATAATCATATTTTTTATCGTTAAATGCCGATGAAATCTGACAATAAGGGCCCCGAAATGGGGCCTTTATTTTGTTCTTCTTTCGTTCTATTTGTGCGCGATGGACGCACACACTTCAATATTGCCGATCGGGGCTCCATCGGTTGCCCGCGGAACATCACGGCTGTTTCTGCGCAACCAGATTATGGTTCAATCGGAGGTAAGCCTTCGTAATGGGCGGCGCGCAGACCTTATGGGTCTGACGACCAAAGGCGAAATCATCATCGTCGAAATCAAATGCTCACGCGCTGATCTTTTGGGTGATCAGAAATGGCCGGAATATCTCGAATATTGCGACCGGTTTTTTTGGGCGGTGCCGGCCGGGTTTGATATCGGGCCATTGCATGGCGATGCATTCATGCCCGAACGGGCCGGACTTATCATCGCCGATGCCTATGACGCCGAAATAGCCCGCCCGGCGGCCCTTGTCCCCTTGGCGACAGCGCGGCGCAAAACCGAAACACAACGGCTGGCACGGATCGCTATGCGCCGCCTGATGGGCATTGCCGATCCTGATCCAATCCTTGCGGAAATCGAAGCCGAATAAAGAAGGCTTAGCTCTTCTTCGGATTAAACCAGATCGGCGAAGAATAAGCCCGCTCTTGCGCCTTCAACTCTGTACCGGGTAGCAGCTTTGCACCATAGCGCAAGGCGTCGAACAGCACCCACCGTGGCGTCGGAATTTCAATGACGCGCACATAATAAAAGGCGCGGATGGAAGGGTTAAACTCGGGATCCGTCCATATCGTCCGCAGTTCCGGATCACCGATGCTGTTGGTGTAACTGGCTTTGGCGATATTGACGGTGTCGCCGACGGGCGTCAGCTTGCCATTGGCGCCCTTGGTGCGCTTGTCAGCGTCGGACCAGACAACATCGAAGACTTTCTCTTGAAGTGCGCCCGATGCGTTTACCCAGCCTTTGACGACCTGTACCCGATCAAGATTTGCGCCCATCGGATCTTTGAGTGCAGAAATCATGAATTTCGGCGCGCCGCGGCCGGGTTTCAAATCTGCGCCCATGGGCACACCGCGCGCATAGCCGGCTTTAACCCAGTCGCGCGTGAATTCGTTTTCGGTGAAGTCCCAACCGCCAAAGAAGCGCAACTTAATGCGTGGCCCCGTGGTGGCATAAACCTCACGCCGCGTCATGGCATCGAAAATGGCAGCGCGCGTGTTGGCCGTGGCCCACACAGCGGCATATCCACCGGCGAGATAATGCCAACCCATACGGCCTTCACGCGTACCTAGATTCTGCGGCTCGCTGGCGCGTTTGCGGTTTGGTTCACCGCCAGAATGCTTGCCGAAGAAATTATTCTCA
The DNA here is from genome assembly GCF_044374345.1 of Sphingorhabdus sp. Classification (GTDB taxonomy): domain Bacteria; phylum Pseudomonadota; class Alphaproteobacteria; order Sphingomonadales; family Sphingomonadaceae; genus Sphingorhabdus_B. The sequence goes on along the minus strand of NZ_JBILOS010000061.1, from coordinate 11,455 downwards.
TCGCCCGTGGCAAGGGCGGTATGGCTGTCGGTTGAACCGATTACGCCAAATTTATACGGATTCACGCCCGTGCGTGCCTCAATCGCAAGCCCGCGCTTCAACGCTTCACGAATATATTCGCCGGCATAATCCTGATTTTTCTTTTTTATCTGCATGGTCAGGTTGCCGACGTCCCAACCTGCCGTACCAAAGCCTGCAAATTCGTCATTTGGCGACAGGAATGGATGCGATTCGCTATCACCCTTAATCTGCGTGATTTCCGTCACCGGCTCGCGCGCGGCGCGCCGCCGGGCATATGCAGCGGTCATTGGTCCGCCATCTGGACCAACCAATTCGAACATCATGCCATTGGAAAGGTTGCTGTTGTGCGGAATGGCCAACACCTTGCCGCCGGTGACCTTCTCATAATTGTCCATATAGTCCCACAGCTGGCTGACGGGTGTGTCGCCTTGCCCTGGATCATATGGGAGAACCTTGTCGGTCCGGCTTTTGCCATCGCGGAACATGACGACACGGTGCAAATTGTTGCCGCTGGGCATCAACGTATATTCAAAGCCCATGAAGGCGGTGAACTTGCCCGGTTCATTATACCGCTCGACGAGCGAGCTGTGCCCTGTCCAGATGCTTGTCGACGTTTTCTTCTGCCGTTCCGGGTTTGTCAGGGCGGCTGGCAAAGCATTGCGGCCAGCCAGATCGATCAGCTCCCCCGTAACACGTTGCATGCCCTCTGGCCCCTTGTGCATCTCTTCATGCCAGCGTTTTAGGGTAGGGTCGCGGACAAGAAAGCCGGGTGCGTCATACAATGCTTTGGTCGCGCCCAAGCCGCCCGAGTGATCGGCGATCACCAGAAAGTCGAGTGGGCGTTCCAGCTGCGCCTTCATCCCGCCGGTCGAGGTGACTTCTTCACCGCGCGCAAAACGCAGCGCATCTTCAGGTCCCAATTTTACGCCAAAACCAAATGCGTCGATGGAATTTGCCGTATGCAAATGGGTGTCGCCCCATAAAAGCTTATCAGCGGGACCCGAGGTCACTTCGCTATCGGATGCTGCTTGCGCGGTACGCGAATCATCCATGATGCTTTTTTCGCTATATTGCTGCCAACTGTAGGTCAGTCCGGCGCCGACCGCGACAACAGCCACGGTGCCCAAAATGATGTTGCGCAATTTTGCCATGATATAATCTCCCCTAAGCCAGAAAATGCGTTGGAAAATCGGGTAGGTCAAGTGCCCCGAAGCAGCACCGGGATGACGCTACGTCATGGGCTGCTTCATACTCCAGACAAATGCAGATGGCCGCTCGTCGTCGAATTGGGATAGACCGATTTTCTGATTTTCGGCGCCGACATTGGATTCTGCACAATATGTCCCGAACAATCGGTCCCAGATCGACAAAGCAAAACCGAAATTACTTTTTTGTTCGGCCACGGCGATGCTGTGGTGCACCAGATGCATGTCGGGCGTCACAAAAAATATGCGCAATATCCGGTCGATCTTTTTGGGAAGGCGGATGTTGCTGTGATTGAACAGCGCATTTGCATTGAGCCACACTTCAAATGCCAGCGCCACGACAAGCGGCGCGCCCAACAGAGCCACCATTGCAGATTTATAGAATGTCGACACAATCAATTCGAACGGATGAAAGCGCAGCGCGGTGGTGACATCAAGATCGCGGTCGCTGTGATGTACCGCGTGCATAGGCCAGAAAAATGCGAACCGGTGCATCGCAAAATGCTGCAGCCAGACGGCGAAATCGAGAACAACAAACGCCATCAAGGCTTCGGCCCAGAGGGGCCAGTTTAAGATGTTTAACGCGCCGAACTGGTGTGTGCCCGCCCATGTCGCCGCGACACCGATAACGACGAAAAACGACAGGATCCTGCCGACAGCTGCGTTTGTTACAAAGAATAAGACATGTGTTCGCCATCGCGGATAGCGGCCCAAGACCAAGGGTCGGCGTGGCCAGATATATTCTGCACTGGCCAACACAAAAAGCAGCAAAGCGGGGATGGCTATTGCATATATGCCAATCCCCGCTTCTATCATGTCCTATGCGCTCGCCGTGTCCAAGAACGGATAGTCGGTATATCCTTCGGCACCGGGTGCGTACCATGTTTTGAAATTATCAGGGGTCAGTTCAGCCCCGGACCGCAGACGTTCAACCAGATCAGGGTTGCTGATATAGGGACGGCCAAAGCTGATTGCGTCGGCCAGTCCAGATGCCAGATCTGCATCTGCCATTTCACGTGTATATTCCTGGTTCAGCACCAACGGTCCCTTGAACACTTTTCGGATTTCAGGGGAAATGCGCGGCACATCGGATTGCCCGAAATTACCATATGTCTTCAATTCACGCAGTTCCAAGAACGCGATGCCGATATCTTGCAATGCGGCCGCGGCAGCCGTGAACAACGGCACGGGATTGCTATCATTCGTACCCTGTGATTCGCCATTGGGCGATAGCCGTACGGAGGTGCGTTCCGAACCAATGGCGTCGACCACCGCTTGGGTGACTTCGCGCAACAGGCGGATACGGTTTTCGATTGCACCGCCATATTCATCGGTGCGCAAATTGGTGTTGTCGCGCAGGAACTGGTCAATCAAATAGCCGTTGGCCGCATGAATCTGAACGCCGTCAAAGCCGGCGGCCATCGCGTTTTTCGCAGCGTTGACATAATCCGATATGATGCGGGGTATTTCCGAAGCCTCAAGCGCGCGCGCTTGCGTATATTCTTTTTTGCCCTCTGCGGTGTGCGCATAACCCGGCGCAGTCGTTGCAGATGCGGACACAGGTTGTGCACCGCCCAAGAAGTCTGGGTGGACAAGCCGCCCCATGTGCCACAGCTGCAATATGATCCGTCCATCGGCCTTGTGCACCGCTTCGGTCACTGGCTTCCACGCCGCGATTTGTGCATCTGACCAGATACCGGGCGCCGATGGCCATCCAAGACCTTCTTGGCTAATGCCCGTCGCTTCAGCGATAATCAGGCCAGCCGTGCTGCGCTGGCTGTAATATTCCGCTTTCAAATCTGACATGGGTACATGCCCATTCACACTGCGGCCGCGGGTCAGCGGCGCCATGAGGATTCGGTTGGGCGCGGTGATGGCACCGAGTTGAATCGGATCAAACAAAGTTGCAGTCATGCAATATCCTGTCATTAAGCGTTTCTTTGCAGCCAAGATGCGGATGAAAGTTGCAAAATGCAACGGGGGTTTATGTCGCAGAAGATATTACATCAGCAACCGCCCAGCTTGCTTGCCTTTGCGGCACTGCTGGCCGGAAATATTGCGATCGCTTTTGGGCCATTGCTCGTGCGTTTTGCCGACAGCGGACCCATCGCGACCGGATTCTGGCGACTGGCGCTGGCGACGCCGTTTTTGTTTCTTGTCGGGTATCGATTTGGTTTTCGTTTTTCGGCCTTAGGCAAATCCACAATCTGGCTGGCGATAATTGCAGGCCTGTTTTTCGGCATTGATATCATCTTGTGGCATATTGGCATTTTCCAAACGAAAATGGCCAATGCGACATTATTTGCGAACTGCGCCAGCCTGATTCTGGTGGTTTACGGGATTATTGCCGCACGTAAAATGCCCAGCAAATGGGAGAGCGCGGCAGTACTTTTTGCATTTGTGGGCGCTGCACTTTTAATGGGGCAAAGCCTCGATCTATCCCCGCTGCATTTCCAGGGGGATATTTTATCGCTTACTGCGGGCCTCACATACACGGTGTATCTGGTGCTCATGATGCGCGTGCGGCAAAATACGGAAAGCTGGGGCGCACTGGGCATGGCAAGCGCTGTTGCGGCGGTCATCTTGCTTACCGGGTCGCTTGTTGCGGGTGAACAGGTTATTCCGACAGTGTGGTGGCCCGTGATATTGCTTGCGTTCACATCACAGTTTTTCGGGCAAGGGTGCCTGACTTATGCCTTACCGCATTTCAGTCCGCTGGTGATTGGCTTGGCCTTGTTGTTTCAGCCTGCATTGTCGGCTGCGGCTGGGTGGCTTGCCTTTGGTGAAACGCTGACCGCGATGGATTTTGCGGGCAGCGCGTTGGTGATGATTGCGCTCGTGCTGGTGCGCAAGCAATAGACCTTTTCTTGAGGGCGCCGAACGCCTACATGTTGTGCATGTCTAAATCACCGCTTCCTGCCGACCCGACGCTCGACGAAATTCGCACGGCGCTTGCCCCAATCATTGCGCGTAATGCGGGGTTCGATGGCTGGTCTGATGCCGCTGTTCATGCGGCCGCTGATGAAGCTGGCGTGGACCATGATGTCGCGAAACTTGCGTTCAAGGATAACGCCATCGACATGATTGATGCCTGGATCGACAGCATCGATATGGAGCTTGCGCATCGTTTGCCTGCCGAAAAACTTGCGGCGATGAAAATCCGTGACCGGATTACGGCATTGCTGGCAACGCGGCTGGAAATCATGGCGCCGGACCGCGAATCGCTGCGGCGCGCGATGGCGATCATGGCCATGCCGCAAAATCTGGTGCGCAGTGCAAAGATCGGCTGGCGATCTGCCGACCGGATGTGGCGTCTGGCCGGTGATAGCGCGAGCGATTTCAACCATTATACCAAGCGCATGACGCTGTCGGCGGTGTATGCGAGCACACTGAGTGTGTTCGTGAATGATGACAGCGACAATTTTGCCGATGCGCGGGCTTTCCTTGATCGCCGCATCGATAATGTGATGCAGTTTGAGAAGGTGAAGTTTCAGGCGAAACAGCGTCAGGAATATGTGCCAAGCCTGTCCCGCTTCATCGGCCGCCTGCGCTATCCGGCACGTTAATCCAAATCTCTATTGATGTTATTGCGAATCGGTTGCAAATAAGTGCCCGTGCAGCTTCACCGTCTTCCATTAAACCGCGCCGCGGTAATTCGATCCATCAATTGGGATGTTCTACCCGATCAGGAAGGGCATCGCCTGCGTTCCCTTGGCTTTGAACCGGGAGTCACCATAGAGGCATTACACAAGGGCATTTTGATATGGCGTGACCCGATCGCCGTGCGTGTTGGCCGAATGACCGTGGCCTTACGCACCAATGTAGCATCGGCCATCGATTGCGAGTTTACGACATGACCCAAATGCCACCCCTCGTTGCCCTTGTCGGGAACCCCAATGCCGGAAAAAGTGCTTTGTTCAATGCGCTGACCGGTGCGCGGCAGAAGATTGCGAATTATCCCGGCGTAACGGTTGAACGCAAATCTGGGCGGGCGACGTTTGACGACGGCCAACCCGTTGAAATGATCGATTTGCCGGGTGCCTATAGCCTTGATCCCGATAGTCTTGACGAAGCCGTCACCCGTGATGTCGTGTTGGGAAATCTGGAAGGCCAACGCCGTCCGGACGCGCTTGTGATCGTGCTGGATGCCGGCAATCTCGATAACCATCTGCGCTTTGCGCTCGAACTGATTGCGCAAGGCCTGCCAACGGTGGTTGCGCTGAACATGGTAGATCTTGCCGCGCGCGATGGCTTGCATTTGGATGCAGATAAGCTTGCCCGTGCATTGGGTGTACCTGTTGTTGAAACGGTCGCGGTACGCCGTCGCGGTCTCGCGCCGTTAATGGCGGAACTCGACCAAGCACTCAAAACGCCGCGGCCTGCGGTCGAGCCAGTTGCGGTCTCGTTCGGCGCGAAAAATCAGCAGGCACGCGACATTGCACGCTCGGTGATTGTCAGCGAAACCGCTGGCCGCCAGTGGACGCGCAGGCTGGATTCGATATTGCTCCACCCGGTCGGCGGCGTGGTTATTTTGCTCGCTTTGTTGTTCCTCATGTTTCAGGCGGTGTACGGCTGGTCTGAGGCACCGATTGGTTGGATCGAAAGCGGCTTTGCCCTGTTAAGTGAAGCGATTACGGTCGCGTTGCCCGATGGATTATTCCGGTCATTCTTGACCGATGGCGTCATTGCGGGCGTTGGATCGGTGGTCGTCTTCCTTCCGCAGATTTTGATCCTGTTCCTGTTCATTTTGCTGCTTGAGGCATCGGGTTATATGACGCGCGCTGCGTTCGTCATGGACAGGGTGATGGCGGCGGTTGGTCTTTCGGGGCACAGTTTCATTCCGCTTTTATCATCCTTCGCCTGCGCGATTCCCGGCATCATGGCAACGCGCACGATCATGGATCAGAAGGAAAGGCTGGCTACCATATTGATCGCGCCGCTAATGACTTGTTCGGCGCGGCTGCCGGTATATACGGTCATCATTGGGGCATTCATTCCTTCAAATACTGTTGGACCCGGCATCGGGTTGCAGGGCCTTGTTCTCTTTGGCCTGTATATCGCAGGCATATTGGGTGCGATGCTGGCCGCGGCCGTCATCCAGCGCTTTGTTACGCAAAGCCGCACGAGCAGTTTCCTCATCGAAATGCCACGTTATCAATGGCCGCGCTTGCGCGATATTGCGCTGAGCCTGTGGCAGCGGGCGTGGCTGTTTCTGCGCCGCGCAGGCACGATAATCTTTGCGGCGACCATCATATTGTGGGCGCTTTTAAGCTTTCCCAAAGCACCCGCGGGCAGCGGCATTTCGCAAGTGGAATATTCGGTCGCCGGACGCATTGCCGACGGGCTTGAGCCGATTGTCCGGCCGATTGGCTTCAATCATGACATTGCGCTCGCGCTCATTCCGGCGATGGCTGCGCGCGAAGTGGCGGTCTCTGCCTTGGCGACAGTTTATGCCATCGATGCCGCGGATGAAGATGTTGCGGCGTCGAGTCTTGGCCCCAAGCTAGCGGCGGACTGGTCACTTGCCACAGCTTTGGCGTTTCTTGCATGGTTCGTCTTTGCGCCACAGTGCATTTCCACCATTGCGGTGACGCGGCGCGAAACCAATGGATGGAAATGGCCGATCTTCATGGTCACCTATCTTTTTGCGCTGGCATATGCCGCCGCTGGCATAACATATTGGACAGCGCGTTCCTTCGGCTTATAGCAAGTGCACAAGATCATTTGATTAGAGGGCAGGAACATGGCGGGAAGCGTCAATAAAGTTATCATCGTGGGCAATTTGGGTGCGGATCCCGAAGTCAAATCCTTCCAGAACGGTGGGCGCATTTGCAACTTGCGGATCGCGACGTCGGAAGACTGGAAAGACCGCACGACGGGCGAGAAAAAAGAACGCACCGAATGGCATAGCGTCGTGTTGAATTCCGACGGTCTTGTTGGCGTGGCCGAGCGTTTCCTGAAAAAAGGCAGCAAGGTTTACATCGAAGGCCAATTGCGCACCCGCAAATGGCAGGATGCTTCGGGTAACGACCGTTACACAACCGAAGTGTCGGTTGCAGGCTTTGATGGCAAGCTGGTCATGCTGGATGGTCCAAGAGGCGGATCAGGTGGCGGCGATGGCTGGAGCGGCGGCGCATCTGGCGGTGGTTCCTCGGGCGGATCGTCCGGCGGCAACAATTGGGGCGCCGGTGGCGGAAGCTCTTCCGGCTTTGGCGGAGGTGATTTCGACAATGACCTCGATGACGACGTACCGTTTTGATCGCTAGCCAGCGGCCAATAGCAATAACAGATTGAACAGGGGCCAATATGAAAAAGGCAGTTTTGGCTCTTGTCCTGTTTGGCGCGCTTGCGGCCTATTTTGCTTTTGATTTGGGCCAATATCTAAGCCTCGAAAATTTCAAAGCCAGTCAGGCAGAGATTGTCGCGGCAAAGGATGCAAATCCGGCTTTGTATATCGCCGGGTTTTTCCTTCTTTATGTTGCGGTGACGGGATTATCGATTCCGGGCGCTGCAATCATGAGCTTGGTCGCCGGTGCTTTGTTTGGCGTTGTCCTTGGCACCCTCATCGTCTCCTTTGCATCAACGATGGGCGCAACATTGGCGTTTCTCAGTTCACGTTATCTGCTGCGTGATTGGGTGCAGGGCAAATTCGGCGAACGCTTGCGCGCGGTTGATGACGGACTTGAAAAAGACGGCGCATTCTATTTGTTCACGCTGCGTTTGATTCCGGTATTTCCGTTCTTCGTCATCAATCTGCTGATGGGTTTGACGCGGATTAAAACCGGCACATTTTTCGGGGTCAGCCAGATCGGCATGTTGCCCGCAACCATCGTGTTCGTGAATGCAGGCACCCAGATCAGCCGCATAGAAAGCACCGCCGGTTTGTTGTCGCCCACACTCATTGCCTCATTCGTGGCGCTCGCATTCTTCCCGTGGGCGGCAAAGGGCATTGTAGCGGTGGTAAAGCGCAGCCGTGGCTAAACAGTGGCAAAAGCCGAAGCGGTTTGACCGCAACCTCATAGTCATTGGCGCCGGATCGGCGGGCTTGGTCTCGGCCTACATAGCGTCAATGGTCAAAGCGAAAGTGACCTTGGTCGAAGCGCATGACATGGGCGGCGATTGCCTGAACACCGGATGTGTCCCGTCCAAAGCGCTCATCAAAAGCGCAAAGGTTGCGCATCAGGTTGCGGACTCGGCCCGCTTTGGCATTCAGAGCGGCGCGCCCGTCATCGACTTCCCCGCAGTCATGCGCCGCGTCCGCGACGTCATTACCGCGATTGAACCGCATGATAGCGTTGGACGCTTCACGGGTCTCGGCGTCGATTGCGTAAAGGGCTATGCGCGTTTCGTTGATCCGTGGACCATCGAAATTAACGGCGCACGCCAATTAACCGCAAAATCCTTCATCATCGCCACGGGCGCAGCGCCATTCATCCCGCCGCTGCCGGGCGCCGAGGATAGCGGCTATCTGACAAGCGAGAGCTTGTGGGATGCCATGGCGGACCGGCCAAATGCGCCCAACCGTCTGGTGATTTTGGGTGGCGGTCCCATTGGCTGCGAACTTGCACAGGCATTCCAGCGTTTGGGGTCAAACGTGACGATCGTCGAAATGGCGGATCGGTTGCTGCTGAAAGAGGATGCCGATGCCGCTGCATTGGTGACCGCTCGATTGCAGGCGGAGGGCGTGCGCGTTCACACGGCCCACCGCGCACTGCGGTTCGAATCTGGAAAATCTCTGGTCGTTGCAGGACCGCAGGGTGAAAAATCGATAGCCTATGATGACATTATCATTGCCGTCGGTCGCAAGCCGCGGGTGTCAGGCTTTGGTCTTGAAGAATTAGGGTTGGTTGTGGGTGGCCAGCTTGAGAATGATGATTTTCTGCGCACGAATATGCCGCATATATATTGTGCCGGCGACGTTGCCGGACGCCAGCAGCTGACGCACGGCGGCAGTCATGAGGCATGGTATGCCAGCGTTAATGCACTGGCGCGGCCGTTCAAAAAATACCGCACCGATTACCGCGTTTTACCGCGTGTCACCTATACCGAACCCGAATTGGCGAGCGTTGGCCTGACCGAAGCGGAGGCGCGCACGCAAGGTCTGTCGTTCGATGTCACGCGCTACGATCTTGATGATCTCGACCGGGCGATTGCCGAAAGCGAAGCGCATGGCTTTGTCAAAATTCTGACCGCCAAAGGCAGTGACCGCATTTTAGGCGCAACGATTATTGGGCAGAATGCGGGCGAAATTCTCGCCGAAGTCACCTTCGCGATGAAGCATAAAATGGGGCTGCGTAAAATCCTGCAGACCATCCACCCCTACCCAACATGGGCTGAGGCGAACAAATATGCTGCGGGTCAGTTCGGGTTGGCGCGCAAACCCGAAGCACTGCTGAAATGGGCCGATCGTTGGTTCCGGTGGCAGCGCGGTTAGCGGAAGCTTTTTGCTGCGAACGCAACGCGCTGGGCAACGGTCAGTATACACAAAGCGGCAAATATTAGCGCTAATGTCGGGAAAAATGCCGGGAACAGGCAGAATAGCAAAAAGAATGCGATGGTTTCCCCACCCTCCATCAACCCGGTGGAATAGATAAATGCTTTGGGGCCATGCGCACCGTCATCATCGTTGCGGCGCGCGGCGATTGCCGCATATCCCAGAAAGCTGACTGCTGTCAGAGTGAAGCTGCCGACTAGTGCGAGCGCAGGCATTTGATTGTCCGCGCTTAGCATGCCGAACGCGACCGGGACGGAAACGTAGAACAGAAAATCGCACAGCGAATCCAAATAGCCGCCAAAGTCCGTCGGCCCGTTGATTCGGGCAATCGCGCCATCGAGACCGTCAAAAAGGCGGTTCAGCACGATGCAAGCCAATGCGGCCGAATAATGCGCCTGCGTGATGAAAAATGCGGCACCCAGCCCGGTGGCAGCGCCTGTTATCGTCAGCGCATTTGCCGAAAACCGCGCATCTGCCAGCACGCGCGCGACGCGGAACAGCGCCGGGTCGACCAGTCGGCGCAGCGCCACATCAAACATGGCGTGGCCCCATCATTTTTTCGCCAATAAGTCCTTCAGCCCAGCGAGCGCGCCCACTGGAGCGACGTCTTCTTCGCTTTTGACACCCGCGGCGCGCAAGATTTTCTCTGCCTCAGGGCTGCGTGGATAGGGATTGAGCGCGAGACCCATTGACTGGGCAACCGCCTCACCCAAATCAATGGTCTGGCCATCGTGGAACATCGTGTCGCAATCTTCGGGGGCGAGTTCGAGTTCCACTTCGCCATTTGATGTGGGTTCGGCAATAAATTGGATATGGATAGCCTCGTCCAATTTCGCAGGAACGGGATCATGGGTTGCGATGCAAAATTGCGCGAGGCTGGCCGTAAAGCGTCCGGTTGCAATCACGGCGTCCGCTTCATGCTTCAACGAAATTTCAGCCTCAAGATTGTCCAGCGCCGCCAGATCAAACCGCGCCATCAGGCCATTGCGCGCTGCCTCATCCGCCGAAAGCCGAAGGTTGCGGCTGTGATTCCCAACTTCGGAAATTTTGATGACATGGCTGAACTCGTTGGCGGTCACCACTTTGCGTCACCTTCAACGATCATATCGGGCAATTGCGCCCCCAATGCACGTTCGACATCCAACAAAGCTTGGCGGGTATACGCAAGCGCGCCAGCTTCGGGGGCAACACCCCGGTAAATATTCCGCACAATGGCTTCATCAAGCTCCGCCGTATCGGACAAAGCCGAGCGCAGCGCACCGAGGCGACCGCCGACCGCGCTCATAATCTGGCCAATATGTTTGCCAACAATCATATCGCCAATGCCAACTTCACGCAGCTGCCCATCCATGTCGTCAACAAACACTTCGGTAAGGCGCGCCATGTCGAGTGCGCAATCACCGCTGTCCTCAAGCCGCAGCAGAACCAGCGACAATATAGAGGCAACCATATCGAAGCGTCCGTCAATGCTGTCCGGAACCTGGCCTTCGATATACCAATGCGGCTCACGCGCTTTGGCCACGATCTGGTTGTATAATGGAATCAGCTTAAGCTTGGGGTCGGGTTCCCCTTTCCCGAAAAGTCTTTTCAATAATGTCATTTTGACGCGTTTTCATCCTTACTCATCGGGCATTCATCTGGGATTGCATATTGATATTGCGCCTTAAGGATGCAATGGCAAAGGCCCAACTTTAGTGGATTAGCGGAGAAGTTTATGCGCGCGACGCAAATTGCA
>NZ_JBILOS010000033.1:0-20724 GCF_044374345.1 Sphingorhabdus sp. | reverse complement strand
CCTACGCCAACGGCATATTTCCGATGTCCGACGCCCGTGATGACCCCGATACTTTTTGGATTGAACCGGAATATCGCGCGATTTTGCCGCTGGAGGGGTTTCGGCTGTCCAAATCATTGGCGAAAACGATCCGGCAGGGGCGGTTTACAGTCACGGCGGATACCGCCTTTGCCCAAATTATCGCAACATGCGCCGAGTCGCAGGATGATCGGCGCGAGACGTGGATAAACCCCGATATCGAAGAATCCTTTTGCCAGCTGCATGCACAAGGCCGCGCGCACAGTGTGGAATGTTGGGTCGACGGCCGATTGGTCGGCGGGCTTTACGGGCTCGCCATGGGCCGCGCCTTCTTTGGCGAAAGCATGTTTTCGCGGGAGACCGATGCGTCAAAAGTGGCGCTGGCATGGCTTGTCGCGCGTCTTAAACTGGGTGGCTTCGAATTGCTGGATTGTCAGTTCATGACGGACCATCTGGCCAGCCTTGGTGCCATTGAAATCACCCAAAACGCCTATCTAAAATTACTCGAATCGGCGTTGACGACGACCGGTCAGCCTTCGTCGGGTTTGGCTTCTTCGCCTGCTGTCGCGGCGGGTTCTGCCGGTGCGGATTGGGGCGCACTTGACGACGCGTTATCGGCTGGCGCTGGCGCTTCTTCGGATGTTTTTTCTTCGACCGGTGTCTCTTCGCCGGGGAAGCTCATCCTGCAGCTTTTGACCCAAACATCGTAAACTGGGTGTTCGACAATATTTGCGGCCGGGTTTTCTTTGAAAAGCCAGCCTGAAAACACACTGCGCCATTGTTCAGCATCATTTGTGCCCGGCGGGCGTTCATTCACGAGCAGTTGAACAAAGGCACCTTCATCTGGGTAATTTTCCCACGGCGCTGTTTTTTCACAGGCACGCAATCTTACAACAACTTTGCCAAAGCGAATGGCTTCGCCGGGCTTGAGTTCAATGTCGCGCGTTTGTCCGTTGCGTTTGTTCAACAGGCCCAGCACCGCAACACGTTCTGCCATGGGTGTGCCGAGTGCATTGTCGGAACCAGCAAAAATCCGGTCTGCGGTCGCTTGGGCTTTGCCGGATTTTTCCGGTGCCAGCTTTTCTTCGTCAGTGGGTCCGCACGCCGCGAGCGTTGCCAGCAACGGCAGCAGCAGGCTGTGCCGGCGAATCATGATGCGTCAGGACTCCACGCCTCATAATCGCCAGTGGCGCGGGCACGATGGCCGCCACGCTGTATCGATCCTGCTGGCCGATAGGCACGGTCCGTGCCCGTCAAATTGGCCTCAGGCAGTGTTTCATAGCCACGCACTGGCGGCAAATAGCTTTCCGGATCGCCATCATGGGTGCCATGCAACCATCCGTGCCAGTCGGGCGCAACGCGGCTCGCATCGTTCGCGCCATTGTAGATGACCCAGCGACGTTTGCCGTCGGACGACTGATAATATTTGTTACCCTCGGCATCACTGCCCACAGCTTTGCCCTTACGCCAGCTGTAGATCGCCGTACCGATGGTGGCACCGTCCCACCAAGTGAAAATTTTACCGAGAATACCCATGGACCCGCGATTAGGAGCAAGCACGTTGCGGTGCAATCCCTATTTGCCTTACTTTGCGGTCCATTTAACGGTGTCGCCCGCCGAAATACCCAGCTCGGCGGATAACCCCCCGCGCAGTTCCAGCACGGCTACAACGGGTTCGCCCGATTCAACCGGTATTGTGGAATACGGAATTGTGTTTTCGGCGATGCTTTCAATCGTGCCGTCTGTCCGGACAAAGATGATGTCGAGCGGGATCACCGTGTTCTTCATCCAAAAGCTTGCCATGCGCGGTTCAGGAAAGGGAAAGACCATGCCGGTATTGTCCGCAAGCTCGGTACGGAACATCATTCCCCGGGCCTGCTCCATCGACGTCTGCGCAAGTTCGACCGTAAACGCCCGCGTTTTCGCGCCACTGGTGACGCACAATGTCACCTGCTCAAGCCCGGCGGCAGACCGACCTGCGCCCGTTCCGGGTTTGCACCCTGCGGTCTGGTTTCCGCCATTGGCAGGCATTGTGCACGCGGCCAGCGAAAGGGCGGTAGCGTAAAGGCCCATTTTGCCAAGCTTACGTAAATTCATTTAGGCGATCCTTTTTCGATTCTGGCACAGTTAATATCGGCACTTCCGGCCTGTTTCACAAAACAACTTCCGTTTCCACCTACATTGATCGTTCCGGTTCCGCGATTGAAGATATTGGCCGCTTCGTCGACATGCACGCGGGATACCCCATTGCCGATATGTTCGAGCCGCACATTGCGCATGGGGACATTGGCTGCGTCAAAATGACCGGCGCCATTCAATGTGACGCGCCCGTCACGGACTTTGCCGGCCTTTATCTCAATCCGCCCGTTTCCGTCGATGTCGGCCGAAAATTGGTCGGTGATTAGCCGTTCCACCACAATGGAACCGTTACCCGCCACGAGCATGCGGGCGGCGTCTTGTTGCTTTACCTCGGAAATTTGCAGGCTTCCATTGCCGCTGACCGTCATGTCTTTAATCGCCTTGGTCGATAGCATGACCTCAAGCGGCTGCGTCATCGGGACGCCCTGTTCGTTGTTCAAAGCACCCTGGAGACGCACACGCAATGTCATGCCGACACGTTCCAGCTTCAGGGCGTCGAGCACCCTTTTGTCGCCTTTGGCTTTGGCAGATGGCGCTTTGCCCGTTTGCACCTGTACTTTGATGTCGCCGATGACTTGAATATTTTCAAAGCTGGCGACGAGGATTTTGCGTTCGTCGGCGATCGCGGGCCGCTCAGCAAAAAATCCGACGAACAGCGAGATGGCAACAATTAATGTGCCAATGTTGCCTCGCCCCATTCCACCCAGCCAAGCCATTTCGGTGTCCTTTTCATATAATGTCCCTGCGGCGCATCACACACAAAGCCAGCATCAGATATGGCCCCAGTTACGGGTCGGGTCAAATGACATCCGCCGGCAATATGTTTCCAAACAGGCTCAATCCGATTTTGCCAATTTGCTGCAGCGGGCTCTGGCGCTTTGCCATGCTCCAAAAATATCAGCCGCCCGCCGGGGCGCAGGACGCGCCGAACCTCCGAAAGTGCGGCGGTCGGATCTTGAACCGAACATAATGTGAAAGTGGTGACGACCGAGTCAAAGCTGCTGCTTTCAAACGGTAGCGCCTCTGCAATGCCGCTTGCGAAGTTGGCGCTTCGGCCTGACCGCAAGAGCGCATCTTGCGCGCGGCCAAGCAATTCCGGCGAGGGATCAACCCCCGATAGGGATCGCACCTGTGACCAGTCGTAAAACTGCAGATTGGTTCCCCCGCCGCAGCCCAGTTCCAGAATGTCCCCCGATGCACGCGGAACAACTTTTGCGCGATCACGCATCACCGCAGGCTGCGTGCAGGCGCAGCCAATGAGGCGGGGCATGACATGCCGGTCCCACCAACCGTTCATGCGCTGGTGTCCGAAGGTTGAACATTCTCGACGGCGTCCAAAACCGAGTGGCCGCATGCGGTGATGGCGCGTGCGGTAAATGGCAGGAACAGCGTGATTTTACGCATGGGTCAATCTCCTTGTGTATCGTCGTTATGATGCACTTCGGGATTGTAACTCAAGAGCAAATTGCAAGCTGTCCTTCGAACCTATTTCACCCAAGGTTTTCGGGATTTTTTCTTTGAAGGGGAAAAAGCCCTTGGTCGCATGTGGCCAGAATTTCTCGTCCCAGCTTCGACGGATTTGGACGAGCGGTATGCCTTCCCGTTCCAAACGCGGAGCGAATTGTGCCAAAAGGTCAGCAACCGGACCCACCGGCGCGTAAGCGGTGATAATCTGCTCGGCGCCGGCTTGTTTTGCCTGTGTGATCAAGGTTTCGATATTCAGGGTATCGAGAATATCCGTAGGACACTCAAACGCAGCGCCGACCCGTTCTGCGGCGTCACGTGACGCGCTTGCGACGAAGCCCCGTGCATTTTCGCCCCATAAGGTAGTGGCATCGGCGGCGACAAATGCCGCCTTGATTGCCGCCGAAGGAGTAAAGAGCGACTCTGGGTGCAGGTCATCCGGCGTTACCAACAACAATGCCGGCTTTTGCCTGTCCCATTGCGCAGCGAACGGAATGGGACGCGGATTTGCGACGGTCAAATCAGGTGGGATTATAGCCTTCGTTGCCAGCCCTTTTGGTGCAAATCGCCCATTGGTATAGCGCGCGATATTGTCCGTTGTCGCGAGGTAGGTTTTGCCAGCGGTTTGCAGGCCAGCCCCCCAGCGCCACGACAATGTGTTGCTCGCGGCGTCGGCGTCAACCAAGTGGCGCAGGAAAAAATCGGCACCTAGCGCCCATGGTAGGCGCAGTGTAAAAATCCAGATTGAGGCAAACCACATTCTTGCGTGATTGTGCAGATAGCCCGTTTCGATAAGCTCGCGTGCCCAATCGTCAAAGCCTTCAATGCCGGTCTGCCCAGCCTCAGCGTTGCGGATTGCGCGCGCGTTCGGGAAACTATCGCGCTGCCGGTCGCGTTCTTCTTGAAACTGCGTCCACACCGACGGGCGCATTTCTAGCCAACCCTTCCAATAAGTGCGCCACAATATTTCCTGAATGAACTTTTCCGCTGCTGCCAGGCTGTGCTGCTCCAGAACCGCTTGCACGACTTCTTGCTCGGTAATCATCCGATAGCGCAGATAAGGCGAGAGCTTGGATACAGCACTTGGCTGCTCTGGCCCCGGATCCGTGTTGCGGCCAAAGGCATAATTTTGCCCTGCGCCGGGTATGAACTGCGCAAGGCGCGCGAGTGCAGCGTTCCGCGAGGCGGGAAAAATATCCTTCACCACTGTCATGCCAGCAACTTTTGCAAATAAGGACGGATTTTCAGAAAGCGGACATAAAGCCGCTCGAATATGTCCAAAATAACGGGATTTTGCGCAAGCCAACCAAGGGGTTTAAGCAGTGGAATATGCCGCCACATCGCCGCAAATGCAGCCGCACCCGATAACATCACGCCATTTTCACAGGCGTGAAGACGGTCAAGCATCAGCTGCCGGTCGAGCGGGCATATGGCCGTGTCCGGCGCAATATCTTGGAAGTCGATTTTCCGCTGCCAATCGAGACGCCGCATCAGCGCGATTTCGCGCACACACAGCGGACATGCGCCGTCATACCAGATGATGAGATTGAACATGCCTCTGTTTAGACGCGCTGCAAGACGACGTCAGGCTGGGCATAATATGGTATAGAAATGCCAAAAAAAAGGGCGCCGTTGCCGGCGCCCTTCTGAATTCCCTGTAAGGAAACGGGTTATTCCGCTTTTTCGTAATACTGCGGTGCCGCTTCATTCAGAATAGCCAAAATTTTCTGGAGAGCCGCTTTTTCGTCGGTCTTTTCCATTGCCGCGAGTTCACGGGCCAAACGGCTGGACGCCGCTTCAAAAATCTGACGCTCCGAATAGCTCTGCTCAGGCTGGTCATCGGGGCGGAACAAGTCGCGGGTCACTTCAGCGATCGAAACGAGGTCGCCCGAGTTGATCTTCGCTTCATATTCCTGCGCACGGCGCGACCACATGGTGCGCTTTACCTTGGGCTTGCCGGTGAGCGTATGCATTGCTTCCTTGAGCGTTTTGTCGCTCGACAGCTTGCGCATACCAACGCCTTCGGCCTTGTTGAAAGGCACGCGCAGCGTCATTTTTTCTTTTTCAAAGCGCAGCACATAAAGTTGCAGCTGCATCCCTGCGATTTCGGAATCCTGAAGCTCGATTACGCGACCAACCCCGTGCTTGGGATACACCACATAATCGCCTACATCAAACATCGCCGCGTTGGACGTCATATTTCGACCTTTCTGATTATTCGGGAGAATAAGCTCGCTGACGACATAATGTCGTCCATAAGACAGTTGGCATTCGTCCCTTACGTCATCACCCGCTCAATCCCATGATAGGAAGGCGGTTATCGACCATTTTTGGCCTGTCGGCGCGGAGTGTAACAGATTCGCCACAAAAGTTCAATGCTGCTGTACAGAGCGTCAATCGTGCGACTTAAATTGCGCTTAATTTTCGCACGCGATCATCATGTTCGGCAAACACGGCATTGCTAATCGGCTTGATATCCGCCGAGTTCATCCAGCATAGGTCCATATGGCCCAGAACGCGGTCATCATGGCTTCTTATGGTGACCGGCAGGATGGGTTGATGATCCAGCTCATCGACCAAAACCGGATTGGATGGCACACCCGTCCCCCATTTTTCGCCCCATTGGCGCAACGCAATCATTGTGGGCAGCAAATCCAGCCCTTTTTCGGTCAGGCGATATTCCACTTTACGGCGGTTATCAGGGCAGGGCGTACGATGCAATATGCCGCTTTCGCTCAATCGGCTTAACCGGTTGGCCAAAATGTTACGCGCAATGCTGATTTCCGTGAGGAAATCTTCAAAATGGCGGATGCCATTGAAGGCAGCGCGCAAGATCATGAACGACCATCGTTCGCCCATTGCCTCAAGCGCGGTTGGTAGCCCACACTCGGTAATATCCTGTAGTGACTCGTGCAATTCGCCCATATATTTAACCCCCGACGCATAGGGTGAGCCGACCCGAAAAATTTTGCAACCCCATTTAAGTTTTAAGTTGCAACTCGAAACCTAATCTAATAAGTAGCGATTCGCAACTGGTTTTCCAGGGGCGCAAAACGAAGGTTTGGAAACAGAATGCCGGCCACCGTTGTGCTCTGTTATCAAAGCTAAAAGGATAAGATTATGACTCTCTCCAAAGTTTCCGCCCGTTTGGGCGCGCTCGCTGCCGCATCTGTTATCAGCGCCACACTTCTTTTCGGTGTTCCAACGCAGGCGCAAGCTGCAAGCAACGGCGCATATTATAAAATCGAATTGGCGCAGCCAGCCGCATCGAAGCAAGAATTGCTCCGTAGCGTAGTTGTAAAGTGCGAGGGCACTGCATGCCGCGCGCCAATGGCTTCGACTGCCGCAAAGAATATGTGTGTCAGTGTCGCCCGCAAACTGGGTTCAGTATCTGCATTCACCGCTGGTGACCGCGTCTTTACAGCCGACGAAATCGCAGCCTGCAACGCTGGCGCTTAATTGGCCAACCTCTCAATAAGCATATTCGGCTCTTCTCTCCTCCCAACTAACCCGCGACAATTTTATTGACGCTTTGAGCCGAGACAACTGCACCGGAATATGGGCATACGCGAAACATCGCGGACGCCATATTCCGGTGCATTTTTTGTTGGAGCAGGCGTTCTCACATGCGCCATGCATAAGCAGCCAGCGCATAATTTGTTGTTAAATCGACTATGTTTTTAAGTTTCTTGTTGCAACGCAGCGCAAAAGCCACATCTTGGAGCCTATGATGCGGCAATATGAATTGGTTGAACGGGTGCGGGCCTATATCCCGGATGTCGATGAGGATCGGCTTAACCGAGCCTATGTCTTTACGGTTCAGATGCATGGTGCGCAGAAACGGGCATCAGGCGACCCGTATTTCAGCCATCCGGTCGAAGTCGCAGGGTTAATGACCGACCTTAAAATGGATGAGGACACGATCATCACCGCGCTGCTCCACGACACGGTGGAAGACACGCTGACCTCAATCGAAGATGTGGAAAGCCGCTTCGGTTCAGAAGTCGCGCGGCTCGTCGACGGCGTTACCAAGCTATCGAAGATCGAGGCGCAGACCGAAGATGAACGCGCTGCCGAAAATTTGCGCAAGTTCCTGCTGGCCATTTCGGATGATATCCGCGTTCTTCTGGTCAAGCTTGCGGATCGCCTGCACAATATGCGGACGCTGCATTTCATCAAAAGCCCGGAAAAACGTCGTCGTATCGCCAAAGAAACGATGGATATATATGCCCCGCTGGCGGAGCGGATTGGCATGTATGAATATATGCGCGAAATGCAGCTGCTCGCGTTCGAACAGCTGGAACCCGAAGCCTATCAGACGATTACGGGCCGCTTGAAGCAGATCCGCGAAAAGGCCGATGTTGAAATCGACCAGATTAACCAGACCATCGCTTGGGAAATGGAGCAGGCCGGACTGAAGATTAAAATCTCCGGCCGCGAAAAACATCCTTATTCGATCTGGAAAAAGATGCAGGAACGCCATGTTGCGTTCGAGCAGCTGACGGACATCAACGCCTTTCGCGTGATAACCGAGACCACCGAAGACTGCTATCGCGCGCTGGGTGTGCTGCATCGGCGCTGGCAGATGGTGCCGGGGCGGTTCAAGGATTTCGTCTCAACGCCAAAGCGAAATGGCTACAAATCGCTGCACACAACGATCATGTTCGCCAAAAACATGCGCGTCGAAGTGCAAATCCGCAGCGCCGAAATGCACCGAAGTTCGGAACATGGCTTCGCCGCCCACTGGGCCTACAAACAAGCGGATAAGCCCGATGGGCAGGCTGCGTGGTTACGCGATCTCATTGAAATTCTTGAAACCAGCCAAGATGCGGAGGACATACTCGAAAACACCCGCATGGCGATGTATCAGGACCGGATATTCGCCTTCACCCCAAAAGGTGCGCTGCATCAGTTGCCCAAGGGTTCAACTGTCGTTGATTTTGCGTATGCCGTGCATACCGATCTTGGCGACAAGACCGTTGGCGCAAAAGTGAATGGGCGCCATGTCCCGTTGCGTGCGCAGCTGAACAATGGCGATATGGTCGAAATCCTGAAATCCAAGGCGCAGGAACCGCAGCAGACGTGGCTTAACTTCGTGACAACAGGTAAGGCGCGCGCCGCCATCCGTCGGCATGTGCGGCACCGCGAACGCGATGAGCTGGTCGCAATTGGGCGCAAGCTTTATGAAGAAGTCGCTGCGCGAATGCCGGGCAAAATCGGCAAGAAAGCCTTAACGGCCGCGGTGAACCGGCTAAAGCTTGAAGACGAGGAAGAGCTGATGCATCGCATCGGCCTTGGCAAGATTAATGACCACGCCCTGATGGAGGCACTGGTGCCTGGCTTTGACGCGGATGGCATTGCGCTTGATTTTCCAAATCAAGAACGCGCCATTTCTATACGCGGGCTTACCCCGGGCGTCGGCTATCACCTCGGTGAATGCTGCCACCCCATTCCGGGTGACCGGATCGTGGGGCTGAGGTTGCCGGGACAACCCGTCGAAGTGCACACGATCGAATGTGATCGTCTCGCTAACGGGGCCGACGCCGATTGGGTCGACTTGAGTTGGGGGCAGGGTAGCGATGGCGCTTCGGCGCGATTGCGTACGATCATTCACAATCGTCCCGGCACGCTCGGTGAAATTGCGGGCATTTTCGGCTATCACAAGGCGAACATCATCAATTTGCGTTTGACCGCGCGTGACGCCGAGTTTCACACCTTTGAAATAGACTTGGAGGTGCATGATTTGCAGCACCTTATGCGCATCATATCCGCGCTTCGGGCGTCCGAGGCGGTGGCGACAGCAGACCGCGTCTACGACTAAATCCAGTCGCCAATCTCGTCCCCGGGTTCAGCGTAGACAAAACGTTTGGCCAGTTCAAAACGGTGTCCAGCGCGCAGAAAGGCATTGAGTTGCTTATTGCGTTTCTCTGGCGTTGCCGCTTCTTGGGCAAATGGACCGATACGTTTGCGCCGCGCAAAGTTTTCTGCGGCGCTCAATACGCTTTCTTCCATATGCGCTTTTGCCGGGATGGCATCCGCATCGCCAATACCGCTTGCCCGCAAATCCTCGTTTAAGCGCCGTTCGCCATAGCCACGGCGCACAAATGACCGGCTTCGTGCCTCAGCAAATTGGGCGTCGTTTATATAGCCGAGCGCGGCAAATTGTTCGACCAGCATTGCGATGTCCGCGCTGCGTTCCCCGTCCCACCCACGCTCGCGAATTTTGCGGTTTAAATAGGTCCCGAGCTTTGCCTGTGTGGTCGCATATTTGCCAACATAATGCAGCGCTAACTGTCTCAGTCTCTCGTCATTTAACGGCGGAGCGGGTTTTTTGGCGGCACGTGGGCTGTTCACGCCCTATTCTTGCCACAGTCGGGTCGAAATTTGAACTGGTATCGACGCGTATTGGCTTAGGCTAACAATAAAATTACCGGGCACCGCCCTATTTGCTATGGGAAAAATTATGAGCGAACGCGCATCCACGCCAACGCAGGACAGTTTGCCACGTCGTTTTTCTGACTTTGCGACCTTAGGTGAGGCATTGGATTATGCCGCCCAAGGGCAGCGTGGTCTCAATTTCCACGACATGCGCGGCAAATTGGCGCGCGCTTATCCCTACAGCGAAATGCGCGAAGACGCGTTGAACATGGCCTATCGCTTGATCAGCCATGGTGTCCGCAAAGATGACCGCATTGCCTTGGTCGCGGAGACCGGTCCCGATTTTGCGGCCTTGTTTTTTGGCTGCGTATATGCGGGCGCATGGCCAGTGCCGCTGCCATTGCCAACGTCATTTGGCGGTAAAGAAAGCTATGTGGACCAGTTGTCCGTTCAGCTGAAAAGTTGTGACCCCAAGATACTGTTCTTTCCAGCCGAACTCGCCGACATGGCCAATGACGCGGCACGCGCATGCAATGTTGAAGGCATTGATTGGGAAAGCTTCGGCGATCGCGTCGCGTTAAAGTCCGATCTTCCTTCGGCGCAGACCGACGAAATCTGCTATTTGCAATATTCCAGCGGCTCGACCCGTTTCCCGCATGGCGTGGCGGTTACGCATAATGCCCTGCTGAACAATCTGTCGGCGCATTCGCACGGCATGGAAGTGACGGAAAATGACCGCTGCGTGTCGTGGCTGCCCTGGTATCATGATATGGGCCTTGTTGGTTGTTTCCTGTCGCCGGTCGCCAACCAAGTTTCGACCGATTACATGAAAACCGAAGATTTCGCGCGTCGCCCGTTGGCGTGGCTGGATGTTATTAGCGCCGCGGATGGCACGGTCATCAGCTACTCGCCGACATTTGGCTATGACATTTGCGCGCGGCGGGTTTCCAGCCAGACACAGGTCAATGATCGCTTCGATCTCGCAAAATGGCGGCTTGCGGGCAATGGTGCCGATATGATCCGTCCCGACGTGATGCAGGCGTTTGTCGATGCATTTGGCGATGCGGGTTTCAAGGCATCCTCCTTCCTCCCAAGCTATGGCTTGGCTGAGACAACCTTGGCTGTGTCCATCATGCCACCGGGCGAAGGTATTCAAGTTGAGCTTGTCGAAGAGACGGAACTCACTGGCCATCCCGGTGCGCCGGATCGGCCAATCCGTTATCGCGCCATCGTTAACTGCGGCCGTGCTGTAAAAGACATGACTATCGAAATCCGCGACGAAAACCGCAAGCCACTTGCTGACAAGACGATCGGCAAAGTGTGGTGCACGGGGCCTTCATTGATGAAGGAATATTTCCGCGACAAGGAATCGACCGATGCGTGTCTGGTCGATGGCTGGCTGGACACGGGCGACATGGGCTATCTGTCGAACGGCTACATTTATATTGTGGGCCGCGCCAAAGACATGATCATCATCAATGGCAAAAACCATTGGCCACAGGACATTGAATGGGCGGTCGAACAATTGCCTGGATTTAAAGCTGGCGATATCGCGGCTTTCTCCGTGACAACGCCGGGCGGTGAGGAAACGCCTGCTGTGCTGGTCCAGTGCCGTACTACTGACAAAGCCGAGCGGGCAAAGCTGCGTGAGCAGATCCGCGACAAGGTTCGGTCGGTGACTGGAATGAACTGTGTCGTTGAATTGGTACCACCGCGGACATTGCCGCGGACCAGCTCAGGCAAAATGAGCCGTGCGAAAGCGCGTAATCTGTATCTGTCCGGTGAAATTCAGCCCTACGCAATCGCGGCTTAATTGTCTGTATCGCCGCGCCATTCTGAAGATGGCGGCGGCGTTGCGGGTTCCTGATAATCTACCCAAATCGGTTTAAGGCCGTGAAGGATACCCTTGGGCAGCCCTAGAGCAGTTCAAGCACCTTTTCTTGGGGCCTGCATAGCCGCACGCCTTTATCGGTTTCCACAAATGGCCGTTCGACCAGGATCGGGTGCTCAACCATATGGTCCAATATGCGATCGGCAGAAGCGCCATCGATCAAACCTAATTCTTCAGCAGGTGAACCACGGGTACGCAGCGCCTCGCGCGGCGTAAGGCCGGCATCTTTGAACAATTGTTCAAGCTTTGCGCGGGTGAAGGGTTGCTTGCGATATTCGATAATCTTGACCGTTACATCTGGCGCTTCTTGCAGGAGTGCGAGCGTCTTGCGCGACGTCCCGCAATCGGGGTTATGCCAGATTGTTGCGTTCATGATTATGGTCGTCCCCGATAATGCCATTTGCGTTCGGTTTTACCTAAATCGGTCACCCACAAAAGCAAATGCGCTTTTTTCTATTTTTAAATTGCATGTGAGAACGATTCGCAATAGGGGCGGGCAAATCGAATTGCGAGTCATTTGCAATAACCACAAAAAGGTCGAAAATGCTTCGTCTCTCCTCTTCCGTTTTTGCCTTTGTTTCTTTAGCAATAAGTGCGCCTTATGCCTTCGCTGAAGACGTGGCATTTGATGACAGCCGGACCATCATTGTGACGGGTGCCAGCGACGGGTACCTCGCGTCCAATTCAGTGACGGCCACAAAAACCGACACGCCGCTGATCGATATTCCGCAGACCATCAATGTTGTGACCCGTGAACAGTTGGATGATCAGGCGCATCACTCGCTGGCGGATATATTGCGCTATGTCCCGGGAACAACGGTGGGCCAAGGCGAAGGTAATCGCGACCAAATTACCCTGCGTGGGCAAAACACAACCGCTGACTTTTTCCTCGATGGCGTGCGCGATGACGTTCAATATTATCGCGGGCTTTATAATATTGAGCGGGTTGAAATTCTGAAGGGTCCTTATGCCCTGATCTTTGGCCGTGGCGGTGGCGGCGGCATCATCAACCGGGTTCAGAAGGCTCCGTTGAGTGACGATTTTATTTACGCAGGACAAGCCAGCGTAAACAGTTTCGGGGCCTACGACGTCTCGGCTGATTTGAACGCTCCGTTAAATGCATCCACCGCTGTGCGCATGAACGCGGTGTACGAAAGCTTAGACAACCATCGTGATTTTGTTGGCGGCGAACGCTATGCTTGGAACCCCTATGTCGCCTTCAGGCTGAACGATAGTTGGAAGCTGGGCCTTTCGTATGAATATGTGAATGACGCCCGCACGACGGATCGGGGTATCCCTTCGGTCGCGACGGGTGCGGGTCAACCCAATCGTCCCTTAGCTGGCTTTCGTGACCAGTTTTTCGGCGTGCCCGAGGTCAATCGCGCGCGACTTGCCGCGCACATCGCCAAGCTGCGGCTAGACGGTCAGTTGGCATCAAACCTCAATTTCAGCGGTACCATGCTCTATGGCGATTACGATAAAATCTATGTGAATGTCTATGCAAATGGGCCGGCGACGGCGCAAAATGGAATGGTTGCTCTTGCGGCCTATAATGACACCATCCAACGCGAAAATGTCATTGCCCAAGCAAATATGGTCTGGGATATCGAGACAGGGGCGATTGTGCACAAAATTCTCGTTGGCGCTGAATATGGGGATCAACAATCGGCCAACAGTCGGCTTAATGGGACGCTTTCTAATGCGACATTGCGCCTTTCGAACCCGGTTTTTCCGACAGTATCCTTTAACACATTGGCGCGTGACAGCGTTTCTGATGTGAAGTTCTTCTCTGCTTATGTGCAGGACCAGATGAGCGTTGGCGAACATATCGATGTCGTTGCAGGGCTTCGGTACGACAGTTTTGATATCAGCGGTGCAGATTTGCTTCCTGCAATCGACCGGCCTTTTGCACGTAAGGATGAAAAGATAAGCCCGCGTCTTGGGCTGATTTTCAAACCGCAGGAAAGCATGTCGCTTTACGGCAGCTATAGCCAATCATTCTTGCCGCGGTCGGGTGACCAGTTTCTGGCGCTGACGGTTACACAGCAAAACCTGGCTCCTGAGAAATTCACCAACTTTGAAATCGGCGCTAAATGGGATGTCCAGCCAAATTTAAACCTGACCCTTGCAGCGTTCCAGCTTGATCGCAGCAATGCGACGACGCCGGACCCCGCCAATCCGCTTTCCAGCATCAATATCGGCAAAACCCGGACCCAAGGGATTGAACTGGCTGCGACAGGGCGCGTGACGTCGCAATGGCAAGTCCATGGCGGCTACAGCTATCAGGACGCTGTATTGGCGGGCAACAATGCCGTTCGGCTGGCGCAAGTGCCAAAGCATCAGGCAAGCCTATGGAACCGGTATGAATTTTCCGACGCGTTTGCCGCAGGTGTCGGCATCATCCACCAGTCGAGCCAATATGCGGCCATCCGCACATCCGCGACGACAACCAAATTGCCTGCATTCACACGGGTCGACGCCGCTCTATATTATGACGTGAGTGACAGGTTTCAGCTTCAACTGAACGTCGAAAATCTGTTCGACACCGCATATTATTCGGACGCACACAACAATGATAACATCTCGACCGGCGCGCCGATCAACGGTCGTTTTACGGTTAGGGCGAAGTTTTAGGTCCTGACCCTAAGCCTCGGCTGTCGCAGCAGCATGTAGCTTGGCGTTGGTGACATAATGCGCAACGCCGATCCGCATCCCCATAACGGCCGCATCGTCTAGATCGCGGACAAAACGCGCTGGCGACCCCGCCCATAATTGCCGCGCCGCAATGCGTTTGCCTTGGGTCAGCATTGCCCCTGCTGCGAGCATGGCATCGCCCTCGATGACGGCACCGTTCATGACCGTTGACGACAGCCCGACAAACGCACGGTCGTGAAGGATGCAACCGTGCAGCATGACATTGTGCCCAACGAGCACGTCATCCCCGATAATAGTCGGAAAACCATCTTCAACGCCGGGCATTGGGCCATCGCAATGCACGACACTGCCGTCTTGAATGTTTGTGCGGGCGCCAATCACAACACGATTCACTTCAGCGCGAATGACGCAATTGTACCAGATGCTGGCCTCCGGTCCGATGGTGACATCACCGATGATACGACAGCCCGGCGCAATGAATGCGCTGTCGTGAATCTGTGGGGTCTTGCCATTGACAGTGACAATGCTGATGTCGGCACGGTTATTGATCATCGGATTTTCCATAGTGAAAGATGTGGCAACACCGATGCATAATCATCGGTCCAGGCACGTGTGTCGCCGGGAGCATCCAGTTCCAGCCACTGGTCGGCGTTGTAGTCGCGGCTTTTTTGGGTGTCGAGTTTGCCTGTGAGCTTGAAAAGCTTTTTAGGGTCGCGGCTAAGCGCTATCCAGTCCGACGGCCGCTCGCCGTCTTTGATCATTGCCTTGGTCGGGCTGTTTCGGCGAAGCGCTGCATACCAACCATTGGCCTTTGCTTCCGCGGCAATCACTGGATTGAGGTCAATGTAGCGATTTGAAATATGGACAAGCAATATTCCGTCAGCTTTCAATGCCCTGCGATAAGTTGCGAATGCTTCTTGCGTGAGCAAATGCAGGGGAATGGCATCGGATGAAAACGCATCCAACGCTATGACGTCAAAGCTATTCTTTGGAACCTCTGCGAGTGTGAGGCGGGCGTCGCCTAAAGTCATTTTCGCGTTGGGTGCGCATTTTTCAAGGAATGAGAATATCTTTCGGTCACGCGCAATCTCTACAATCAGCCTATCAATTTCGAAGAACTGCCATGTTTGTCCGGGCTGACGGTAACAGGCCAAAGTTCCAGTACCTAGGCCAACAATCCCTATGTTCGCGTTCGGGCCAAACAATCGCGGCGTTTGGACAAGTGCTTTTCCAATGCCAGAGTTGGGGGCGTAATAGCTGGTCGGGCGCGTCGGTTCATCGAGCAACTGCATGCCGTGCATCGTCGTGCCGTGGATCAACGACCGCACCCTGCCATTTTCTGAAGAATTAATCGTGTACGTGCCAAAGTAACTGCGCATCCGAACACCATCGAAACTCAATTGCGCATTATACCAGCCACCATTCAGCGTAAGCAGTCCTGTCATGACGAGCAGAAAGGGAACGCGAAAGCCGGCAACGACAACGCCTAAGGCAATCAGAACCGAGCCAATGATGACTTTTGTCATCGATAAGGATCCTGGATTGAAAATACTGCCGAATACCCCAAGCACAAATGCCAGCAATCCAAATCCCATCATGACATAGGGGAGTTTGTTGTCGCTCTCTTTAATAGGAATAAGCCCAATTTTGGGCAAAAGAACAGCCGCGGCCAAGATCAGGATCGGGTGTTCCCACGTCCAGTTAAACAGCATTGGTGCGACAATGGCGCAGAACAGGCCGCCTACCACACCACCGATCGACATCATGAGATAAAAACTTGTCAGCTGGTTTGGTGCCGGACGCGTTCTGTACATCTCATTGTGCAGCGCCACCGCGACGGTAAACAAAAGGCTAATGCTGGCAATCAGGCCGGCAATTGCGGCCTTGTTACCTTGCAAAAATATGAACGCTCCGGCGGTTAACATGGCAAGCGGCGCAATACGGCTGATCCAATATGCGGGTCGCTGATTATCTGCAAATGCAACGCTAAAACTAAGCAGGTAAACGGCCAATGGGATCACCCAGAGCAGCGGCATCGCCATAAGGTCCGTGGTCAAATGTGACGTCGTAGACAACATTAGGCCAGATGGAACGGCCGCAAGCGCAACCCAGTACAGGCGGCGTTTCCATGAAATAGGCGTGGTCGCTTCGCTCGTCGCTGCACTGTCGGTTTGGTCGCTTGATGTCCGCCAGATTTTGACTGTGCAGGCTGCAACGAGCGCCATAAGCAAAAGATAAATGCCGCTCCACAACCATTTCTGCGTGTGCAATGCCGTGAAGGGCTCAACTATGAGCGGATACGTCAAAAGTCCTACAAAGCTGCCGATGTTTGACGCAGCATATAGGGCATAGGGCTCGCCTTTGTTTCCGGAAAGCGCGAACCAGCGCTGCATCAACGGCGCCTGTGCCGCTACAACGAAGAAGAGTGGACCGATGGATGCAATCAGCAACCAAGGCACCCAAAAAATGGGGGATCCATCCGACGGAGGATGCATGTCGGCTAGTCCAATTGGTAACCAGAGCAGAGCAACCAAGAACAAGCCAAGGTGAATTCTGGCTTGTCGACGAGCGGGTTCACGGGCCAAGCGGTGGGCATAGGCATATCCGCCCAACAGTAATGCTTGATATACAAGCATTGCGCTGTTCCAAACCGCAGGTGCGCCGCCCAGCCGGGGCAGCGCCATGCGTGCAATCATCGGCTGAACGAGAAAAAGCAGGAAACTACCAGTCAAAATGGTTAGCAGGAATAACAACCTGCTGTTTCGTGCTTGGGTCTCGTTCATGCTTTATCCTTTCATCAAACGCGCGGCCAGTGCGGCATGATATGTCAAAATGCCTGAGCACCCGGCGCGTTTGAATGCCATCAGCGTTTCCAGCACAAGCGCGTCGCGGTCACCAGCGCCAGCGGCAGCGGCAGCCTCAATCATCGCATATTCGCCGGACACTTGGTACGCGAATACGGGCACATCGAATTGGTCGCGCACGCGACGGACAATATCGAGATAGGGCAGGCCGGGCTTGACCATGACGCTGTCGGCACCTTCGGCAATGTCCATCGCGACTTCGCGCATCGCTTCATCGCTGTTCGCTGGATCCATCTGATACGTTTTCTTGTTACCCTTCAGCAGGCCGCTTGAGCCAACGGCGTCACGGAACGGGCCGTAGAACGCGCTGGCATATTTTGCGGCGTAGGACATGATCTGGACGTTGGGATGGCCATTCATTTCGAGTGCCTTGCGAATGGCACCAATGCGTCCGTCCATCATGTCGCTTGGCGCAATGATATCCGCGCCGGCATTGGCCTGATTTATCGCCTGATCGACAAGAACGGCAACCGTTTCGTCGTTCAACACATAACCGGCATCGTCGATTAAGCCATCCTGTCCATGCGACGTGTAAGGATCGAGCGCGACGTCGGTCAAAACACCGATTGCATCGCCATGTGCCTGTTTGATGGCGCGAATGGCGCAGCACATCAGATTGTCGGGGTTAAGCGCCTCTTCACCGTCCTCGCTGCGCCGCTCTGGCTGCGTGTTTGGGAACAATGCGATGCAGGGAATGCCAAGATCGATAGCTTCAGCGGCGCGCACAACGATCTGGTCAACGGACCAGCGCGATACGCCGGGTAGAGACGAAATCGGTTCTTCAACCGCCTCTCCCTCGGTGACGAACAATGGCCAGATAAGATCTGCAGGCGAAAGCATGGTCTCACGGACCATGGCTCTGCTCCATTCGGTAGCGCGCGTGCGGCGCAGACGGGTGTTCGGGAAAAAGGATGTGTTGCTCATGAACGACAGGTAGCGGTGTTATGCCGCATCCTCAATGGGTTATCCGTTGGTCCGCGAATGGTCGATTTGAAGCGTCAGCCGGTCGATTTCACGCTTCGGTTTATCGGTGCTCTTGGGCTGTGTGCGCAATGGTGCGAGCGCTGCACCGGCCTTGACCGATTTCAGGCGCTGAAGCGTGCCTTTAAAGCGCGCAAGGTCGCTTCCACCAAGTTGCGCACGCTGCGTAAACTTGATCGAATTCGGGTTCACCGCACGACCATTGCGATATAATTCATAGTGCAAATGCGGACCAGTCGACAAACCCGTTGATCCCACATAGCCGATGATTTGGCCGCGCCGCACGCGGCTTCCGGGGCGTGCGGCGATACGGCTCATATGGCCATAGCCACTGGCAAGGCCGCCACCATGGTTCAGCTGAACAAAGTTGCCATAACCGCCCTTGCGCCCGGCAAAGGCAACGACACCATCGGTCACCGCAAAAATGGGCTGGCCATAGCTTGCTTTAAAATCAAGGCCGCTATGCATGCGCATATAGCCTAAAATCGGGTGACGTCTGCCGCCAAAGCCCGATGTGACGGGGCCATTAACAGGGCGGCTGAGTGCGCCTTTCGACTCACCTACACCAGAGGCTTCGAACCATTGACTGCTGTCGCCGTTGGTCCATTTGAGCATCTGAACTCGCGATTTGCCGTCGCGGTCGACGCCAGCATATAAAAGATTGCCGACCTTAACTTCACCGGTTTCAGCGCGCTTATAACCAACGATGATATCAAATTCATCGGTCGCGCGGATTGCCGACAAGGGCATGCGGCCCGAGATGACTTTCAGATAATCCTGGATAGCGCTGGCAGGTGCACCCGCTGCGCGCGCTGACCGGTAAATACCCTGGCTGCCCACGGTGCCGCGGATGCGCAACGGCGTGTCATCGACCATAATCGGTTCGCGGCTTAACCGGAGCGCTCCACCTTCACGGTTGATAGCGAGATTGAGGTCAAATCGTGCGCGAAAGGCAACGGATTCCAAAGGCCGGGGCTGATTTTGCGCAGAACGTTTACCGAGCACGATATTGATGGGCGTGCCGGGTTCAATATCCGATAGCGACGTGACGCCTGAAACCATTTTGGCGACATCATTGGCTTCATTGCCGCCAACGCCAGCGCGCTGTAGGACCCGTGCAAAGCTATCACCGCGGCCCAAAGAGGCTGTCAATTCGATGCGGGGACGCTCCGGGCTTCCGGCAAGGGCAACAACCGCGTCAGTCGCGGCCATGCGTTTGCCGCTGTCACTGCCATAGGCAATCGGCATAACCATTTGCGCGCGCGCTTCTTCAAACTCGGCTTCCGTCGCAATGGACGGTTGCGGGCCGTAAATTGGTCCGAAATCGGGGAGGAGCGCAAGTGCAGCAACGCTCAATAGGGTTAGCGTTCCAAGGCCACGAAACCAGCGGACGGAACCAATATTTTCGCCAAGGTCGGGGACGAGGTCGAGCTGGGCAATGCGTTCGCGCCAAGTTGCTTCGGTGGTCTGGCGCAGGGGTGCGACCATAGCATCGGCAAGCATCACGCTTCCGTTTAAGCCAGCCGCAGCAAAGTGTGTATCTTTGCCTTCAAACATAAGGATATCTATCCACGATCCTGCCCTTACCCACCCGGACATTTTTATCTGCCCACATCCCTGTGACGGCATATGGTTAATGTCAATTTAAGACCGCAGACAATTGGGCCGTGATGCGGCGAAAGGTGTATATTCACCGACCAGTCCGGGAACAGATTGATAAGTGGCAATCGGGCATTTAATCGCTTCATTAAATGTTCGGCAATGCTAAAGCAGGATGCAATATTGGGAGGGTCGAATGCACAGCGATCGCGTTGAATTTTTCTACGATCTTTCAAGCCCATGGACCTATTTGGCGTTCACGAACATTATGGGCGTGCTCGGTCGCACAGGGGCGACAATGACGTTGCGGCCTATATTGGTCGGCGGCGTGTTCAACGCGGTCAACCCGGCTGTCTATGCCGCCCGTGAAGCATCTGACAATCCAAAGCTGCTGCACAGTTGGAGAACACTGCGTGATTGGGCCGCGTTAGCCGGCGTGGCACTGAACTTCCCAAGCCAATATCACCCCGCCAAGAGCGTCAATGCAATGCGGATGGCCTGCTGTCTTGCGGATGATCCAGCCGCACTGCACGCGTTTACGAAAGCGGCGTTCGAAAGCTATTTTGGCGCGCAGGAAAATCTTGATGATCCCGACGTGCTGGTTGCGGTGGCCAACAGCATCGGTTTGGATGGTGACGCCTTGCGCGCGCGTGCGCAATCAGACGACGTAAAGGCGCTGCTGCGCGCGAATACGGATGAAGTCATTGCGCGCGGTGGCTATGGCTCGCCCACGAT
>NZ_JBILOS010000022.1:0-26475 GCF_044374345.1 Sphingorhabdus sp. | reverse complement strand
CGACAAAACATATATGTATTTTGGTAATGACCAACTGCCTTTGGTAGAATTTGCGTTGAATAGGAGCGCCGCATGAACGACCGCGTTAGCATAACCGTTGAAAACCACGTGGCCGATGTGCGGCTTACCCGCGCCGACAAAATGAACGCGCTCGATCCGGCCATGTTTCAGGGGATCATATCCGCCGGAGAAGAGCTTGCAGCCATGAAAGGCGTGCGCGCTGTTGTGCTGTCGGGTGAAGGACGCAGCTTTTGTGCAGGGCTTGATATGGCCAGCATGGCAAGCGGTGGTGCAAGTGCGAACAGCGGCATGGGCGGCCTTACAGACCGGACGCATGGCAATGCCAATACATTTCAGCAAGTCGCGATGCTTTGGCGCAAGCTGCCTATGCCCGTCATTGCCGCAGTCCACGGGGTGTGCTTTGGCGGCGGCCTGCAAATTGCCAGCGGTGCGGACATCCGTGTGATCGCGCCGGATGCCCGGCTTGCGGTGATGGAGATGAAATGGGGGCTCATCCCTGACATGGGCGGCTATGCCTTATGGCGCGGCATGGTGCGTGAAGATATCTTGCGCGAGTTAACTTACACCAACCGCGAGTTTTCAGGGTCAGAGGCTTTGGGCTTGGGCTTTGCGACGTTCGTGGATGAAAACCCCCACGTCCGCGCCATGGCCATTGCCCGCGAAATCGCGGACCGGAACCCCGAAGCTATGCGCGAGGCCAAGGCGCTGTTCAACGAATATGCCGACATGGACGAAGACGCGATCTTGATGGCCGAAAGCGTTCGCCAAGCCAAAGTCAT
This sequence comes from Sphingorhabdus sp., assembly GCF_044374345.1. GTDB lineage: Bacteria > Pseudomonadota > Alphaproteobacteria > Sphingomonadales > Sphingomonadaceae > Sphingorhabdus_B. Next base: position 25,675 of record NZ_JBILOS010000022.1, on the reverse strand, counting down.
TCGTAAGCCCAACCAGATTGAAGCGGTCATGGCGGGAATGCAGAAGCGCGCAGCTACGTTTGTTGATTAAGCCGCTTTAACGCGCAGCCTTTCGAACTCTTCTCTCAGGTCATCAGGAATGGGGGCTGACCCGTCCGCATTGGTTAGCACGATGGTCGTGATACAGGTGGCTTTGCATTCGCCGCCTTGAAAGGCTGCGGATGCGATATCCCAGCTGCTGTTGCCAATCCGCGCGATGCCGCTGGCGATGTCGACGTGCTCGGGGAAATGCGCTTCGGCAATATAGTCCAGATTGACGCTGGCGATCAGCCATCTTTGACCCGGCGCACGGCGCTGGACCTCAATGGCGTGGTTGAACATGCCACGGCCATGTTCGAACAGCCCCGCCATGGACACATTATTGATGTGACCAAGAACATCCATGTCCGCAAACCGCGTTTCGGTGCGATGGCTGAACGGATAGCTGGCAGGGTTAAGCTGCCAAGCCTGAGGTTTGGGCATGAGATGGGTTCCATATTCTACGCTCGTCATGCTGAACTTGTTTCAGCATCTTACTTCCCAACGCGGGGGCATTAAGACCCTGAAACAAGTTCAGGGTGACGAGTCTGGCTTATTAGCTAGGTCTTAAAGACCCCGACCGATGAGTTCTTTCATGATCTCGTTGGTGCCGCCGAAAATGCGCGTCACGCGTGCGGCGCGCCACATGCGGGCGATGGGATATTCATTCATATATCCAGCGCCGCCATGCAGCTGCAGACAGGCATCGACAACTTCCCACTGCAGGTCGGTGTGCCACAGCTTTGCAGCAGCGCCTTCCTCGGCGGTGAGTTCTTTTTTGTAATGGCGGTTCAATGCCCAATCGAGATGCGCCCAGCCAATTTGCAGCTTTGCCTTGATATCGGCCAGTACGAAACGGGTGTTTTGGAAATCCAGCAATGGCTTACCGAACACAATCCGTTCGCGGCAGAACGCGACGGTTTCATCAAAAGCCTTCTGCGTGCTGGCCATTGACGATACGGCAATAGACAGACGCTCCTGCGGCAGTTCGCTCATCAGATAGATGAAGCCTTTGCCTTCTTCGCCCAAACAGTTGGTCATTGGCACGCGGACATCTTCAAAGAACAATTCCGAAGTGTCGGCCTCATCCATGCCGATTTTGTCGAGGTTGCGACCGCGCTTGAAACCATCACGATCAGCCTCAACGAGGACAATCGACATGCCCTTATACGCTGGCTGGATCTCAGTATCGGTTTTGACGCAGACCAAGATCAGGTCGGCGTTCTGGCCGTTGGTGATGTAGGTTTTGCTGCCGTTGATGACATAATGGTTGCCGTCTTTGCGCGCGGTTGTCTTCATACCCTGAAGATCGCTTCCGGTGCCGGGCTCCGTCATCGCGATAGCGGTGATGACCTCGCCAGAGATCATCTTGGGCAACCAATGCTTCTTCTGCTCTTCGCTGCCGTAGCTGGTGATATAGTTTACGACGATATCTGACTGAAGCGAAAAGCCCGTGGCGACGCCGCCATAATAGGCCGACTCTTCGTCGACGATCGCGTTGTAGCCAAAGTCGAGGCCAAGGCCGCCATATTCAACCGGTGCTGTGGGGCAGAGCATGCCGACTGCGCCAGCCTTGGGCCAGATCGATTTTGGAACGATGCCATCTTCTTGCCACTGCTTTGCGTGGGGCGCGACTTCCTTTTGAAGGAACTGGCGAACCGACTGGCGGAACGCTTCATGGTCTTCAGTATAGGCGGTGCGTGGAATGGTATCGAGCGACATGGTGAATCCCCTGCAAGAAGTTACTGCAAAATATGCACCATCAATGGCAGCAAGTTGACGCGGGCGTCAAGCCGAATTTAATCGTTTGATTAAACCGGCTCACCTGCGTCACGAGCACGTTCAACGATGGTGCGTTCGGCCTTAGGCACGCTGCGATAGGCGGCGATTAGCAAAGCCAAGGCAATTGGCGCGACCGCGATGAGCGAGAGGATGCCAACGCGTAAGTTGCCCACCAGCTTCCCATCGACCATTGTTCCGGCAAGATCGGAAATCTGGCCGACCATATAAGGCCCAAAGGACAGCCCGACGAGCGTGGTGCCCAGGAAGAAGGCAGCCGTTGCTGTGCCCCGCATGCGCGGCAGCACAAGGTCCTGTGTGGTTGCGGCAGCGGCGCCAAGCGCCGTTGCGCCAAACATTCCCGCAAGAAATTGCATGATGTAAAACAATATTACATTTTCGGTCGTAAAGCCGATCCAGATTGGAATGACTGGGGCAACGACACCGAATATTATCACCAAAACGCGCCCTGCGGCATGCCGCGCCCGGAGCATATCGGCGACCGATCCGCCGACGATTACACCCAGAAAACCACTCAGCGCTCCACTTCCACCTAAAATCAAAGCCAACTCTGCTTTAGGCAGCTTAAGCACCGTTTCCGCATAAGGAGCGGACCAGAATGCCAGTGCATAGGCCGCCAGCGCGACGAGGCCATAGCCAATGGTCGTACAGATGAACGCAGGCGTTCCCCAGATCAGCTTAAATGTCGCCGGATCCTTGGCCCGCAAGGTCGATGCCCAAGAGAAAACGGCATAATAGCCAAAGCCAACCGCCGACCATTGCGGAAAATTGCCGGTCAGTTGGATCATCGTGTAAGCAAAGGCTGCGATAGCGGCTGCCGTGACTATGTTGATCAATAGCGCCATTGGCCCACGTTGCCACGCACCCCACAACGTAAAGGGCGGGACAATCATGGAAAGATCGCTCGCAAATGCGCGAAATGGGGCAGGGTGCGCCGGTGTAACCAAGCCATCCATCGCGCCGCGGACGGGCTCACGCAATGTTGCAACCCACAAACCGACAAGAACACCCGGAAGGCCGACGGCCACGAATGCCGCATGCCAGCCGACCAGGCCTAGCGGGCCGCCTTGTGGGAAAGCGGCGTCCCAGCTTTGGACAATGAGTGCGCCCAAAAACAACGAAACGCCGCCGCCAATATACAGACCGGACGAGTAAATCGCGAGCGCGGTCGCGCGCTGCCGTTTCGGGAAATAATCGGAAATCAGTGAATAAGCCGTTGGGCTTGCGGTCGCTTCGCCCACGCCGACGCCCATGCGCGCCAAGGTCAGTTCCACCTGATTGCGCGCAAAACCCGACAAGGCGGTCATGATCGACCATAAGGCAAGGCCAATAGACAGAAGCTTTACGCGGCTCCAATTATCCGCAAGTCGGCCAAGCGGAATACCGAATAAAGCATAAAACACCGCGAATGCTGCGCCACCCAAAAAGCCCATGTCGGCATCGGTCAGGCCAAGGTCTGCTTTGATATCTACGGCCAAAATGCTGAGGATTTGGCGATCGATGAAGTTGAGTATGTAGACGATGACAAGGACAATCAGCACATACCAGCTGTAGCTGCTGGCCTCAGGCAGCTTAACCTCTGCTTGCGGGGAAACCGCGCCGTTGTTTTCGCCTTCGACCGTCACACTCACCTTGCTCTCCTTCAATCGCGGTTGTCGCCTTCTGCTGCCATGGCTAGCAGAACAGGCAATCTGCGCAACGATAATTCCCTTTCAATGCATCGAACAGAAGGCGCAGACCTAGGTCCTGACCCTAGTTTGGCGAAAGTGTGCGGGGAACCAGACCACGTTCCGCAAAGCCAATTCCGAGCAGTTGCAATGAAAAAATTGCAATGTGGCGTGTCGTGTTTCGCTTGAATCTGGAACGAATTCCTCCAATATACTGTTTATGCGGCTATCTTGCCGTGTTTTGAGGAGAATTAAGTCATGGCACAGTGGTCCGATCCACGGGTAACCGGGACCCAGTCAAGTCTTGCAGGTGTGAGTTCACGCGCCGGCGATATCGCTTTTGACGCTGGTCTGCGTTCGCATATGCTCAAGGTTTATAACTATATGGCGTCAGGCGTCTTGCTGACGGGCATCGTTGCGATGCTGTTTGCACAGACCGAACTGGCACGAAATCTGATGGTGAACCCAAGCCTGATGAGCTGGGTTATCATTTTATCGCCACTGGTCGTCGTAATGGCGATGAGCTTTGGCCAAGGTAAGTTTTCTGCTGCTACGCTTCAGGCGATGTTCTGGGGATTTGCGGTATTGATGGGCCTATCGCTGGCACGCATCTTCATGATGTTCACCGGTGAGTCCATCGCGCAGACCTTCTTTGCAACGTCAGCGGCTTTCGCGGGATTGAGCCTGTGGGCTTACACAACCAAGAAAGACATCAGTGGCTGGGGAAGCTTTCTCATCATGGGAATGGTCGGCTTGATTGTTGCGTCGATCGTCAACATCTTCCTCGGCTCCGACACTTTGGGTTGGGTTATCAGCTGTGCAGGTGTGCTCATCTTCGCTGGTCTGACCGCTTATGATACGCAACGTATCAAAAGCGAATATTTCTACCTTCAGGGTACAGAAATGATCGGCAAGGCTGCAGTCATGGGCGCACTGACGCTGTATCTGGACTTCATCAACATGTTCCAATTCTTGCTGAGCTTCCTCGGTAACCGCGAATAAGTCATCGACGGTTCAGCTTGAACGACACAATATGGCCCGGTGGGAAACCACTGGGCCATTTTCTATGGGATTTGGTCGAACAGGGCTTTTCATTCGAACGAAAATCCTGTTGGAATCAGGAATCGCAAATCGGAGAGATCAAATGCGTCGGGGCATGAAAAATCTAGCTGCCATCATCATGGTGACTGCGGTTGCAGCTTGCGCCCCTGCGCCGGTGAAAGTCGTACCTGCACCCATTTCACTTCCTGCGCCGCCGCCGCCCGCTATGCCTTTGCCACCCGGTGGCGCGGCGCTGTCGATGGCGATCCCACCTGTCGGGCTTGATGGCGTTCGCGCTACGCCAAACCGTGGTTTAAGCCGTGAGGAACAAATCTGGCATTTTCGGTCAGCTTTGAACGTAGCGGCATTGAATTGCCAAGGGCCAGCATGGGGCCAAATCGCGACCGAGTATAATAAGTTCATCGTTATTCATAAGGCGATCTTGTCGAAAACCAGCAAAGCGATCGACCGGGAATATGTCGCCCGCTATCCCGGACAAAATGGTCTGCGAGTTCGCGATACGCGTATGACCGATTTGTATAATTACTTCGCTTTGCCGCCCGTCCGTGCCCAATATTGTGACATGGCGCTGCGCAAACTGACTGAGGTCAATACCGTGCCCACAGTTGCATTGCCCGAATATGCAATTGGCGGCCTGGCTGACATTGATCGCGTGTTTGTCAATTTTTACGATGCATATGTGAAATATGAACGCGATTTGGCCGACTGGAATATGAAGTACGCGCCGAAGCCGTTTTATGCCCCAGCTCCGACATCGAACATGACCGCGCCACCAGCCGCATCATCTGCGGCACCCACAACGTCGTCGTCCAATCCCGGCTAGTTTTTTTGGCTTAACCGGCGAAGGCAGCCTGCGCCTCGCGCAAGTGATGGTCAGGCCATGCTGATATAATCGCGCATTGCGGCGGCTTCGGCCTCAATTTTGTCGATACGGTGCTTCACCAAGTCGCCAATTGAGACAAAGCCGACAAGGTCATCCCCTTGGATTACGGGAAGATGGCGAATGCGCCGTTTCGTCATCAGCGATAAAGCCGACAGGATTGCGGTGTCGGGCGCAACGGTGATGGCCGGAGCCGTCATTGTGTCCGCAACCGTCTTTCTCAGGAAAGCCGAACCATGACGCGCGACACCGTAAACAATATCGCGTTCGGAAAAAATGCCGACAACGGCTTTGCCATCGACAACGGGCAGGGCACCAATCCGGTTTTCGGCAAGCCGCGAGACCACATCACCGACACTTTCGTGCGGCGCAGCGGTGAACACATTGCCTTGATGGTTGGCCAATATCGCAGAAATCGTCATCGACTCTCTCCCTATGTCCTTGCCCTTGATGGAACTTATAGCATAAGGCGACCGTATCAAGCTATGTCTCGCCCTTCCCGCCTCGATGATCCTGAATATGCCAACTTCGCATGGCGCCGTTATTGGCGGCTGATGCGTTGGATGTTTGGTGTGACATTGATTGTGACCGTGGGCGCGCTGGGTGCGTTCTGGTGGCAGAACGGGATGGTTTCCATTCACTTCTTCATCGCCACCGCCGGTGCAATAACCGGCGCAATCATGCTGACCGCCGCTTTGATGGGCCTTGTTTTCCTGTCTAGCGGGTCTGGTCATGATGAATCCATCGACGACCCTTTTGAAGACGAAGCCGACCGGTGACTGAGGCCGTTCGAAATCTTCCAAAACGGAATGACCCGGTTTTACGGGTTGTTCCGGGCCCTGCCGATATCAACGCCAATGGCCACATCTTTGGCGGTTGGGTATTGGGGATGATGGATCAGGCCGGCGGTATCTTGGCTGGACGGATTGCTCAGGGCGCGTGTGCGACGGTAGCCATTGAGAAGATGGAATTCATCGCGCCGATTTTGTTGCGCGACATTATCTCCGTCTATGCAACGCTCGAACGGCGTGGCCGTACTTCGATGGGCATCCGCGTTGAAGTTATCGCGACCCGTGCGCGTGGCCAACAAGAGGTCAAAGTGACCGAAGGGCTGTTTACCTTTGTTGCCCTAGATGACGACCACAAGCCACGGGCACTGCCCGAAAGCTAGAGGTTGTCGCGCCATTCGTGTGCGATCAACGGCGGAAGGATTGATTATTCCGCCGCTGCCGCTTCATCATCGCCGGCTCGTTTAACGCGGCGGGCGCGTGGTTTGCGCTCGGGCTTTTCCATATCCGCGTCACTGTCGTTTGATGAAATCGCTATCGACGGCGGCAATACGGCGAGATCAAGACCTGCGGGCGCATCGTCTTTTTCTTCGCTGTGGTGGCGGCGCGGACCGCGATTTGCGGACCGGTTATTGTCGGAACGATCATGACGGTCGGCCCGTTCCGGACGACGTGGGCGGCTTTCGCGCTGTTGTTCGCGTGGCGCGCGCTCTTCGGTGTAGACATCATCTTGCGAAACGGAATCAGTGTCCATTCCATCGGAAGAACCTTGTTCGTCATAATTTTGCGAACGATCATCATTCTGCCAATCGTCGCGGTCTTCACGATTATCTTCGCGGGGACGACGTTCGCCTTGCTGTTCCTGACGGGCTTCTTGACGAGCGCGGAAATCGGCCAATACGCGGAAATAATGGTCGGCAAATTGCAGGTGATATTCGGCGTTTACGCGGTCGCCGTTAAACTGCGCATCTTGCGCTAGCTTTTTGTATTTTTCCAGCATCTGCGCTGCGTTGCCGCGCGCACGATTGTCGATCTGGTTCTGATAGTCGAAACCGCTGCGGTTGTTGTTTTGCTGGCGATTATTGTTGTTACGACCGCGGCGACGATTGTTGCTTTGCTGCTGCCTGTTGTTGATATTCATCAGGGCTGACCTGTCCTTTTTTAGCACTTTAACATTGCAGGAAGCCCCGAAACCCAATCTTTGGGTTGCGCCAAGGTCGACCGAGACCTTGAAAAATTTTCCAACTGCGCTGGGGGCGGCTTCGCGCTAATCTCCGTGATTCTCGGGTTTTGCTGCGACGCTGATTTGCGTTAGCGGTTCGGTTGCGTGATTCCAAGCGAAAAGCGCAAGGCGCGTGGATTGCCGGAAAGGTCGTGGGTTAATTCGGAGGTGAGCCCGGCGTCGGTGCCCAATTTTGCGACGGATTTTGACTGGTTAAATCCGATTTCGAAGACCGCGATTCCGGTGGTTTTTAGCAGTTTTTTGAGGGTTTTTAGAAGTATGCGATAGTCGCGCAGACCGTCAGGGCCGGCGAAGAGGGCGCTGTGCGGTTCGTGGCGGGCGACCATGTCTGCAAGCGGTGTTGCGTCCTCAATATAAGGGGGGTTGCACATGATGAGGTCGAATTGCCCCAGACCGTCGGCCCACCCGTCCAAAGTCCAATCGCGCTGTTCGAAGTATGCGCGCGCGTCCAGCCCAAGGCGCGACGCGTTGCCCGATGCGACCGCGAGAGCCGCCGCGCTGGCATCAATGCCAACACCTTCCGCCCCCGAAAACACCGACAAAGCCGCCAGCAACAACGCGCCCGACCCCGTGCCCAAGTCCAAGATCCGCGCCGGCGCACCCCGTCCGGCAAAACCCGCAATCGCCACCTCAATCACCGTTTCGCTGTCCGCACGCGGGATCAGCACATCGGGCGTCACTTGCAGGTCGAGGTCCCAAAAGGCCTGCATTCCCGTGATATAGGCCACCGGTTCATCCGCCACCCGCCGCGCGAGATACGCCGCAAACCCTGCAGGCACAGCAAGGTCATGCATCCGCAACAACATCGCCGACCGGTCCATGCCCAAGGCATGCGCCATCAACAATTCGGCGTCCAGACGCGCGGTCGCGCTGACGGGCGTCAGGGCATCGGTCGCATCGCGCAGCGTTGAGGCCAGATTAGGAGCAGGTCCATCCATACCCCGCCCGTAAACCCAAGCCGCCCGAAAGCAAAGCGGTCCCGCGCGCATACATCGGCGCGCCGCCATTTTATTTCACCGCACACGCAACCATCTGCCGACTTTGCACCGCATTCTCTCATTGGTGCACTGTCACCGTAATTGCACTGCGTTACCATCTCATTCGTCATGCTGAACTCGTTTGTGCGATGCACGCCTTCGGCTCCAGCATCTTACTTTTTGAGGGCGGTTGGAATTAAGATCTTGAAACAAGTTCAGGATGACGGGGGGTGTCAGGATGACGGCAGGGATGGTGGGATGACGGCGGACTCGAGGCGTCCCCTAACCCATAATCTCCGCCTGCGCGTATCCAAGCGCTTCGCCCAATGCCTGCAATCGGCGTTGGACGCTGTTGGATTGCAATCGCACGGCGGAGCCGGTGAGGTGCAGGCGCAGCGTTGCGCCGTCGCCGTCAATGCGGCTGTCGGCCAGCGCGCCGCCGGTGCCGCCGTCAAGCCGATGCGCCAGGCGGATGGCGAGGCCCCAGATCACCGCTTGCGCGAGTGCGCCGGGTGTGGCCAAGGCGGTGAGCATTTCGGGCAAGGTCCGCTTTCCGGCATGCACCGTCCACAAAGCCGCGGCTATCACCGCGCGGTCGCTTGCGTTTACGCCGGGCCAGCTGCCGTCCAGTGCCAAATCGAGCGCGTGGTCCGCGCGATATTCCGGATTTGCGTTCCACACGCTGTCGGACAGCAAACAGGCCGCCCGGCACAGCCGCGCATCATTGGCGCTTTGTCCGGCGAATACAGGCGCAATCCATTGCGCCAACGCGTCCCCATGAAAGGGAAACCGGCCCAGCCGTTCGCCTTCAAAACGTGCGGCAGCGATCAGCGGGTCGTCTTGGCGCTCGGCGGGGGTCAGCTGTTCAAACAACAATCCCTCACGCAGGCCATAGATGCTGGTGACCAGCTTGCTTGGTTTCAGCAGGCCCGATATGCCAGCGAGCAACGCATTGGCCCCCGGCAGCGCCGAAATACGGCCTGTGGCAACAACATTGGAGCGGGCTAAGGCGTCTTTGTCGTTCACCATCGCCATCATCAGTTCGGGCGCGTCGGCGGGCATTTCATAATTGGACAGGATGGTCAGCGGATATCCGGTCTGGTGCATGTGCAGCCGCGCGAATGTCCGCCACGATCCACCGATCATGTAAAATGGCAGGCCGGTTTCGATGGGGAAACCCGCTTTTCCAACCGCTTTGGCAATATCATCGCGCAGCATCTGGCTAATCTGCTTGGTCGTTTTGCCGTTCAATATGTCATGCCGCAATGTGCCGAGCGGCAGGGACACGCGCGTGCCCAGTTTTCCGTCGGATATGCGAATAAGCTCAAGGCTGCCACCGCCAAGATCGCCGACATAGCCATTGGCATGTGGGTTGTCGCTTAATATGCCGAACCCGGCCGCGGTTGCCTCTGCATCGCCATCCAGCACCTCCACATGAATGCCGAGCGCCGCTGCCTTTTCGACCAGCTCATGGCCATTTTTGGCTTCGCGTGTTGCGGCGGTGGCGACCACGCGCATCGTGTCGACCTTCATCGCCTTTGCCAGCGTTTCAAAGCGCGCCAATGCGGCCAGCGCCTTTTTCATCGTGGTTTTATCAATGATGCCATCGCCCGCGAGGCAGGCGCCAAGTTTTACGCGGCTTTTTTCATTGTAAATCGGCAGCGGCGCGCGTGGCAGCCCCGCATAAACGACCAGTCGTACTGTGTTGGAGCCAATATCAATGACGGCCTGACGCACCGCCTTCATCTTTGTCGGATGAGGCGCAGCGTTGGAACCTTCTTGTCATCTGCAAGCGCGCCTCCGCGTCCGGATAATGACGCGTTGGTCATGAAATAATGGTGCAAATTGAAAGGCATGGTTCCTGCTTTGACTCGCTCATATCGGCCGTCTGACCGCAGCATCCAGCTTTGCTGGTTGTCGAGCAGGTTTGCAACCATAACCTGATCCAGAATCTGGTCATGCACCGTCGGGTTTTCGATCGGCAGCATATATTCGACACGGCGGTCGAAATTGCGCGACATCCAGTCCGCGGACGAGATGAACACTTTGGCATCCGGATTGGGAAGGTCCGCGCCATTGCCCATCGCCCAAATACGGCTGTGCTCCAAGAAACGGCCAACCACGGACTTTACGCGGATGCGCGAAGACATGCCCTTGACCCCGGGGCGCAGGCAGCAAATGCCGCGCACGATCAGGTCAATCTCCACGCCCGCTTCGCTGGCTTCGTACAATTTGTCGATAACGGCCTTGTCGACCAACGAGTTCACCTTCGCCCAGACAGCGCCTGACCGCCCCGCCGCAACATGCGCGATTTCGTCATCAATCAGCGACATGATTTTTTCACGCAGGCCAAGCGGGCTCATCGTCAAAAGCTTCAGTTCCGTTGGCGGGATATAGCCGGTGATATAATTGAAAATCTGCCCGGCATCATGCCCGACGCGCGGGTCCGCGGTGAAGAAGCTGATGTCGGTATAGACCTTGGCCGTGATGGGGTGGTAATTGCCCGTGCCCAAATGGCAATAGGTCCGGAATCCGTCCGCCTCACGCCGCACGACCAGCGAAATTTTGGCGTGGGTTTTCATGTCGACAAAGCCGTAGACGACTTGGACGCCCGAATTTTCCAGCTGCGACGCCCAGTGCAAATTCTGCTCTTCGTCAAACCGCGCCTTTAGCTCGACAATGGCGGTGACGGATTTGCCCGCATCGGCGGCCTCACACAAAGCGCGAATGACCGCGGACTGCTTTCCTGCGCGGTACAATGTCTGCTTGATCGCAACGACATCCGGATCAACCGCCGCTTGCTGCAAGAATGCGAGCACCGCGTCGAAGCTTTCATAGGGGTGATGGACGACGATGTCTTTTTGGCGGATCGCGGCAAAGCAGTCACCATCATGTTCCAAAATGCGTTCGGGAAAGCGCGGCGAATATGGCGGGAATTTCAACGTTGGCCGATCTTCGTCCACCAATTGCCCAAGGTCGCCGATGCCCAAGAAACCGACGGTTTCGACAACGATGGATGCGCCAGCGCCAAGTTCTGACCGGATTAAGGTCGCCAGTTCCGCGGGCAGCCCTTTTTCCAGCTTCAGCCGGATAATCCGGCCACGACGGCGGCGTTTGATCGCGCTGCGGAAATAGCGCACAAGATCTTCGGCCTCTTCCTCCACCTCGATGTCGCTGTCACGGATAACGCGGAATGCGCCGGCCGCGACAAGCAGGTAATCCGGAAACATCTGCCCGACAAAATGCTTAATCAACGCCTCGATCGTGACAAAGCGCGTGCCCGGGCCGGGCAATCGGATGAAGCGCGCCAACGATTGCGGGATCATCACCAACTGGCGCACGACTTCGCCATCGTTTTTCCGGCGCATATCGAAAATCAGGCTGATGCCCTGATTGGGGATGAACGGAAACGGGTGGGCGGGATCAAGCGCTTGCGGCGTTAGAACCGGAAGAATTTGTTCCTCAAAATATTTCCCGACCGCAGCTTGAAGACTTTTGCCAAGGGCGGATGGCTCAACGACCTTAATGCCCTCTGCCGATAGTTCGCGCATCAATTTGCGCCACAGCTTTTGCTGCTGGATCATGAGGCGGTCGGCCGCGGCAACGGTTGCGGTCAGCTGTTCAGACGGGGTGCGGCCATCGATTGACAGTTCTTCAATTTTCCGTTGTTGTTGACCGCGCAATCCAGCGACGCGGACCATGAAAAATTCGTCAAGGTTCGTGCCGGAAATCGACAGAAAGCGCAGCCGTTCAAGCAGCGGATGCGCCGGGTTTGACGCCTCTTCCAGCACGCGTTCGTTGAATTTGAGCCAAGATAATTCGCGGTTAAAATAGCGCGCGTCCTCAGGCGTTTTCAAGGGCTTCACTTTGCTTGAACCGGGCGCGGGCTTCACGAAAAAATATCCTTTTTAATTGGCTCATGCGGCGTGCCACGAAAACATTACATATTTACGGCAAGCATTTCGCGGCGTGTAACAGCATTGCCGCCGAAACATCATCGTCCATATACTGGCCAGGCACAACCCCCGCCAACCGCTACGCCAACCTAAACCGCATATTTTGGGGAAAATATATGCAACTGCGGGTGTGATTTGCCGGTGGGCTTTTGGGTAGGCAAAACACTAGGTTGCAATAGTCGTCTGTCGGGCTAATTGCAGGCCATGGCAAAAATCTGGTTTGACGACGCACTTGATCTCAATTCGCTCACTGAGAATGGTGGCGATTGCATGCCCGGCTATGTGGGCATTCGGTTCATCGATTATGGCGACGACTGGATCAAGGCCAGCATGCCCGTCAATGAGCGCACCAAGCAACCTTATGGCCGATTGCATGGCGGCGCGTCTGTTGTGCTTGCCGAAACGGTCGGATCGGTGGGCGCGGCGATGACTGTGGACCGCAGCAAATTTGCGACCGTGGGCATGGAAATCAATGCGAACCATATTCGTCCTGCAAAGGACGGTCTGGTTTTTGCAACGGGAAAGGCCGAATCCATTGGCCGGACAACACAAATCTGGTCGATCCGTATTGAGGATGAAGCCGGAAAGCTGGTGTGCATTTCGCGCATCACGATGGCCGTCATTTCCACCGAACGCGCCTAAAATATTGCGTTTCGGGCCGATGGCGTCCACGGGTAAAAGATAGATGACACCGTTAGACAGAATTTGGGGTGCAGGCGAATGTCGCTTCGATATGTAAGAGAATTTAAAGGCTTTGCCGGGATCAGGATTGAAGCGGACGATATCGGTTCCGCCGATGAACCCTCGATCGTCCTGCTGCACGGCTTTGGACAAACGCGTAAGGTCTGGGAAGATGTCGCCGTTGGCCTTGAACAGGCTGGCCGGCACGTCATTAACGTGGACCTGCGCGGCCATGGCGGCAGCGATTGGCCGTCCGATGGCCGTTATGACATCGACGCCTTTGTAGACGATTTACGCGCGGTTCTGGGGCAGATGCGGACGCGACCTGTGGTGGTGGCGGCAACGCACAGTGCATGGATTGCAACGATGGCGCTTGCCGAGGACGCGGCGATGTTGGCGTCTGGGCTGATCCTACTCGATTCCCCTGCACATACCGATGCCCAAGCGGTAAAGGTTTCGGCCGAGAAGCTTTCTGCGGCCTTGGGGCAGGGGCTTGCGCCATCCGAATATGACAGCAAAATTTTCGCGTCATTCGGCACCGACGGTGTGGATGCGCGGCTCGCGCAAGCCGCACCGCAGATCAACATTCCCGTATTGGTGGTGCGCGGCGCACTTGGCGCGTCGGACGGCGTTGCCCCGCAAACGGGCTTTGCCTCCGCTTTTCCCAATGTCGAAGCGATTGATGTCGATGGCGGCGGGCTGCTGATCGTGGCGGAACGAACCGAAGCGTTCAACGGCTTGCTGATCGATTTTCTGGAGCGCAAGCAACCGCGCTTCATTCCCGAATATCGATCGGGCTCCGATGCGCGCACGTTGCGTGATGCAATGGGCTGCTTTGCAACGGGCGTGACCATCATCACCGCCCATGCGCCCGACGGGCGGCCCGTTGGCCTGACGGCGAACAGCTTTACCAGCGTGTCGCTTGACCCGCCGTTGCTGCTCGTGTGTATCGCCAACAATTCGGGCAGTGCGGAAGTTTTGCGCGGGACGGATGATTTCGCGGTCAACGTGCTGCAGATTGGCCAGCAACCGGTGTCCAACCTGTTCGCGGGAAAAAGCGAAGATCGCTTCTCCGGAACGCGGTGGGAAGTCGGCGAATATGGCGCGCCTATTTTGCCCAGCTCGCTCGGTATATTTGAATGCAAACGGCATACATTGCACGAGGCGGGGGACCATTTCATCCTCGTCGGGCGCGTCGAAAAAGCGAGCTTTGAACCGCGCCGCGATCCTTTATTATATTTCCGCGGCAAATACCGGCGTCTGCACTTCACATAACACCTGCTCGCATTGACTCGTGAAAAGCGATGCCGTAAACTGGTTTCAAATGTAACCAGTTTCGCAGGAGCAGTAGCATGGCCGATTTGTTCGAAAATCCGTTGGGTCTCGATGGGTTCGAATTCATCGAATTTTCCGCGCCGGAAAAAGGCCTGCTGGAACCTGTGTTCGAACGCATGGGTTTTGCGCGCATTGCCCGGCACCGGTCGAAAGACGTGGACCTATGGCGTCAGGGTGAAATCAACCTGATCGCCAATTATGAACCCAAAAGCCCGGCGGCGTATTTTGCGGCGGAGCATGGCCCGTCCGCCTGCGGCATGGCGTTTCGCGTGAAAAATGCGCGGATCGCTTATGACGAAGCGATTGCCCGCGGCGCGGAACCCGTTGAGACACGTACGGGCCCAATGGAGCTTCGGCTGCCCGCCATTCGCGGCATTGGCGGGGCGATGATTTACCTTGTTGATCGCTATGGTGACGCGCTGTCCATTTACGATATCGATTTTGATTATCTGCCCGGCGTGGATCGCAACCCCGCAGGCGCTGGCTTCAAGATTATCGATCACCTGACGCACAATGTATATGGCGGACGCATGGCGCATTGGGGTAGATTTTATGAGCGCGTCTTCAATTTCCGTGAAATCCGCTATTTCGATATCAAGGGCGAATATACCGGCCTCACCAGCCGCGCGATGACTGCGCCCGATGGCAAAATCCGCATTCCGTTGAACGAAGAAGGCAAAGCAGGCGGCGGGCAGATTGAGGAATATCTGCGTGCCTATAATGGCGAAGGCATTCAACATATCGCCTTTTCCTGTGATGACCTGCCGGCGTGCTGGGACCGGTTGAAAGCGCTGGGCACGCCATTCGCGCCGCCACCGCCCAAGGCCTATTATGATATGCTGGAGGAGCGCTTGCCCGGCCATGGCGAGCCCGTCGACGAACTGCAATCACGCGGTATCTTGCTCGATGGTTCCACCGAAGATGGCGACCCACGGCTGCTGCTGCAGATATTTTCGCAGACGATGATTGGGCCGGTGTTCTTCGAGTTTATCCAACGCAAGAAAGACGAAGGCTTTGGCGAAGGTAACTTCACCGCCTTGTTCAAAAGCATTGAGCGCGACCAGATTGAGCGCGGCGCGCTGACGGTCGGCGGGGGCGCGATATGACCGCGCCCATCGCGCTTCGCCGCATTCACCATGTGGCCTATCGGTGCAAGGACGCGAAAGCGACGGCGGATTGGTATGCGCGCGTTTTGGGCATGGAATTCACCACCGCCTTTGCCGAGGATCATGTTCCGTCCACGGGGGAATATGACCCCTATATGCACATCTTCCTCGATTGCGGCGGCGGCAATGTCATCGCCTTTTTCGAACTGCCGAACCAACCCGATATGGGCAAAGACCCCAACACCCCGGCATGGGTTCAGCATATCGCGTTTGAGGTCACGGACCTTGACGCCCTGCTTGCGGCAAAAGCGCATATCGAGGCGCAGGGCATTGATGTGGTCGGGCCGACATTTCACGGGATTTTCCGGTCGATCTATTTCTTTGATCCCAACGGCCACCGGCTGGAGCTTGCATGCAACATCGGCACGCCGGAACAATATGCCGAATTAAAACGCGTCGCGCCGTTGATGCTTGCAGAATGGAGCGAAACCAAAAAGGCCCCGCGCCATGCCGACTGGCTGCACATTGATCCGGACAAGCAAGCTTAGGCGTTACGTGGTCACGCAATTGGACGTTGCGTCCCATTCACTGTTGGAAAATGGTGCCCGGAAGAGGACTCGAACCTCCACGCCGTTGCCAGCGCCAGCACCTGAAGCTGGTGCGTCTACCAATTCCGCCATCCGGGCACAGGGTAGGGGGCGCGCTTAGCGGTATTTGAAGGGCTGTGTCAATGCAAAGGCGGGGGGACGTCATAATATTTGCGGGCATAATGCGGCTGCATTTGCCGATTGGGCCATGGCGAAAAGAAGCTTGGCACTTTCCGGATAGCGCGCGCGTAAAATATCTGACAATTAACGGGCATGATAAAAGTCTGCAGAGGGTAGGTCATGATGAAACGGATGTTTTTGGGTGCGGTTGCGACGCTTGCTTTGACCTCCGCTGCAGGCGCGCAACAGTCGCCATTGCCTTATGGTAGCCCGGTCACCCTTGCGCAGGCAAAAACGATTGTCGCCGCCGCCGAACAGTCCGCACGGTCGCGCAATTTCACTATGGCCTTCGCTATCGTCGAACCAAGCGGCGAGCTTGTGCTGTTCCACAAGATGGATGGCACGCAATATGGGTCCGATCTGGTTGCCCGCGAAAAAGCGCGCACCGCTGCGCGCTTCAAACGGAGCACGAAAGCCTTTTTCGATTCCATCGCCGGCGGACGCAACGCCGTGCTAAGCCTGCCGGGTGTGGTTGCCATTGAAGGTGGCACGCCGATTGTCATCAACGGCCGGATTGTGGGCGCAATTGGCGTCAGCGGCGGAACGTCCGAACAGGATGGCGAAGTCGCCGCTGCGGCTTTGATCGGTTTGGAATAAGCCGCCGATAGGTCCCATTGCGCATTCCGCTAAAGGATAGGCGCCGAACGCGCGCTTCGCAGCGTTTCTGTGTTTGCGGGTATCGATTAGTGGATGGTGACGATCAAAGAAATTTGCGACTTATAATGCTTTTGGACACTGCCATCGAACGACACGGTGGAAAGTGAGAGATGAGAATACTGCTCAATCAACCAAGATGGGGATTGATCGGCATGGCAGCTTTGCGCCCAATTGCTGACTTAGCAAAAAGCGGGCATCCTAAGGAACTACGGCCATAGCTGAATTGCAAAACGATGCTGTGTAGCGGCCGTCAAAACCGGAAACCGTATCCGACCCCAAGGGTGAATTGTGTAGCACGCCCGCGTTCCCTAACCAGCGGTGAATTCTTGGCCACTCCACCAAGTCGCTCCAAGCTGGAAAAGGCGGTAATGGCGCTCTGACGATCAAGCGGACAATTCATCGACCCGCCGAAGCCGTATGACACTAGACCTCCATTGGGCTTATAGATGCCCAAGCCCGAGCGTACCGACTGTCCAGCGTCAATACCAAAGTACGTCCGAGTAAAATCACTGCTCGCTAAAGTTGCACGAGGCCCAATGTTAAAAATTCCGCCACCACTGCGTACTCGATAAGACAGTGAGAAATTTCCAACAGTTCCCTCATGTCCTCCAAATCCGTGCATTGTCTCGATACGACCGCGCCACTGCTGACGTGAGCCAAATAGTTTCTCCACGAACCCACCAACTTCGGCAGTTGCACCAACATCACCAAGACCAACCAATGCGTCGTTCCCGCTTGTGACTGCGAAAGGCGATGCGCTGCCGTCTTCTTCCCGTCCAAACCGGAGCTTAGCAATCGGTCCAGCTTTCAAGTCACCTGTGTTCACGGCGTTCCAGCCAGCTCCATCGGGGATCGAAGCGAAAAGGGTATCGCCGTAGTTTGCGCGCAAATCAGGAAAGATGGATAGGATATAGTCCTCAGACCCCTGCCATGCATTAGAAAATACAGGCGCCACTCCCACCGTGACTGACCAGCCCTCATCAAGTGCAGGGCGATTAGGGGCACCGGACGGCTGAACAGGTTGGGCGACGCTTGGGCTACCACAGACCGCGGCCAACAATAAAATAACTACTCGCACCTAGTTTTCTCCAGAAATGTTACCCGCGACATAACCAGGCGCCTTGAAATCTCAAGAGCTTACCTAACGACCTTCAAGAAACGCGGGGTCAGCGTTAGAGCGAGACACTTTTAACGCGCGCCTGTCGGCTGTTATCATTTTAGTTAGAGTAAGCGGCTGCAATATACCCTCTCGGACTATAAAGCAGACCGTCCGCTCCCGGCCCAATCCATGCCGTTCGCCATGGCTGCCTGAGGCGCGACGACCGGATCAAGCGCGTTCAATTGACCGGATTCTAAGCGAATCCTTCAATTCCGCAGAAAAAAGTCGGTCAAAACGTTAGACGGAATGTTAGACAGAGCGACTCTTATTTGTCTTTTATTCCCTAAGTCATTGAAAAGTGGTAGACGCTGAGGGGTTCGAACCCACGACCCGCTGATTAAGAGTCAGCTGCTCTACCAACTGAGCTAAGCGTCCCCATGTCGGGCTGGCCAGATGCGCAGGCCCGTTTGGAGCGCCGCCTTTGATGGGTTTCGTGGCCTTTGTCAAGCATGACAAAGCGACTTATTGGAATTGTCCACGCTTTGCGCCCGGGTGGCGCTCAATGGACATCATGATTCCCACGCACAGCATCATGGTCAGCATGGATGACCCCCCGTGGCTGACAAAAGGCAGGGGAATGCCCGCGACCGGCGCGAGGCCCACAACCATCAGAAGGTTGATCATGATATAGAAGAAAATCGTGCAGGTCAGGCCGGCGGCGACGAGCTGCCCGTACCGCGTCTTGCTCTGCATCGCGACGCTCAGGCCCCAGCGCATGAGCAGATAGTACATGAACAGAATGAAAAAGCCGCCAACGATGCCCCATTCTTCCGCCATGGTGGCAAAGACGAAATCGGTATGTCCTTCCGGCAGATAATCCAGATGGCTTTGTGTGCCGTTTCCGAAGCCTTTGCCGAATATGCCGCCGGACCCGATCGCGATTTTCGACTGGGTGATATGATAGCCTGCACCAAGCGGATCATTTTGCGGGTTGAGGAAAATCAGAACGCGGTCTTGCTGATAGGCCTTTAATCCAAAGAAAAACACCAATGGCGCAAGAACGGCGACGCCCACGCCGGCGCTGATGAAATATATGAGCGGAAGACCCGCCATGAAGCCAACGACGCCCAGGCCGAAGGCGTACGCAATGGCGGCGTCAAAATCCGGCTGAATGATCACCAATATGCTCGGCAGCAGCAGGATAGCGCCCAGCGGCCAAATGGCGTCAAATCCGTAAATACGGTTCGGTGGAAGGCGGTCGAAAAACCATGCAGCGGCAAGCACCATCACCGGCTTCATCAGTTCGGATGGCTGCAGCGTGATGATGCCAAGGTTAATCCAGCGTTGGCTGCCGCCGCCCACAAAGCCCATCAGCTGCACCACGACAAGCAGGACAAGCAGCAACAGGTATAAAGGAAAAGTCATCGACTTCCAGAATTCAAGCTTCATCCGCGACATCGCGATGGCCATGGCAAGCAGGACCACGAACCGGATGACATGCTTCCCGGCCCATGGTTCAAAGTTACCACCTGCTGCGGAATAGAGGACAGTCGCGCCAAAGCCGACCAAGGCCGACAATATGAAAATCACGCGCCACGGCAGGGCTGCAATCGGGGCAGGGACTATGCCGTTCATGTCGTCGGATCCAGCGGCGGGGGTGCCGCCGGTTGACCTTGGAAGGCCGCATATTTGGATGCCATGCGTTGTTCGATATTGCCGCCCCAGCTAGCTTCAAGCGCTTCCAAGGACGCCATCGCTTTTTCGCGATCATAGAGGAACGTCAGAACGTCTTTCGCGATCGGTGCTGCGGCCCGCGCGCCGCCCATGCCATGTTCAATGACGACCGACGCGCCATAGCGTGGGTTATCGACAGGCGCGAAGCACACGAACAGGCCATGGTCGCGATATTTCCAAGCGCCCGATTGCCCACGCTGCGATCCTGCAATGCGGCGCACTTGCGCGGTGCCGGTTTTTCCGGCCATCGCGATGCCCGGAATCTCCAGCCGGCTGCGTACGGCGGTGCCATCGCCGTTGACGACGCGGTTCATGCCTTCGCGCACAACGGCCAAATGTTCTTCGGGGAAGTTGAGTCTGCCCGGCGCCGGGCGTTTTTTAAGGATGATTTCGGGTTGAATGTTCAGACCCGATGCGATGCGCGCTGCCATTATGGCCAATTGGAAAGGGCTAACCGAAACATAGCCCTGACCAATGGTCGCATTCAGCGTGTCAGATTCGCTCCACTTTTGGTCATATTTGCGCATTTTCCATGCGCTATCGGGAATGGTGCCATATCGTTGCGATGGAAAGGGAAGGGGAAATTCCTGCCCCAGACCGAGCGCTTTTGAAAATGGTGCAATCGCGTCATAGCCAATGCGGCGGCCCATCGCATAGAAATAGGTGTTGCAGCTTTTCATCAGCGCGTCGGCCATGTTTATCGGGCCGTGACGCCCTAGGCATTTGAACACGCGGTTACCCAGCCGGTATCCCCCGCCACACACAACGGTTTCTTCTGGATCGACGCCATGATGCAGCATCGCAAGTGCCGCTGCGGGTTTTACTGTCGACCCCGGCGGATACAGCCCTTGCAATGCTTTGTTGAGCATCGGAATATGGTCGTCCGAATTCAGCATTTTCCATTCGATGCGGCCAATGCCATCGGAAAAGCTGTTGGGATCATAACATGGCATGGACGCCATCGTCAGTATGTCGCCCGTCAGGCAATCGAATATCACTACGGAACCGGATTCCAGCCCCAGTCGGCGCGCGGCGTAATTGTGCAGGTCGATATCAATGGTCAGTTGAACGGGTTTCCCGGGTATGTCCGGCCGGGTGGCCAAGTCGCGGACGATCTTGCCGCGGGCGGTAACTTCGGTGCGCTTTGCGCCGGGTTCGCCCTGCAAGCGGTCCTCCAGCGTCTTTTCGAGGCCATCCTTGCCGACCTTGAAACCCGGGGTGATCAGCAGCGGGTTTTTGTTCTTTTGATATTCTTCGGCCGATACCGTGCCCACATAGCCGATGAGATGGCCCACCGCCGCCCCGCTTGGGTAAAAGCGCGAATATCCCTGCCGCGGGCTGACCCCGGGAAGGTCGGGCAGGCGGACGCTGACAGCGGCGAAGCGTTCATAATCCAGCCCGTCTGCAACTTGAACAGGCTGAAAGCCCTGTGCCAGTTTCAACTCGCGATGAATGCGGTCGACATCGTCGGTGGACAAGGCCAGCAGCTCCGCCAGCGTCTTGACGGTCTGTTCCTTATTGGCGAGCCTGTCGGGGATGATGTCTACACGAAAATCCGCACGATTGGTTGCGATGGGTTTGCCATAACGGTCAACGAACCAACCGCGACGTGGCGGGATGATGGTTAGGTTGACCCGGTTGCTTTCGGCCAGCAGCTTATATTTCTCGTTATCGGCCACGGCGATATAGGACATACGCGCGGCAACGGTCAGGCCGATCGCTGCCTGCACGCCACCTACAAAAGCGGCACGGCGGGTGAACGTGAAATCAAGCTGTCCGGATGTAACCTGTTTTTCGACCTTCATGTTGCCAATCGCCAGCTGTCGAGACGTGCGCATATGCGCACGGCCAGCGGATATAGCAATATGGACAATATGATTTGCGGAATCAAAATAGCGGGTTCAGGCGCGGCGTGCGCCATGCCCGCAATCCACAATCCACCCAGCAGCACAGCCGCGATAACAATAGCTGCAATAAGCCAATCCTGAAGATGATCGCGCCAGACAGCCCGCGCATCGATAATCTCGATGAAAAGCATAGCGAGCGACCACAACAATCCCGCGCTGCCAAAGGGCTGGCCGCTGAACACATCATCCATCAAACCAAATGGGACGCCGGACCAAACGGGCAGAAGCCCGGGACGCATCAGACGCCAGCTTAAAAACATCAACAGTCCAAGTGGCGGCAACAGCGGTTCCGCGGTGAATATCGGCAACGCCGTAATCATCGATGCGATAGCGACCGACGCAATCGGAATGGCCAGCATCTTGAGCAGCGATTGTTCGCGGTCAAAACGGGATTCATATTCCCGTGCAGGACGGGTGGGCAGGCGAATGGTCGTCACCGGAATTTTCATTCCGCAACTTCCTTGGTTTCACCGTCAGGCGCCGCCGCCTGCTGGGCCGCGCGTGCTTCGCCCTGATATGGTCGCATCACCACGGCATAAGGCGTATTGCCCGGGTCGGCATAGGGTATCGCCAACGCACCATCGCTGGTTTTTTTGATAACGCGTGCGAACGGAATATTGGGCGGATACAGCCCGCCATTGCCCGAGGTGACGATGATATCGCCGACCTTGAACGGGCTTTCGCCCAAGTTCAACGGCTTGATCAGCACCGTGCCATTGCCAAGCCCCGCCGAGAAGGCGGGCAGGCCATCGCTGACGCGCATGACTGGAACCAGATTTTCAGCGTCGGTGACGAGAAGAATACGTGCCGTTGTCGGGCCAGTTTCGATAACGCGGCCAATCAATCCGGAAGGACCGCGTACCGGCTGCGCGCGCTCCACGCCAAAGTTGCGGCCGATGGACAATGTCGCCACGCGCCGCGTGCTGGATGCGGTGGAACTGATGAGGCGGCCCACGGCGACTTGGCTTTCGCCGTCCTCGGACAATTTCAGCAATCCGCGTAACCGCGCGTTTTCGACGCGCAAGGCTTGCGCCTCGATCAGCTTTTTCCGGTTGACCTTGGCTTGCTTTTGAAGCGCGGCATTTTGGGAACCTGCGTTGATATAAGCCGCCGCGGTCGCATTCATGTTCTGCGCCGACCGGCGGACATTGGTGAACATACGCGCGACCGGCGCTGTTATTTCTGCCCCTGCGGCACGAAGCGCGGAAAAGCCGGCTGGATCAGCCACCGATATTGCCAGCAACAAGGCAGCCACTATCGTTCCTGCAATCGCGACGACATAGGTCACGAACAGGCCATATTGCGCCTTTCGGGAAAATCCGGGGCGCCGGTGTTTGGGCGGCGCCATGCTGAGACCTATATCAGGCGGTCAGCAAGACGCCACGGAAGATGGGGTCTTCCATCGCCCGGCCTGTACCGATTGCAACGCAGGTCAGCGGGTCTTCGGCGACCGTGACCGGCAGTCCGGTTTCATCACGCAGATATTCGTCGAGGCCAGCCATCAACGCGCCGCCACCGGTCAGGACAATCCCTTGATCGACGATGTCCGCCGCCAGTTCTGGCGCGGTATTTTCAAGCGCGATGCGCACACCTTCAAGGATAGTGCCAATGGGTTCCGACAAGGCTTCGGCAATCTGGGCCTGGTTGATCGTAATTTCCTTTGGCACGCCGTTTACAAGATCGCGGCCCTTGATGTGCAATGTCTGGCCAACGCCATCGGCGGGTGGACGCGCGGTCCCGAAATCCTTCTTGATCCGCTCGGCCGTCGCTTCACCGATCAACAGGTTATGGTGTCGTCGGACATAAGAGACAATCGCCTCGTCCATCTTGTCACCTCCGGTACGAACCGAGGTGGTGTAGGCAAGGCCGCGCAACGAAAGCACGGCAACTTCGGTGGTGCCACCGCCGATGTCGACAACCATCGAACCGATGGGTTCCGTCACAGGCATATCCGCGCCGATGGCAGCAGCCATGGGCTCTTCAATCAAGAACACTTCAGAAGCACCTGCGTTGGACGCGGCATCGCGAATCGCGCGGCGCTCGACCGATGTCGAACCCGACGGGACGCAGATGACGATTTCGGGGTAGCTGAACATGCGGCGCTTGCCGTGCACTTTGTGGATGAAGTGCTTGATCATCTGTTCGGCCACATCGATGTCGGCAATAACGCCGTCGCGCAACGGACGAATGGCTTCAATGCTGTCCGGGGTCTTGCCCATCATCAGCTTTGCATCGTCGCCAACCGCCTTTACGCGCTTGATACCGTTTATGGTTTCAATCGCGACCACCGACGGCTCGTTCAGGACAATCCCTTGACCGCGTACGTAGACCACCGTGTTTGCGGTGCCGAGGTCGATTGCCATGTCTTGTGATGCGAAACGGAAAAACTTGCCAAATACCATTTAATTTCCACCCAATCCGTTTTGGAGAGACTCCTTTGGAGCGCGTCCAAATAATCGCGCGGTCCTAGCGGAATTTGCTGTTTTTAAAAACAGATATTTGGCTGGAGTGCGAACGATTAAGGAGTCGCTTGGGCTGAGCGCTTGGGCTAGGAACCTGCGTATGTCAATAAGAAGGCTCCCTGAAAATCTGGTCAACCGCATTGCCGCCGGTGAAGTGGTGGAAAGACCGGCCAGCGCGTTAAAAGAGCTGGTGGAAAACGCCATCGATTCGGGCGCCCGTAATATTTCGGTGCGACTGGGTGCGGGTGGAATCGACTTGGTCGAAGTCACTGACGATGGCTGCGGCATGTCGCCTGCTGACATGGCGCTGGCATTGGAACGCCACGCGACGTCGAAACTGCCCGATGAAGATATCGAAATGGTCTCCACTTTGGGTTTCCGGGGGGAGGCTTTGCCATCAATCGCCAGCGTGTCCAAAATGACGTTGGAAAGCAGGCCTGCTGGTGCCGAAGGCTGGACGCGGACGGTGGACCATGGCGTGTTGATCAGCGAGGGCCCAGCCGCACTGCCGCAAGGCACGCGCGTTCGAGTTGAAAATCTGTTTGGCAATGTACCCGCCCGCCGCAAATTCCTGCGCAGCGCCCGCGCCGAATATGCCGCCGCGCTCGACGCCATGAAGCGGCTGGCGATGGCGCGGCCGGACATTGGCTTTACCGTTGAGCATGACGGCCGGCGCGTGCTGGCAGTGCAACCCACCAGCGCACGGCCCGAACGCGTGGCCGCGCTGACCAGTGGGGAGCTTATCGACAACAGCGTGGCACTTGATTTCGAACGCGAAGGCGTGCGCCTTGGCGGGGTGGCGAGCTTGCCCACCTATAATCGCGGCGTTGCGGACCACCAGTTCCTGTTCGTCAATGGGCGTCCGGTAAAGGACCGGCTGCTGATTGGTGCCGTGCGCGGCGCTTATGCCGAAATGTTGGCGCGGGACCGGCATGCCTTGGTGGCGCTGTTCATTGATCTGCCGCCGACGCAGGTCGACGTAAACGTCCATCCGGCCAAGACAGAAGTCCGCTTTCGCGAACCGGCGTTGATCCGCGGCATGATCATATCCGGGCTGCGCCATGCGCTTGACCAGTCCGGTTTCCGCGCGGTGCAACGACCATCGGCGGACGCGCTTGCCGCATGGCAGCAGGAACCGATCCAGACCGCGCAAGGTGACATTTTTGCTGGGCCTGCCGCCGCGATCGGATCTGGCTATCAGGGGCAATATGGCCAGCGTCCGCCTTATCCGTCGGTATATGAAAACCGCAGCAGCTTTGCCGACTTAGGCGCGATCCCCGGCGAAGACCTCGCGCCACTCTGGGGCAGGGCCGCCGTCGCCCACGAACCCGTGCCCGAACGCGCCAGCCACCCGCTGGGCGTCGCACGCGGTCAGGTTGCGAACACCTATATCGTTGCCGAAGCCGAAGACGGCCTTGTCATCGTTGACCAACATGCCGCGCATGAACGGCTCGTGCTCGAACGGATGCGCAAGGCAATGGCTGCCGCAGGCGGCGC